>NZ_JAMQQG010000021.1:0-35565 GCF_023716925.1 Frankia sp. R82
CGGCTGGCCCGCGCGGCGCTCGCCACCCTCGACGGGCTCGTGCGGGTCGCCCGGGCCACCGTGACCGTCTCGTCCTTCGCCCTGCCCGCCGGGCCGGCGTCGGCGTCGGCGGCTGGGCCGTTCGCCGGAATCGAACGGCTGCGCACGGCCAGCGCGGCCCTGCCGACACCGCTGACGCTGCCGGCACTGCCGCGGCTGCCCGTGGGCACCGCCCTCGAACGTGGCCTGACCGTGGACGCCGAGCTCGTCTGCGCCGGCGGCGTCTGGGACGCACTCGCCGTCGTCGTGGAGACCCGGGCCGACACCACGATCGCGATCCGCGCCCGGATCGACCCGGACGATCCAGGTGCCACGCTCCTGCGGGCGTCCCTGGGAGCGTTCACGATCCTGCGCACGATCGTGTTCGACCGCGTCGAGCTGAGCTACCGGGCCCGCGCCGCCGAACGGCTCCATCTGATCTGCACCGGCGGCCTCGCCATCCCCGGTACGGCCACCACCGGTACGGCCACCACCGGTACAGCCACCACCGGTGCCGCCGCCCCCGGAAGCGGCGACGCGGCCGGCGACGGCGGCACCGCGGGAACGTCGCCGTCGACCGGACCCCGGCCCCTGAGCGGCACCGTGGCACTGCGGTTCGCGGGCGAGCTGACCGTCGGTGTGGCGGATGCCACCGGCAGGCTGGCCCTCGTCGGCACCGACGCGCTCACCCGTCCGCTGGGCGTTCCCGGGATCACGCTCACCTCCGTCCGGCTCGACCTCGACTGGGTCAGGACGGACGAGCAGTGGCAGCTGGCCCGGTTCGCGCTGGTCGGAACGGTGGGGATCGGGCAGGTCGGCGGTCTGGTCGGGGCGGTGGAGTTCCGCGGCGGCACGGCGAGTCTGGTCCGGGTGAGTCTGGACCAGCCGGTCGGGCTCACTGATCTGTTCGCCCAGTGCATCGGGGTCGATCCCGATCTCACCGGTCTGCCCGACCTGACGTTGCGTTCCGGCGAACTGTCCTATGCGCCGGCCGCGCTACCGGCCGCCGGCCCCGGCGAACCGGCGGTCGCGGCGGGGCTGCGGCTGGCCGCGACCGTCGAACTGTTCGGCGTCACCTTCGCGTTCGGCGCGGTCGTGCAGGACGGCATCGGAGTCACCGGCACGGTGGGGCTCGCACACCCCCTCGACCTCGGCCTGGTCTCGATCACCGCGCCGAGTGACGCCGCCGCCGGGCCGGTGGCCGCCGTCCAGATCCGTCCGCAGCAGACCACGTTCGATCTCGGCTTCGGCTTCGACCTGTTCGGCCTGCGCCTGCGCGACGGGCAGCTGCGCTACACCCCGGCCACCGCATCCGCTGCGGCGACCTACCAGGGCACCATCACCTACGCCGGCCCGGCCACCCCGGTCGGCGCCGCGTTCACCCTCGGGGTGCAGTGGAGCGAGCCCACCGGGTTCCGCATCACCGACTGGCCGATCGCGCTCGACCTGCCCGAGGTCGACCTCGCCCGTCTGCTGGAGACCCTCGGGTCGGACGATCCGTGCCGTGCCCTGGGTGCGCTGGGCGGACGCACCCTCATCACCGGCAGCTGGCACACCGCCATGCGGGTCTCCCCGCTGCCCGCCGCGGCGTCCACCGACGAACCGGCCGTCGCGCCGTCCACGCCGTCCCCGTCCCCGTCCCCCCACGAGGCGGATGCGGACGAGCCGGACGGGCCGGACGAGCCGGAGCCGGTGGCGGCGCTGGTCGAGGTGGACGTCCGCTATGACGTGTTCGCCGGACTGCCCGGCGGGCCACGGGTGCAGGTGAACCCGGACACGACACCCGTGACGTTCTCGTTCCCCATCACCGCGCCGCGGTCGTTCGCACTCGCGGACCTCGCCACGATGATCATCGATGCCGTGGCCGGCCTGGTCGAGGGGGTCGTCGCGGGGATCCTCGCCGACCCGGCCGCGCTCATGCGGCTCAGCAGCGCGCTGGCGCTCGAACAGCTGTCGAACCGGGCACTGGCGGCACTGATCTGCCGGGGCGACACCAGCCCGCGGCTGCGCGACGAGTACAGCCGGCGCCACCGGTCCGACGATCCGGACGGCCCCGGCGACGACGACCCCGGCTCCGACCCGGACTCGGGGGAGGCGGAACTCGCGAAGGCGGCCGAGAAGCTCGCCGAGGCCGGACAGGCCGCCACCGCGCAGGCGGCGGCGCTGGTCACGGTCGAGGTTGTCGCCGCCGCGGCGGCCGCGGTCAGCTTCTTCTCGTCCCTGCTCGGGGCGCTGGCGCACCTGTTCGGCGCGGAGTCCGACGAGGAGCGGGCCGCCCGGCACCGCCGTGAGCAGGCCCAGCGGATGCGCGAGCAGGCTGACGCGGTGGTGCGGGGCAAGCTTGCCGTCGCCGCGGCGACCATCCGGGCCACCGCGGCCGGACGGGTCCACGTCGACTGGCCGGCGGTGCCCGGCGACGCGGTCGGTTACCTGGTCACAGTCACCTCCGTCGGCCCGGTCACCTCTGTCGGCCCGGTCACCTCCGTCGGCCCGGTCGACCCCACGTCCGGACGGCCCACCGCACCGGTCACCCTTGTCGCCCCCGCACAGCCCGCGGGCGTGCGGACCCGCACACTCGACCTCGTGGACGCCACCGCCCTCGCGGGTGGCCACACGGTGACGGTGCAGGTCAGTGCCACGATCGGGCATCCCACAGATCTGTTCGCCTGGTACGTCGGCGCCGCGACCACGACGACCTACCTCGTCCCCGACTACGCCCCGCGCGCCCTGCACGCCGAACAGGTCGCCGCCGAGCTGCGGATCGCCTGGACGCCCGGTTCGACCCCCCCGACCGCCTGGACCGTCAGCGCCGTCCCCGACCTCCGCGCGGGTTCCGCGACAGCAGGCGCCGATGCCACCGAGACCGGTGCCGGTACCGGTGGGCCGGTGCGCGCGACGCTGCCGGGGACCGCCACGCGGTGGGCAGTGCCGGTGGGGGTGGCAGATGGTCTACCGGTGGACGTGCCCATGGTGGTGACGGTGGCGGCGACCGGCACCGGCTATCCGGTCGACCCGGTGGCCGTCACCGTGCGGCTGCTGCCCGGCGACCCGCCCCAGATCCGGCAGACGTTCTTCGACGCTGCCGCCGGCGCCCTGCGGGTGGCCTGGGACGGCGACCCGGCGACCGCCCCCGCCGGCTTCGCCCTACAGCTGCTCGCCCCCCTCGACGGCGCCGCCACCGACAGCGCGCCCGCCACCGGGCCCATCGACGACCCCGACGCGCCTGGCAGCGGCGGCGGCGAGGTGGCCCGCGGACCGATGTCGATGCCGGCTCTGGCCGACGTGCGCCTGTCCGACCCGAACAACGAGCAGGCCGCGACGATCGAGCATCCGTCGCTCGTGCCGGGATCCGTCGCCTGGGTGCGGGTCGCAGCCGTCTCGCCCGACGGGGACATGCACTGGTCGGTGCCCACCCGGGCGCCGCTGCACGTCCTGCCCGCGCCGGCGATCACCCAGTTCGAGATGTACGGCGAGTCCATGGTTGCCGCCGGTTCGGTCGTCGTGGGGGCAACCGGCTACCAGGTGCAGGTCGTCGACCGCGCCGGGCAACGCCTCGACCCGTCCCCGGAGATCGAGCTGATGGTGCCGGCCGCCACCGACTGGATCCCACCGCACGACGATGACGGCACCCTGCGCCCGCCGGTGTTCGCCTGGGCAGTCATGACCTACAACATCGCCGACGGTGACATCGTGGGCGTCCGGATGCGTTCCACCGACGACACCGGGGCCGGGCCGTGGAGCGATCCCGGGCCGTTCGTCGACCTGGGCACCGGGGCCTACGAGCCGCCGGGCGACGAGGTGGGCCGCAGCGCTCCGGCCGAGCCGGGCAGCCCCACCGACGCAGGCAGCCCCACCGACGCAGACAGCCCCACCGACCCGGGCAGCTCGGGCCGGCCGGCCGGTTCGCTCGCGTGGCTGCGGATCCGGATGCTGCCCGCTCCCACCGCACTGACGGTGATCGACAATCCGGAGTCCACCGACCTGCGCTGGGCTCCGGTACCCGGCGCCACCGGCCACGAGATCATGGTGAGCGCCCTGGACCGCGACGCCCCCGGAGCCCCCGTTCTCGTTCAGATCCCCCTGACCGCATCGACGGACGCGACCGTGCTGCGCGTGCCCGACCTGGCCGCCGGTCACACCTACGAGATCACGGTTCGCGGCACCCTCGGCGGCTCGTCCCGGGCCCGCGGGCAGACCTCGTGGACGACCGTGCGGCGCGCCACGTTCCGGCCACCGCGGATCATCTCGGTGCAGGCCGATCCCAATACCGACACCGTCCTGGTCACCTGGGAGCCGGCCGAGCCGCCGACCCCACGTCAGGTGGTGCGCTGGCGCACCCCGGACGGTGCGCAGCGCACGGTCGGAGCCGAGGAGACGTCGGTGAGCCTGGCACTGTCCGGCCTCGCCGACGACCCCGGCGCGACCGCCGCCGGCCGGCACGAGTTCCAGGTTCGCAGTGCCCCCGAACTCACCGGGGCCCCGCCCGGCACCACGCAGCGGCCCTGGAGCGATCCGCACACCATCGCAGGCCTCGATGCCCCCCTCTCGCCACCCCGGGTGAGCGCGGACGGCAGCACCCTCGTCGTGTCCTGGCAGGCCGACGACGTTCCTGGCGCCGACAGTCGCGGACTCGCCGTGATCGGCGGCGGCGTGACCCGGATCGTCCACGTCCGAACCTCACCGGCCGTCCTGGACACGGACCCCGGCACACCGCAGGACAGCTATGTGGTGCGGCTACGTGCGGAACAGAGCGACGGCACCGCGCTGCCCAGCGGTTGGACGTCCGCGGTCCCCCCGAGCCCGGCGTGAGGACGAACCCGAACTCCCGCGAGGGGGCCGGTGACGAACCTGCCGGGTGCGCTGCCCTTCCGGTCCGCTGGGACCTGCCGGACGGGTAGCGGCGGGAAACATCCGACGCACCGGGGAAAGGCCGACCGGCCTGCGGAGACGGCCGCAATGGCACTGAAGTGCGGCGGCCGGCCAATCTCGCACCCTCCGTATGCGGCCAACCCCCAACCGTCATCGGACCTGCTCGGCCGGTACGCGCACGACGAGAAGCAGCGCCGTGGAGGCCGACATCCTCGGCGAACCACCGCGATCGACGAGGAACGGACCTCCAGGATGTCTCGTCTGGGCGAGCATCTTCAGTGCCTTGCAGGAACAATCCGACATCATGGCCTTATCGCCGGATCCCGCCCTCTCCAGAGCATCGGTGTGGCTGCGGCGAACCGGGTGGCACTGGACCACGCCGTTTCTCCTGCCGTACCGGCCGGCCAGCCCCAGCGGCGATCGGGCCCGCACCCGCTCGAAGCGGCCACCCGTCGATCGGGCCCGGATCGCGCCAAGAAGGGCGTTGCCGGCGAGGTCCCGTGCGCTCCCGGCGTTCCTGGCCGTGCTGCTCTGCCTCGTGTTCGCGGCGGCCTGTGGCAGCAGGCCGAAAGCCGTCGCCGAGACCTGTAACACAGCGGCACAGGGCGTCCTACCGAACAGGATAAGGGTCGGTTTCATCTTCCCGGCGAGCGGGTTACTGGCAACCACATTCGCTGGGGTGCGGGCCGGCATGGGCGCGCGTATCGATGCGGCGAATGCCGCCGGTGGCGTATACGGCCGTCAGATCAGCTACGAATGGGACGACGATCGCGGAAAACTCGAGACCAACAGCTCGATTGCCCGGACCCTGATCGAAGACCGGAAGGTCTTCGCCATCATGGAAACATCTCCGGCCTCGACAGGCGGGGCCTCCTACCTTGCCTCGAACCGGATTCCCGTCGTCGGCATGGCCGCCGAACCGGTGTGGACCCAGTACCGGAACATGTTCTCGTTCACCTACAACCAGAGCGCCCTGAAAACGTCGGAGGCAGTGAACACCTTCGGGAAGTTCACCCGCAGTCAGGGCGGCACCCGGGCGCTCGTCATCTCCGACCCGGTGGGCCTGGGCCTGCCGAACGTCTCGACCCGACAGATGCAGACCAGCCTCGAGTCGGCCGGAATACACGTCAGCCTGGCCAAGGCCGACCAGGACCCCTCCGCCGCCCAGCTGAACGACATCGTTCACGAGATGACCACAGGTCACGTCGACACGCTCGTCGGCGCGTTGACAACCGAGACGTTCGCAAAGATCATCGCGGCTGTGCGCCGGCGCGGGCTGCACCCCAAGGTCCTTCTCTCCGGAGGCCAACCACCCGACGCCGACCTGCTCGCCACGTTTGGTCCGCTGCTGGCCGGCCTGACCACCTACACCAGCCAGCCGCTGGACCCGAGCAACCCGGCCGTGGGTACCTACCAGGCGAACATGCGACGCTACTCCCCCGAGCTCGAGGACTCCAGCCAACTCGTCGCGCTCACCGGTTACATCACCGCCGATCTTCTGATCCGCGGACTGCAGGCGGCCGGCCCCTGTCCGACCCGACAGAGCTTCATCACCGGCCTACGCGCCGTGAAGAACTACACCGCCGGCGGGCTCACCCCGCCCGTCGACTTCGAGGCCGACTTCGGCAAGGTACCGGCCTGCTATCCGTTCACCAGCGTCAACACTCTCGGCAATGGACTAATTACCGTAAGCCAAAATTTTTGTGGTGAACCGATCGGCCGCTAGCTCTCCGCATCGATTCGCCGGATCAACAAACCCCGAAAGACAGAAAGTCCTTCTGGGTCAAATTCCGATTCGCACCTATTTTCCGATTCGCACATCCGATACCTCCAGGGATCCCCGCCCTCCGACCCGCCGACCCGACCCACCCCGTCGGCAACTCGTGGCAGTTTAACGACAACCCAGGGCGACCATTTGCCATCGCCGACCACAAACCATCACTCCGAGAGATCGGCATGAGCCACTCGGTAACCAAAGCATCCCTGGTGGGGTCGCCGATACGGCAGCGCCAACCAGTGGCAATTAATGGTTAGTTCATTGTTCTTCGACAGCTACTATGTCCGCCACCCGCAATCCCACCCCCGGAGAGGGCCTCCAGGTGTCAATCCGTGCACTTTCAGTATTGCCCGTCGCGCTGCTGTGCCTGTCCGCACTGATCGGCTGCAGCACCGACTCGGCCACCTCGGCCGCGGACTGCAACGGACCTGGGGTGTCCCCGAGCGGGGTCAAGGTCGGACTCATATATCCGGATACAGGACCACTTGCCCCGATATTTCAGGCAACGCGCTCGGGGCTGAACGCCCGGCTCGGCGTGGCGAACGCCGCCGGCGGTGTGAACGGCCGCACGATCAGCTACGAGTGGGCCGACGACCGGGGACGGGCGGACACCAACAGCGTGGTCAGCCGCGACCTGGTGGACAACCGGAACAGCTTCGCCATCCTCGAGTCGACCGCCACCTCGTCCGGCGGGGCCGGCTTCCTGGCCTCCCGGGGGATTCCGGTGATCGGCGTCGCCGCGGAGCCCGTGTGGGCGCAGTACCGGAACATGTTCACCTACAGCTACTCCCAGGGGACCGTCAACTCGACGGACACGATCACCACCTTCGGGAAGTTCGCCCGGCAGTCCGGGGGAACACGGGCCCTCGTCGTCGTCGATCCGGCCGGCATCGGCGTCTCCGACCAGACGTCCCGCCAGCTCCAGGGCAGCTTCGAGTCGGTCGGCCTTCCGGTGAGTACGGCGCCAGCCGATGAGACGCCGACCCAGAACCAGATCGACGAGATCGTCCGGAAAGTGGCCGCGGACAAGGTGGACACGCTGGTCAGCGCACTGTCCATCGACAGCTTCGCCAAGATCGTCGCCGCGGTGCGGCATAGCGGCGCCAGTCCGAGGCTCATCCTCAGCAGCAGTCAGGCCCCCAGCTCCCAGCTCCTGCAGGAGTACGGTTCGCTGCTGTCCGGGCTGACCGTCTACACCGCCCAGGCGATCGATCCGACCTCACCTGGCTTCACCGCCTACCGGGACGCCATGGCCCGGTACTCTCCCGACCAGCAGGATACGAGCGAGACTCTCGCGCGGGTCGGCTACATCATCGGCGACATGCTGGTTCGCGGTCTGCAGGAGGCCGGTCCCTGCCCCACCCGGGCGGCCTTCATCACCCACCTGCGCGCGGTGAAGGACTACAGTGCCGGTGGCCTGATCACGCCCATCGACTTCGACCAGGACTTCGGAAAGCTCCCCATCTGTTACCCGTTCACCACGGTCAACGCCGCCGGCAACGGCATGATCACCACCGCGGCCAACTTCTGCGGGGAACGCGTCAGCTCCTGAGCCCTGCCTGCCTGCCCGGTCGTAGTCGTCGCGCCTGCGCCGGGCGGGCACTACGCTGCGCGGACTATGGAGCTGTGGGAGCTGGTCGCGCGGGAGCGCATCCGCGACTCGCTGGTGCGCTACAGCTGGTCCGGCGACGCGTTGCGCCTGGCCGAGCTCGCGCTGGCCTTCTGCGAGGACGGCGAGCTCGAACTGCGCGGCCACGCGCCCCTGCGCGGCCGGCAGGCGATCGTCGCCTTCCTCGGTGGCACCGCCTTTCTCGGTGGCACTGCCTTTCTCGGTGGCACCGCCGCTGGCGCACGGCCGGCTTCTTCTCCGCCGCCATTTTCTCCGCCGCCATTGACCCTGCCGGCGCGCGCCGATCCCGCGACGTCGGTGGTTCCACCGCCCGGCGGAGCCGGCGCGGGCGGGCGGCGGATCGTGCGGCACAACCTGACGAACACCCGGTTCCTCGAGCTCACCGCGACCGAGGCCCGGGTGGCAACCTATTTCACCGTGGTCACCGAGATCGGCCTGGATCATTATGGCCGTTACCGGGACACCTTCGTCCCGGTAGGCGACGAGTGGCTGATCCGCCACCGGTTCGTCTCGACGGACTGGCATGCGCCGAACTCGACGATGGTCGCCCGACCAGGCGGAATTCCGGGCTCCGACAATCCGGGTGAACCATCGGCCAGCGCAACGCAGGTCGCGAATCCCGGCGGATGACGGGGTCTGCCCGGCCATCGGCGCGCACCCTGGATCGGTGGACGGTAGCCCAGACCGCACAGCAGCCGTACCGGACCGGCTCGGCGGCACGTCCGGCACCCCGACCACCCCGACCACCCCGAATGCCACGGCGGCCCCGACTGCCACGGCCGCCCCGACCACCATGGCGCCTGATCCGGTCCTGACCTACGGGCAGGATGACGGCGACTCCACCGGCGCGTGGACCAAGCACATGCGCACGATGGAACACACCGGCGTGCGCACCATGGCCCGTCAGCTTCCGGGGCTGCTGCGGCTGTCATGGTCGCTGGCCTTCGAGGCCGACCGGGCCGGCTTGATCGCGCTGGTCACGGTGCGGGTCGTGGTGGGGCTGCTGGAGGCGGTGGGTCTGCTCGCCGTGGCCGGGGCGCTGACCGGCCTGCTTTCCCAGGGGCCGACGCCGGACCGGTTGCGGGCAGCTCTGCCGGCGATGGCGCTCGTCGTCGGCGCCGGGGCGCTGCGCACCGCCCTGTCCCTGGTGGAGAACCTGCTGCGCAGCCGGTTCGGACCGCGTATCGACCGGGTCTGCACCGTGCGCCTACTCGACCTTGCCACCCGTACGTCCGTGATGGCCTTCGACGATCCCCGGTTCGTCGATGACCTGGAGGCCGCCGAGCGGGGTGCGGCGGGCGGGCGCCAGCTCGTCGACAATGTCGTGGACGTGTTCACCGCGGCGGTGCGGATGGTCGTCGCCGGCGGTGTGCTCGGCGTTCTGCACCCGCTGCTGCTGCCGCTGCTGGTGTTGTCCACCGTGCCGGACGGCTGGGCGACCGCCCGGTCGGCCCGGCTGCGGTACACCTCCTGGCTCGGCCGGATCCGCCAGGTCCGGCGGCAGTACATGCTTCAGCACCACCTGAGTGACCGGGAGTGCGCCGCGGAGATCCGCTCGTTCGGGCTGGGCGGATTCCTGCTCGACGAGTACACCCGCCTTGCCCGCGACTACGAGGCCGAGCAGCTGCGGGTCGGCCGCGGCCAGGCCCGCTACCGACTCATCGGCGAGAGCGTCGCCGGCCTCGCGCTCGGCGCCACCTACGTCGTGCTCATCCTGCTGCTGGATCACGGGGTGATGCCGCTGGCCGCCGCCGGCACCGCGGTGCTCGCGATCCGCACCGGCCGCAGCGCCCTGGAATCGGCGCTGTCAAGCCTTACCGAGGCGTACGAGAACTTCCTGTACTTCGCCGAGTACCGCTCGTGGATGCAGGAGGCGGCCCGCCGGATTCCCGAGCAGCGCACCGCCCACGCGCCGGCGGATCCGGATGTCATCCGGGTTGAGAACGCCTCGTACACCTATCCGCACACCGACACCGTCGCCCTGCGCGAGGTGTCGGTGGAGCTGCGCCGCGGGCAGGTGGTGGCCTTCGTCGGGGTGAACGGCAGCGGCAAGTCCACGCTGGCGAAGATCCTCGCCGGCCTGTACGCCCCGGATTCCGGTCGGGTCTGCTGGGACGACGTCGACCTCGCCGGCGTCGACCCGGACAGCGTCCGCGACCGGATCGGCCTCGTTCCCCAGTCGTACACGCGCTGGCCGATGTCCGCCCGGATGAACATCGCCGTCGGCCGGGTCAGCCGTCTGGCCGCCGAAGGGCCTGACAGCGTCGTCGCCGCCGCGGTCGCCACCGGCGCGGACGAGGTGATCAACCGGCTACCATACGCATACAACACCTCGCTCGCCCGGCAGTACAACTCCGGTCACGACCTGTCCGGTGGACAGTGGCAGCGAATCGCCTGCGCCCGCGCCGTCTACCGGAACGCCCCGTTCATCATTGCCGACGAGCCGTCCGCGGCCCTCGACGCCCGCGCCGAGCAGGCGCTGTTCGACCTGCTCGGCACCCTTGGCCGCGACCGCATCGTCCTGCTCATCACCCACCGCCTGGCCAGCGTCCGCAGGGCCGACCGCATCTACGTTCTCGACGACGGTCAGATCGTCGAGAACGGCACCCACTCCGAGCTGATGGACCGGCCCGGTATCTACCGCGACCTGTTCACCCTGCAGGCCCGCCAGTTCGTCGACCTCGACGACGCCGCCGATGCCGCCGATGCCGGGTCGCCAGCCGCCCCCGCTGTGCCGACCATGGTCCGCCAGCGGTAGCGTCACACTCGCCCGCCCCTGGCCTGCGCACACTGGAGGATGCTGTACCCGATGCGGCTGCATGTCGGCGCCGCGATGTGGGCGCACGCCTCGTGGAACGGGCGGTTCCTCCCCCATCCACTGCCCGCCACCGAGCGGCTGCGTCACTACGCGAGCTGGTGCACGGCGGTCGAGGGCAACACCACCTTCTACGCCACCCCGAGTGCGGACACCGTGCGTTCCTGGGCCGGCCAGACCGACCCGGACTTCCGCTTCGCGCTAAAACTGCCGAAAACAATCACCCATGACCGGCGCCTGACGGACGTCGACGTTCCGCTGCGCGCCTTTCTCGACGCCGTGGAACCACTCGGTTCCCGGATAGAAGCGCTGTGGCTGCAGTTTCCCCCCGCGTTCACCCCGTATGATGTGCCGGCACTCGCGACTTTTCTGCGCCGCCTCCCGCCGACGCACCGGTATGCCGTCGAGGTCCGGCATCCGGCCTTCTTCGCGGACCCGGAGGCGGCGCACGTGCTGGAACGGGCGTTGCTGAGCGTCGGCGCCGAATGGATTCCGTTCGACACCACCGTGTTCTTCGCCAGCCCACCGACCAGCGATGCCGAACGTGACGCCTGGACGAAGAAGCCGCGGGTGCCACGGCGCACCCACGCGCTCACCGACCGCCCGATCATCCGTTACCTCGGCCGTGACGACCCGGCCCGCACCGCCGAGGGCTGGCAGCCCTGGGCCGACATCTGCGCCGATTGGCTGCGGGAGAACCGCTCCCCCACCGTCTTCGTCCACACCCCGGACAACGCGGATGCACCGCAGCTGGCCCGCCAGTTCCACGACGACGTCCGCGCCCGCGTCCCCCACCTCGATCTCGCCCCGTTGCCCACCCCCCTGCCCGCCGGACCCCCCGCCCTGTTCTAACTGCCGTGTTCCGCATTCCGGCTGTCGCGTTCCGGCATCCCGCCGCTCTCGATCCAGGCCAGAGCGACACGGGAACGAAACTGTTCACCCGAGCTCCAGGTCACGGGGGACACCCTCGCCCTCATCGGGCGCGTCGCCGCGGACATGATGATTCGTGGTCTGCGGGCGGCCGGGCCGTACCCGACCCGAGCGGGTTTCATCACCGGCCTGCGTGCGGTGAAGGGGTACACCGCCGGTGGCCTGACGCCGCCCGTCACCTTCGAGCAGGATTTCGGGAAGCCCTCGGTCTGCTACCCGCTCATCGGGATCAACGCCACAGGTACCGGAGTAGATGCCATCAGCAACAGCTTCTGCGATGAGCACCTCGGCAACCGGCACCTCGGCAACCGGCACCTCGGCAACCGAGGTCCGTCCGCTCTCACCTGGCGGTGAGGGCCGTCGGGGTGAGGCGCAGCAGGGCCGCCGCGTGTGGCGCGAGGGTCACCGACAGGGTCGGGAGCGCGGCGGTGGACGGGGCGGCCCGTCCCGTCCACAGGTCCGTGATCTGGTAGCCGCCCGGGTGGGCCGCCAGCGCGAGGTGAGTGCCGGTGATGCGCGCAGCGCGGCCGCTGTCCCCCCGGTTGACGACCAGCACGGCCGTGTCGCCACCGGCAAGCTGCCTCGTCCACACCGCCAGTCCGTCCGACAGCCCGGTACCGCTGCTTCCGGTGTCGGCGCGTCGGACTGCCGGTGCGCCGAGCGGATCCTGGTCAACGGCGAGCACCGCCCGGTTCGTCAGGACGGCTCGGGTCGCCGGGCTCATCGCGGTCAGGTCGTTGCCGGCGATCAGCGGGGAGGCGAACATCGACCAGACGCCGAGTTCCGTGCGGGCCTCGGTGTCGTCGAGCTGGTTCGACAGTCGTCCGGTGGCCAGGCTCGCGAGGTTCTCGACGTCCGGATTGACGGCGTTCGGGGTGAGGCCGACCGTGAGCATGTCGAGGTCGTTCCAGTGCCCGGGCCCACCGGCGGAGAACCAGGCCGCGGTGCGGTCGAGGTTGTCGGACAGGCACACACCCGGGTAGTAGTCCATCGGCAGAACGGTCGCCCAGCAGGGCGCGTGGTCGTTGGTGACCCGCCACAGGTTGGCCACCGAGGAGGCCCACCGCCAGGCCTGCTCCCCGGCCGGGTCACCCGATGACGGGTTGATGCTGTAGACGATCGGGCGGCCGGTGGCATCGAGGGCGTTGCGCATCCGGGTGAAGCCGGCAACGAGCCAGGCCTGTGCGTCGGTACCGGCGGGATGCAGGGTCGGGTAGCTGCACGCGTCGTACTTGAGGTAGTCGACGCCCCAGCTCGCGAAGGTGGCGGCGTCCTGTGCCTCGTGGCCGTAGCTGCCCGCTCGCCCCTGGCAGGTGGTGACGCCTGGCGACTCGTAGATGCCGAGCTTCAGACCGCGGCCGTGCACGTAGCGGGCGAGCGCGGCGATGCCCTCGGGGAACCGGTCCGGATCGGCGACGAGAGCACCGTGCTCGTCGCGGGCCGTCGTCATCCAGCCGTCGTCGATGGTCACGTAGCGGTAACCGGCGTTACGCATGCCGGTGCGCACCAGTGCGTCGGCCGCCGCCCGGATGTCGGCTGCGCTCACGGCAGCGCCACGCAGGTTCCAGCTGTTCCAGCCCATCGGCGGGGTGCGGGCAAGCCTCGCCGACACCTCCCGGTGCGCCGGGATACCCACGCGGACCGCGGTGCCGTACCCATCGCCGCCGAGCCCCAGGACGACCAGCAGCAGGACCAGTACCAGCGCCGAGCCGAGCCCGCCCCGAACCCTGGCTCTCCGCCTCTCCCCGGCCCCGTCGTCGATCACGGGCCCATCCTGACAGCCGAACCTGTGCGTTCCCCTTGCACGGAATCCGGCAGTGAGGGAGATCCGGACCGGTCAGGGAGATTCGGTGGGAACTGACAGCAGCCGGTCGGCAAGGGGCGTGCCGACCTCCTCGTAGAGTTCGGCGAGGTTTCGCGGGTCGAAGAACTCCTCGCTCGGATATCCGCCGCCCGCCATCGTGAAGAACCGCCGCTGGAACCGCGGGCTGTGGCGGAGCGCGCCCAGTACGGCGGTGAACAACGGGGGCAGTGTCAGGGCGGACAGCGCGACGGTCATGGTGAACACGCCAGCGCTGTCGCGGTCACGGTGCCGGGCGTAGTCGGCGACGGCATCGTCGATCGGGGCGGCGCCGGACAGGCCACGATGCAGCTGTTCGGCGAGCAGTTCCGCGTACACGAAGGCGTCCGTGATGCCCCTGGCCGTCAGCGGATCCTTGTGATAGCCGGCATCGCCGACGAGGGCCCACCCCGGACCATGCGACTGACGATAGAAGTTGTCCGCGTACTGCAGGGCGCGGAACGACTCCTCCCGGCGGCCGTGGGAACGCAGGTCCGCGCCGAGATCGGGCCGCACATGGTCGATCACGGCCTGGAACGAGCCCTCGGCATCCGCCCGAAACTGCCGGTAGGCGTCCTTCTTGCGCATGGCGACGATCATCGTCAGGCCGTCGTGGGTCCGGCAGGTCGCGAACTGCTGTTCGTCCCGGGTCCGGTTCTGGTAGTCCCAGTCGAGACCGGAGAAGTAGGAGTAGTAGACGAACCCGGCTGCCGGAACGGTTCGGTAGACGGTGGCACTGACCTTTCCCGCAACGGTGGAGTTCACCCCGTCGGCACCGACGACGAACCGGGCCTGGAACTCCCGTTCGACGCCGTCGGCCGTCCTGGCCCGGATTCCACCCGCGCGGCCGTCCGCGGTGAACAGCACGTCCTCGACGGCACACCGCTCGATGACCTCGGCGCCCGCCTGGCGCGCCGCGTCGACGAGCAGCGCGTCGAGAACGGTGCGCCGCGGGCAGTAGACCTCGGTGATCCCCTCGATCGGGTCCGCGAATCCCCCGACCTCCAGATCACCGTTGGAGAAGTACATGTGCCGCAGCGGCGGAACGCCGGTGGCCCGCAGACGGTCGAGTAGTCCCCAGTCCTTCAGCCGGGCGAGCCCGGCCTGGTGAATCAGATGGGTTGACACCGTGTCGCTGGGAAACTGCGCGCGGTCGACGACCAGCACCCGATATCCGCGCCGGGCCAGCAGCATCGCCACGGGCGACCCGGCGCATCGCGCTCCGACCACGATAACGTCGTACACGGCGTGTTCCTCCCGGTGCCGGATGATGGACAGGGCTTGGGTCGGTCGTTCCGTGCGGGCGGGTTGGCGTGTTCCGGCGACGCGTTCGGGATGATTTTCAGGAAAACCGGTCGAGAACCGCGCCGACGACGTCCCGCACCGGCGTCGGCATCTCCCGCCAGGCGTTCCCGATGTCATCGGAATACGACCGCCGGTACGGTGCGCCCGCCGAACCCGCCGGGTGCAGGTGCGGCAGGTAGAGCGAGTGGAACTGGACGGACAGTTTGAGCCCCGGCGCCGAGGCGACGGCCACCGGGCCGGATCCCAGGGACAGCGCGTCGAAAAGCTGCAGTTCGGTCCGGTCGGTGTGGTGGACGACGATCGCCACCCAGCCGGGCCCGCCGCCGACGGCGTCGGGAACGTACACCGGCGACTCTCCGGCGGTACCCGAGGGAAACGACCAGGCACAGGTCGGTGTCATCGTTTCCAGATCGAGGCAGACCAGAGACGACGGTATCTCCTGGGTGGGCAACTGCTCGATCGGCACGCACCGATACGGATGATCACGATAGAGGTCGACGACCTGGCTGACGAGCATGCCCGGGTCGCAACCCCAGTAGGCCTGCCACAGGTATCGGCCGTGTTCGAGCGCCGGGACGCGCATGTCCCGGCCGTAGAGCAGAGTGGCCCAGTGCCGGTCAGGGTCGAGGAAAAGCCGGCTGTCGCGGACCTCTCCCGTGCGCCCGTCCAGGACGTAGCGGCCCACCGGCGACGCGTCCACCGGCGCAGACACGAATCCGCGCAATCCCTTCGCGATCGGCTCATCCGCGGGCCAGACACGGTCGGTGTCGCGCAGCGAGTAGTTCAGATCCCACCCGTTGGAATGTGCCAGGTAGAGCGTGACGTCGTCGCCGTCCTGCCGGTAGTCGGCGAAATGGTGAAACGACTCCCGCGGCGCCCGCGCGTGGGTGACGGGAACGGCGCGGCCCCGCCTCTCCCGGGTGAGATCGCGTTTGGCGACCAGGTAGATGTCGGTGAACGGCAGGTGGGGTCTGGTGCGGTTGCGCCCGGCGATGCTGCCCGGCTCGGGCTGGAAACCGATCTCGGTGAAGATGACGTAGTCCTCGGTGACCGTCACCTCGTGCACGCCCTGCACCAGGTGCGCGCCGGGCACGTACCAGGTGTCGATGTCGCCGTGGCCGTCCCAGCGGACCACCCACAGCGGCCCCTCCACGTCGGTGCGGGAGGTGCCCCGGGGCTGCAGGTGGGTGTTGCACCACCACAGGCAGCCCTCGTCGAGGTCCTCGACGGGGTGGGCGGCGGTCCGCACGCCCGGCCACAGGGGATGCTCGACCACCTGCGGATATTCTCCGACGCCACCGAGAAAGGAGGTGAACGCGAACGTCGCCGGGTCGACCTCGACCGGGCGCTGGCTCAGCCCCGTGAGCAGCAGCCGATCACCGAAGGAGTGCGGCGCGACATTCGTCAGCGCCGGCCGCGACGCGGCCATAAGCGACGACACCTCCGCCGGGGGCAACGTCCCGTTGAGCCCCGCGAGAATGGCCAGGTCGGGAGTGACCACCCGACGGGTGCGCCAGTGCCGACTCGCCAGGTCGATATGAGTGAGAACACCAGGCCCGGCAAACATGAAATCGATCGCCGTCGGCTGCGCGGGTCCGATGAGCAGCGCGTGGCCGGAAATACCCTCCGGCCACGACCCGGCAGTTACCGTCAGGTCGACGTCATGTTCCACGCTCGGCTCGAGAAGATGATGCAAGGCGTGGTCCATATCGGAAAAATAACACCACCGACCATCAGGAGGGAGACAATTGAAAAACGACATGGCTCCATTGGGAGTGGCGGGATCGGGACACCACACACCCACCGCCACACCACGATGAAATCGTCTGCCCGGCACTTTCGCCGTTACTGTTTCACCGTCGCCGCCGACGGCCGTGCGATCGGGATGTGGACCTGGAATGTCCTCGTCGCGCGTGGCTGACCGGCCGTGGAAGCGAGGTTCTCGATGCTGGAGACGGTACTCGAGGTCAGCATCACCATCCCCCTCCCCGTCTCGCAGGTGCACACTTTCATGACCACCCCGGACAACTGGGCCGCCGCGTCCCCGGTCACCGAACGCATCCAGGGTGATCGGACCGACCGCCCGGTGACCCTGGGCGCGAGCTTCGTCGACGTGCTGCGCCTCGGCCCGGACACCACCGCCGAGGTCCGGTGGACCGTCACCCGCGACGACCCGGGCGTGACCTGGCAGATCACCTGTGAGCCGGCCGCCGGCCCCGACCCGGCGGACGGCCGCATCCACGTCACCCTCACCTACTCCTACTCCCATGCCGGACGCCCACCAGGCGCACCGCACCCGCAGGGCGTGCAGCCCGGCACAGAGGGCGAGCCTTTGGTGGGCACCCCCGCGGAAGAACAGCCCGGCGCCGACGCAACACTGCTCACCCGTACGGTGCGCGCCGCCTACACCGGCGAGGCGAACCTCCCCCTGCCCTATCGGGACGTGTTCACCAACCGCACTGTTGCCGCCCGGTTCCTCGCCGCGATGCGCAGCGCCATGCTGGCCGGCGATCATGCCCCCACGAGCGTTCCGCCCCGCATCTCCAGCGCAGGCTAAGCCGCCTCCCGTAGGGCTCCGGCCGTCCCATCACCCCCCGACCGGGGCAGATCTCCTGATCCAGAGAATGCCGCGGCCAATGCGCCGTCCATGAACGTTTCCGGTTGTGGCCGGGGTGCCGGGATGCCGGGACGCCGGGGTGACTGCGGGCGCATCCTCCGGGGCCGGAGGCAGCCACCCGGCACCGGCGACCCGCACCCGGTGACCAGCGTGACGCACCGTGATCAGATTGGCTCGTCGGGTCGAGACAATCCCGGGCGTGTCGATCAACGTGGTGCTTCTATAGGGATAAGATCGAAATTTTGTCTGTTTCATCCCTACAGAAGGACCCATCCGCCCCGCCAGGCCCGCCGACGCCGCCAACAGCCCGTGACGGCGGCGAGATCGGCCGTCGAAACCAGCCCCGCGGGGCCATGAGGACACGGAGGGTACCCGGTCAACACCGGAGAGTGCCAACAGGCGGCAGTGGGCGCCAGCCAGCGACAGCCCGGCCAGCCAGCCACAGCCACAGCCACAGCCACAGCCCAGACAGCTACCAGCGCGCTGCCCGTGAACATTCGCGGGCAGCGCACTCGCGGCCGGACGGCGGGGGCCGGCGGGCGGTGGGGCGGGTGCCGGCCAGGGACCAGGTGCCGGGGTCGCCCCAGATCGGATACAGCGTGGGGCCGCCGTCCGGCAGGATGATCTCTGCTCCCCGGCGGCGCAGCCCGAGGCGACGCCACACCTCGAGGGTGTGCAGGTTCGACGCCTCGGCATACACCCCGGCGCCCTCGGCATTCGCGGTCAGGGCTAGGTGGTGGCCTATGGCGCCGGAGTGCCCCCGGAACTGGAACTCGGGCCGCACCGCGGCGAACATCACGTGGTAGTGCGGCGGAAGGTCGCTCGGGTGGGCTGCCGCCAGCGCAGCCATGATCGCCACTGCCCGCTCGCCGCCCTCGCCGCAGGCAGCCAGGAGGGCCTCGGCGAACCGCAGCTCGTCGGTCTCGCCGAGCGCGGGCTCGCCGGGTGGCGACCACACACCGAGCGCCTCGTGGTTCGGTGTCGTGGCCACCGTACCGCCATGATCGAGGATCATCTGGACGGTCACCCGGAAGAACCCGGCCACGTGGACGGCCCGGTTCGCCATGTCCCGCGGGAAGTTCCACGTCAGCAACGGGTCGGTGTCGAAGGCGATGCAGAGCGTCTCGACCACGGCCTCGAGGTCGGTGGGTCCGGAACGCAGGTACTCCGTGGTCGTCATGCACTGCCTTCCGGGATGAGGGTTTCCGGCACCGGGTTGTTCAGGACGCGGTCCGCCTCGTCCGACGCCGGCCGCGGCGGCACCGCCGGCACCACCGGCACCGCGGAGACCATCCGGAGCACGACCGTCGGTGGTGGCTCGCCGGCCGGCGCGGGAACGGTGATGGCACGAGCAGCGGGGAAGCCGGCGGCGAGACGTTGGTGGGCATCGACCAAGGCCGCCACGGCGGCGTCGACGTCGGCCTCGTCCGTCTGCCAGTTGCAGACCGACAGTCGCAGCATTGTGCGCCCCTGCCAACGGGTCGGGCTCGCCCAGCCGACCCCACTGCGCTGGAAGGCAGCCACGACCGCCGCGGTGTGCGCATCGCCAACCGAGTTCGCCGAGTCCCCCATCTGCACCGAGGCCGCTGGGCCGGCTGGACGGTCCGGGTGGCCGGCCATCGGGTCGACGCCGGGATGCGGCGGGGTGAAGCGGACCAGGACCTGGTTCAGGACGACCTCGCCGACCACGGTGGCGCCATCGACCCCGGCGAGCCGGGTGGCCATCCGGGCGGCCAGGGCACAGCAGCGTTCGACGAGGTCGGTCACCCCGTCCGTGCCGAGGTGACGCAAGGTCGCCCACAGCACGAGAGCCCTGGCCCGCCGGGACATCTCCAGGGTGTACTCGGCCGGATGCCGCTCGGCCGGCAGCGGATCGACCGGCCCCGCATCCGTCGGCCGATCGGCGGCCGGGACGGTGGCGGAGGGTGGGGAGAGGGAGAGGTAGTCGGCCTGGGCGCGGACCGCGGCGCGGTGGGCGTCGGGGTGACGGCACAGCACGACACCGCAGTCGTAGGGGACGTTAAGCCACTTGTGCGCGTCGGTGGCCCAGGAGTCCGCCGCGGCCAGGCCGGCGAGCCCGGGGACGGCGGCGCGCAGCCGCGGGCTGGCGGCAGCCCACATGCCGAACGCGGCGTCGACGTGCAGCCACCCGCCGTGGGCGTGGGTCAGCGCGCCGATCTCGGCAACCGCGTCGACCGCACCGGTGTCCACCGTGCCGACCTGGGCGCAGACGACCAGCGGACCGGTGGTGGCCGCCAACACCTCGGCGAGCCGGTCGAGGCGCATCCGGCCCTGGGTGTCGGTGTCAACGGGATGGATCTGCCCGCCGAGACCGAGCACCCGCAGCGCCCGGGGCACGGTGACGTGACAACCGCGGCTGACCAGGATCCGCGGTGCCGGCGCGCCGATGAGCCCCTGGCGGTCGGGATCCCAGCCGGCGGCGGTGAGCACCTGGTGGCGGGCGGCGGCAAGGGCCACCAGGTTCGCCGTGGCACAGCCGGAGGTGAGACCGACCGACGTCGTCGCGGGCAGGCCGAACAGACGCACAAGCCAGCCGGCGACGATCTCCTCCACCACCGCCGCCGCCGGGCTGGACACGTGCAGCACCGGGGTCTGGTCCCACACCGACGTCAGTCATTCGGTCGCGACCGCCACCGGGAACGCGCCGCCGGTGACGAACCCGAAGTACCGCCCGGACGTCGAGCGGGCCAGGCCGGGTTCGGCCGCGGTGACGAAGCGTTCCAGCAGTTCGGCCGGGTCTACACCGACCGCGGGCAGGTCGCCGCCCAGCGCCGCACGCAGGTCGACGGCGCTCGCTTCGACAGCGGTCGAACCGTGCGCCGTGCTGGTGAGGTAACCGACGGCATGGTCGGTCACCCGCTGCAGCAGACGTGCCAGGTGCGCGGCATCATGGCCGCCGTCCATTGCGCCTCCGTGTCCCCCCGGTACGGAAGCACGTTAGACGAGCGACAAAACCCTCATGAGCAGAATAACCAAGATGATCCATCCGATCACATTGCCCGGTGGATCGTCAGGTCAGCTCCCGCCCGCACAGGTTGGGTTCCACGACGACGAAGCCGTTGCCGGCGGCGTTGGCCTGGACGAACGAGTAGCAGGCGCTGGTCTGACCGGCCGCGGAGCGCAGGCTGATCGGGCTGATCAGGCCGTCGGCGTCGTAGCTGTTCAGCGTGCGCAGCGCGATCTGGAAGCCGGACCGGGTCGGGCAGGGGCCGGCGAGTGCCAGCCCGCGCAGAAACATGTCCGTGCTGATGTAGGCGGCGACAGCCATGTCCTGTTCCGGCTCGGCGACCTGCGGCGCGTACCGGCGCATCGCGTCGACGTAGGCCTGGACGCCGCGGCCACCGAGTTCGAACGGCCGGTAGAACACCGGGATGCTGATCCCGGCCATCCGCGGTCCGACCGTGCGCAGCAGCTGGTGATCGTAGCCGCTTGCGGAGAGCACGGCCTTCAGCGGGTAGCCACCGCCCCGCACCGCGTCGACGACGGTGACGAGGTCCCTGGGGGCGAGGACGCCGATGACCGTGTCCGCGCCGGTCTGCGCAATGCGCCGGCCCACGACCGCCGGATCGTCGACCCCGTCGGTATAGGTGATCGCGCCCAGCACCTGCACACCGGCGGCGGCGAGACTGCGCCCATAGGACGCGGCGCTGTTCGACACCGCCCGCGACAGCGCGGTCTGCAGGATCACCGCGCGGCGCCCGCCCTGCTCGTAGACGAACCGGCCCGGCGTGTCGACCGCAACGGCGTTGGCCCCGTACTGGCCGTAGGCCGTACCCGTGACCGGCACGCCCGCCTGGCTGAGGTAGGCGGTGCTCGCCGGGCCGGCTACCGACAGTCCGATCACGCCGAAGACGTGCTGCTGTTCGACCAGGTCATGCGCGGCAGCGACGTTCGTCTGTGGCGTGCCCTGATCGTCGCGCCACTGGTAGACGACCTTGCGCCCGTGGATGCCACCGGCCGCGTTGGCCGCACCCAGCCGCGCGTCGACCCCGGCCCGGACCGCCCCGAAGATCCCGGACGCCGGCCCGGTCTGGGGATAGATCACCCCGAGGTCGACCTGCCGGTCGCTCACCCCGGGAGACACGCACACCACTGCCGACGCCGAATCCGTGGACGAACATCCGCCCAGCAGCACCGAGGCCAGCAGCACGATCGCAGCGGTCGTCGCGAGCGGTGTGAACGGCACGGCAACGGCACGGCGGCGGCGCACCACCCGCCGAGCTGGCCGGCCAGGCCCGGAGAACACAGGTCGAGAAAACACAGGTCCCCCTGCGCGGTCGATGACTGAACAGACCCCGCCGAGGACCGGTTTCGACGGGCCAGACTGGTGGAACCACACCAGGGCGAAACCCTCACCCCTGCGGGGGCAACGCACGTTACCAAACCGCATTTCTCTTGATATCCCGCCGACCCCCGAGGGAACATCCGCCGCAATACCTCCACCGCATCGCCCGCACAATCACTACCCGGAAACACCAAGAAGTTCCACGAGTGTTCACTGAATCGCCATCGCCACGCCAGCCCGCAGACCCGCAGCATTCTTTCGGCGGTCATGAATCCACCCGCACAACAACAAACCACACCGCCGATCGCCGCGGCGTGACAATGCTTACATACTCCGGCTCCGCATACTTCGGTACCGCTTTACCCGCTCCCACCCGGCCGCGGCAGTGCCGACAGCGGCGACCCTGGCAGCAAGACGACGGCGACGGCGCACCACGGCACCGCGATAGCGTCATCGGACGGTCCCGAGCGGGCGGAGGAGCTGCGGTGCAGGTGCGCGACGAGCACAGAACCCCGGTGGACGTGCTGGTGCTGGTGCTACGCGAAAGTCACGTGCTGCTCACCCTGCGCGCCGGCGAGATCTACGGGGCCGGCTGGTGGGCACTGCCCAGTGGGCGGGTGGAACCCGCCGAGGACGTCGTGTCCACCGTGGTCCGCGAACTGGACGAGGAAATCGGCCTCACGGTCGACGCCACGGACGTCGCCTTTGCCGGCGTCACCCACGCCCTGCCACCGGACCATGAGCCGAGGATCGGTTTCGGCTTCACCGTGCGACGTTTCACCGGTGAACCGACCATCCGCGAGCCCGACCGTTGCGCCGAGCTGCGCTGGTATCCACTCGACGAGCTCCCCGCCCGTACCCTGCCCTACACCAGGGAGATCGTGCGCCTCCACCAACAGGCCGAACCGTTCTCCCGCCTCGGCTGGCCGCCCCACCGGTGACCCCGCGAGACGCGACATCGGCGGGCTGACTTCCACCCGGAGCCCTCTCCCGGGTGATCACCGCCCGATATGGCGACCGCCGGCCAGATCCGTACGCAGCAGATCCATGAGCAGCCCGTCACGCCGGACGCCGTCCGGCCCGAGTTCATACTCCCGCATGATTCCGACCGGCCGAAAACCCACCTTCGTATAGCTCCGGATGGCCGGAGCGTTGGCGGCCGCCGGGTCGATGGTGACCCGATGATGGCCGCGATCCTCGAACAGGAACCGAGCCACCAAGGTGACCGCCCGAGTGCCTAGACCACGGCCCTGGAAAGCACTGCCGAGAAAGACGTCGATACTGGCCTGCCGATACTGCGGGTCGTTGTCCTCGTCATACTGAATGCCGCCGGCCACCACGCCCGCGACGGTTACGACGAGCAGTACCGGGTCGGCATCGGTCACCGGATCCCGGTCGGCCAGCAGATCCCGGCGAAGATTTTCGACCGCCGGCGGCGTTCCCCACCAGGCGGTGACCGACGGCTCGGCCAGAATCGCCAGCAGCGCCTCCACCTCATCCTCGCGGCCCGCCCGCACGCTTACCTCGCCGTCAACGAGCTCCGGCCGCAGCAACACCGTCACCCCTCTCAGCAACGACCTCGCCACCAGCAGCCACCCCACGGACTGTAAACCCCTGGCAGCCGGCAGAACAGCCGCTTCCCGCGCCGCAACAGGTTCACCCGTGTCCACCCCAAACGCACCGGCCCCACCCTCATCGCCCCCCACAGCCCCGACCCTCACAGCCCCGACCCTCACAGCCCCGACGTCCACAGCCCCGACCTCTCGCGGCCAGGAGCTCCCACGGCCGGCCACAGAGGGCCGGCCAACCCCCTCTGTCAAGGCAGTCGAAATCGGCTCTGGTGACAGCACGTAAAAGTGTCCGCGCCACCCGATAGGATGGAGTTTTCGGCTGTGAGAATGATGACCTGGCGACGACGGGGCCACACAGAGCATCGCGGTGACTATCCGCCACCCATTTTTTGCAGTCCGCCGATAATTCCCGCCACGGACATCAGCCGCATGCCATAGCGCAACATAAACACCACAACAAGTTTGCACAGATAAGCGAAAGGCGACAGGCGACGCAGGACATGAGCTCCGGCAGGTCACCCAGCGTGAATCAGTGCCAATAGATGACACTTAGCTGGGTAAGTTTCACGGGAGAGAGTGTCGAACCTTTTCCGGTCACCGCCCGCATTGTCCAGTTACCCTCGGCGTACGCTCGGGTTCGGATACTCGATCAACCGGGCTCATCCGGTCACGCTGGTCGTGCCGTCCGGAGTGGGCTCACGCGGCGTCAGGAAATGCGGCGCGACCCCGTCCGCGGTGACCAGTCGCAGGTGGGAGGCCGGCCGGCCGGCACGTGACCGCCGCTCGTGGGTGGATCCAGCGAGGCCGCGACGGGTGGCACCCGGCCCCCAGGCGGGAACGGCGTGCAGGAGCCGGACCGGCGAGGTGGCTCCCAGCGCGGCAACCGCCTCGACCAGTCCGGCCAGCGCTTCCGCCGGTGTGGGCGCGCCCGACATTGCGGACACAGCCGTGCGGGGATGAAGCATGGATGCGGACAGCTGCAGACCGACGGTCAACGCACCTCGAGCGCCGATCAGGCTGGCCAGCGCGGCGAGCTGGGCGATCGGCGCAGGTGCGGAGCCGGAGCCAGAGCCGGCGTCAGCTCCGGCATCGGAGCCGAGGCCGGGCTCCGCCGCCACCAACCAGACTGGCAGCTCGGCCAAGGTGTCCCGCCGATTGCGGATCAGGCGACGGAGATCACCGGACCAGCGTCCGGCGCGCACCACGCCAGCCGCGACCACCGCGTCGTAGCCGTCGAACTCGGCAACCCGCCGAGCCGGGCGCAGATCGGCCGCCACCCCGCGTCCGGCCAGGGCGGTGCCGATCGTGCGAGCCAGCTCGTCCGCTCCCCCGCACCGCATCCCGTACACCACCAGAGCTCGCATGACCGCGTCCTCCACCCTTGCCTCGCCGCAACGCTCCGTCGACGTGGGCATGGACGACGGCACAGGACCGTCGCATGTCCGTAACCCAGTGGACATCCGTGGCGCGGCCCACACCATGCGTCGAACGTCCGCAGGCACCGGGACATCCGGACTCGAAACGGCAGGCTCCGTGGCCACCGCACGGTCCGGCCCAAACCGGCCGGTCGGAGGCCGGCTGGTCGGTCGGAGGCCGGCCCGGTCAGCGGGGCCGGACCGGCCGCGGGCGAGCCGGCCAGCGCGGCAGGTGGCAGGTGGCAGGTGGCAGTCAGGAACGCAGCCAGCGGCGCAGACCGGGCGGCCGGGACATCTTCTTCTTCCAGGTCCGGGCCATCTCGCGGCGCAACTCGGCGGCCCGGGTGTGCTCCTGGCCGGTGAGCAGGCCGTAGGTGAACGACGACTCACCGGCGAGGTTCGAGGCCACGGCCAGAGCACGCAGCCGTTCCACGGCGATGACCGTGTCCTGGTGCGCGCCGAGCTGCTCCTGCACCCGCCGGGCCCGCTTCGCGAGCCGCCCGGCGTCCCGGCCGACCAGTGGCGTCATCAGCTCGCAGGCATACCGCAGCCGTTTCGCGGACTTGCGGGCGCGATGGTAGGCGACGTCGCGCTCGACTCCGGGCGGCGCGGAGCGGGCGATGCGCACGCGGCGCGTGAGCCGGCGGTCGGCGCGGCGCACCATCCTCGGCAGCACCCGCCGAGCGGGCCGGCGCGCAAGGGCCGCCGGCCCCGTCCCGCCGCCCGATCCGGCTCCGCCAGTCTCACCAGCCCTACCGGCCCCGGCCCCGGCATCGGCATCGGCATCGCTGCCAGCCGCGACCTGATCGGCGCCGACACCGGCGACGAAGGTGAGTAGTTCGTCGACGAACGCGAAGTAGCGGTCGCTACGCAGAAGGTCAAGTGCCTCGGTCCGCCCCCGCAGCACCTCACCGAGCAGCGTTTCCTGGACCCGGGCCACGACCGGCCCGAGCACCTGCTCCGTGGGTTGGGCGTCGAGTGCGCGCCGCAGCCGGGCGTACTGCACCTCGGCGTCACGGGGCCGACCCAGCACCTCACCGATCTCCCGCAGTCCGGCCTCGATCCGCGCGGCCTGCTCACGATCGAACAGCGGCCGGAACGTCTGGATGGTGCTGCGCAGCCGACGGGCCGCAACCCGCAGGTCATGGACGGATTCGGGAGCGCCCATCCGCACCGCCGGGTCGGCGGCGAGCAGCGCCGCCGCATGGCGGGCCAGATAGTCGTGCACCACCGCACCAGCGCTCACCTCGGCCCGGCCCGCCTTACCGCGAGCGGCTCCGCTGCTGCCGGCGTCGGTGACAGTGCCGGTACCGGTGCCGGCGGCAGTACCGGTACTGGTGACGGCGACGGCGACGAGACGGTCGAGGTCGGACGGCCCCACGTCGACGGCGAGGGCGCGGCGCAGTTTGGACGAGCCCACCGCCGTCCGGGCGCCCGCATCACGCAGCAGGTCGTCGGTGGTGGCCAGCAGCCGTTCTCCCGCCGGGTCGATCACCTCGACCTCGATCTCCCGCCACCGCGAGACGACGACCCGCCCACCGGCCACCGTCGGGTGCCCCATTGTTCGGGCCCGAACATGGTCATCGGCGACCTCGAGCAGGTCGTGCCCAGCGGCATCGCGCAGTCGCCACGTCCGCCGGGTCGTGCTGATCTGCGCCACCGGCCGCAGCGGCGCCCCCCGCACCCACACCGCGACCAGATCCGAGAGATCATCCGGCACCCGCGACACATCCGCCGGGGCCACTCCCCCGACACTCACCTCCACCGGTGACGGGGTGTCCAGCGGCCGGCCGATCTCGTCCCGGGCGCCGTCGGCAGTGGGCAGCTTCAGGTGCCAGCCGGCATCGTCGCCGCCCTCCCGGCGGCGCAGGGTCATCTGGTTACGAGCCAGGCGCAGGTCGTCGGTGTCGTAGTAGACGGCGTGCAGCTCCCGCTCCTGCGGCGCGCCGACGGACGCGACGCCCTCGACGGCGTCGAAGGCCGGGAGGCGGAACGTCTCATCGACGGCAAAGGCATGCTCGACCTCGTGGGTGACCGTCACCAGTCACTCCTTTCCGGTGGTGTCTCCCCTGGTCGGACGCCCGAACGGGACGTCTTCCGGCGGGACGTCATCCGGTCTTCGTTCCCCCGTCCGGACACGAGAAATCCACCACGGACGTGGTCGGCCCCCGGTGACCCAGCGGCCGGCGGCGCGGCCCGGGCCGCCCGGACCCGGGTGCCTCAGCGGCAGGCGATCCGGTGGGCGCCGCTGTAGAGATTCATCGTGTCGCCGCGGACGAACCCGGCCAGCGTCATCCCCGCCTCCTCGGCGAGGTCAACGGCAAGGGTGGACGGCGCGGACACCGCGGCAAGCATCGGCACCCCCGCGAGCAGCGCCTTCTGCACCAGTTCGAACGACGCCCGCCCACTGACCACCAGGATCTGCCCGGTCAGCGGGATCCGTCCCGCCCGCGCCGCCGCGCCGACGACCTTGTCGACGGCGTTGTGCCGCCCCACGTCCTCCCGCACCACCCATGGCACGCCGTCCGCCCCGGCCAGGCCCGCCGCATGCAGCCCGCCGGTGGTGTCGAACAGCCGCTGCGCCGCCCGCAGCGCCGGCGGCAGCCCGGTGACCACATCCGGTGCGACCCGCAGCGGATCGTCCGCGACCTCGTACCGTCCCCGCACCCGGACCGCGTCAATGCTCGCCTTTCCGCACAACCCACAGGAACTGGATGTGTAGAAGGTGCGGGCGGCGTCGACGTCCGGCGCCGGCACCCCGGGAGCAAGCGTCACATCCAGGACGTTGTAGGTCGGCCGCCCGTCCTCGTCCACCGCACCGTCGCCGCTCCCGTTCCCGTTCCTGCCGGCGGCTGTCAGCCCCAGGCCGGCCGGTCGGGAGACGTCCTGGCGAGAGACGCAGTAGCGCATGGCGGCGACGTCCGCGCCGGTGGCGATCAGCCCCTCGCCGAGCAGAAAGCCGAGCGCGAGGTCCATGTCGTCGCCCGGCGTGCGCATCGTGACCGCAAGCGAGCGTCCACCGACGCGGATCTCCAACGGCTCCTCGCCGACCACCGTGTCCGGCCGGACCGCCGTCGCGACGCCCGCCCGCACCCGGGTCACCCGCCGCCGATCACTGGCGCGCCCCACCCGGTTCCCTCCCGGTCGGTTCCAGCCGGACGACCAGCGACTTCGACGTCGGGGTGTTGCTGCGTTCCGCCGTCGCGTCCAACGGGACCAGGACGTTCGTCTCCGGGAAGTAGGCGGCAGCGCAGCCGTGCGCCGTCGGGTAGGACACCGCGCGGAAGTTCTCCGCCCGCCGCGTCGACCCGTCCGTCCACACGCTGACCAGGTCGACGTGTGTGCCGTCGGCGACACCGAGCGCCGCCAGATCGTCCGGGTGGACGAGGACGACCCGCCGTCCACCTCGCACCCCGCGGTAACGGTCGTCCAGACCGTAGATGGTCGTGTTGTACTGATCATGGGATCGGATGGTCTGCAGCAGCAGATGTCCCGGCGGCACCGTGAGCGGCTCGGCGGTGTTGACGGTGAACGCGGCCCGCCCGGTCGGCGTCGGGAACGTCCGGCTGTCGCGCGGCGGATGCGGCAGCGCGAAGCCACCCGGCTCGGCCAGCCGCGTCTCGAAGTCCTCGAACCCCGGCACCACCCGCGAGATGTGCTCGCGGATCCGCGCATAGTCCCCGGCCAGCCCCGCCCAGTCCACCGCCGCGGCGAGGGTGGCTTCGGCCATGCCGCAGACGATCGCGACCTCGGAACGCAGCTCGGGACCGGCCGGGGTGAGCCGCCCGCGGGAGGCATGCACCATCCCCATCGAATCCTCGACGGTGACCTGCTGCGGGCCGCCGACCTGGACGTCCACCTCGGTGCGTCCCAGCGTCGGCAGGATCAGCGCTGCCCGCCCGGTGACCGCGTGCGAACGGTTCAGCGTGGTGGAGACCTGGACGGTCAACCGGCAGGACCGCATGGCCGCCTCGGTGACGGCCGAATCCGGGGTGGCCGCGACGAAGTTCCCGCCCATCCCGACGAACACCCGCACCCGCCCGTCGCGCATGGCGCGGATCGTGTCGACGACGTCCAATCCATGCCGCCGCGGCGGCGCAAAACCGAACTCGGCACCGAGCGCGTCAAGAAACCCGGCCGTGGGCCGCTCCCAGATTCCCATCGTCCGATCCCCTTGGACGTTGGAATGCCCCCGCACCGGGCACACCCCCGCCCCCGGCCGGCCGATGTTGCCCTGCAACAGCAGCACGTTGACGAGTTCCTGAATGGTCGCGACCGCCCCCGCATGCTGGGTGAGCCCCATCGCCCAGCACACGACCACCCGTTTCGCCGCCAGCAACCGCCCCGCCAGCTCGTCGATCTCCGCGCTGGTCAGACCGGTCGCCACGGCGATCTCGTCCGCCGACAGCGCACCGGACGGCAGGTCGTCCGACGGCCCGACGCCCGACAGCCCAACGCCCGACGGCCCAACGTCCGACGGCGCACTGCCGGACGGGACATCGCCGGACAGGGCCCCGCCCGACGGGGTGCCGCCGCGCACATGCCTGGCGTAGGCGTCGAAGCCGGTGGTGTGCCGGGCGATGAAATCGTGGTCGAGAACGGTGCCGGGGGCCGCGTCCTCGGCGGCGAGCAGCCGGCGGCCGAGCGCCTGGAACAGCGCGAGATCCCCGCCGAGGCGGATCTGCAGGAACTGGTCGGCCAGCGCCGTGCCACGCCCGACAATCCCCCGCGCGTTCTGCGGATTGCGAAAGCGCAGCAGCGCCGCCTCCGGCAACGGATTCACCGCGACGATCTGCCCGCCGCGGCGCTTGACCTTCTCCAGCGAACTGAGCATCCGCGGATGGTTCGTCCCCGGGTTCTGCCCGACGACGAGCACCAGATCCGCCGCCTCCAGGTCGGCGAGCGTCACCGACCCCTTGCCGATGCCGATCGTCGAGGTCAGCGCGGTGCCGGACGACTCATGGCACATGTTCGAGCAGTCCGGCAGGTTGTTCGTGCCCAGCACCCGGGCGAACAGCTGATAGACGAACGCGGCCTCGTTGCTCGTGCGCCCGGACGTGTAGAAGGCCACCTCGTCCGGACTGTCGAGCGCCGCCAGTTCTTCGGCGATCAACGCGAACGCATCGTCCCAGCCGATCGGACGGTAGTGGTCGGCATCCGGCGGGCGGTACATCGGTTCGACGAGCCGCCCCCGGCTGCCGAGCCAGTGCCCCGTGCGCCCGGCAAGGTCGGCCAGGCTGTGCTCGGCGAAGAACTCCCTGGTCACCCGCGCGCGGGTCGCCTCCTCGGCCACCGCCTTCGCGCCGTTCTCGCAGAACTCGGCCGCCGACCGTTCCCCCGGCGGCGGCTCCGGCCAGGCACATCCCGGGCAGTCGAACCCGTGATCCTGGTTGACCAGCCGCAACGTCCGCACCGAGCGCCGGGTCCCCATCCGCGACAGCGACTGCGCCAGCGCGTGCCCCACCCCCGGCACCCCCGCCGCCCACTGCTTCGGCTCCGACACCCGCAGCCCCGCGTCCTCACCGCGGCCAGCGCCGACACTGCTGCTACCGCCGCCCTTGCTGCTACCGAGGCCACCGCTGCTACCGCCGCCATTGCCCCTGCCGAGGCCACCGCTGCTGCCGAGGCCACCGTGACCGAGGTCAGCGCCCCCGCCCGGTTCGCGGTACTGGTCGTCGTCCGCGGCCGCCCTGTCCGTCACGCCAGCCATGGCCCCACCATCCTCGCCACCGTGACCAAACACCACCTCCTCGGACTCGAATGCCCCCACGACGACCCGTGTGCATCACGCACACCCACATGTCGGGGAAAACTGCTACCAGAAGTAACGTCAGGGGATGACGGGGAACTCGCCGGTGGGCGGTTCGATGTCGGCGGCGCGCAGGAGATGTTCGGCGTGCCGCAGGACGGGCGCGTCGATCATCTTGCCCTCGAAGGTGAACACGCCGCCGCCGGCCCGCTCGGCCGCGCGCAGCACCCGGTCGGCCCAGGCCAGGTCCTCCCTGCTCGGCCGGAACGCGTCGCGCACCACCGGCACCTGGCTCGGATGGATGCACGCCTTCGCCGCGAACCCGATCGCCGCCGCGTCCCGTGCCTCGGCGGCCAGTCCGTCCAGGTCCGGGATGTCCAGGTAGACGGCGTCGATCGCGGCCCGCCCACAGGCGGCGGCGGCCAGCAGAACGGTGCACGCCGCGTGCCGGGCGACGTCCCGGTAGCGCCCGTCGGGATGCCGGCTGGAGCGCCCACCGAGCGCGGCGAGCAGATCCTCGGCACCCCACATCAACGCCACCACGTTCGGCACCTCGGCAATCGCCGGCGCCGCCAACACCCCCGCCGGCGTCTCGCACAGGGCGATCACCGTACGCGACGGCCCGAGCCGCGCCGGCTGGTCGGCCGACTCGGTCTTGGCAAGCATGCACATCCGCAGCCCGGTGCGGTCGAGCGCGGCGAGGTCGGCGGCGAACGCGGCGCTGGTCGCCGGATTGACCCGCACCACGGTCCGGTCCGGATCCAGCTCCGGCGCGGCCTTCACCAACGCCGCCCGAGCCCGCGCCCGGTTCTGCGGCGCCACCCCGTCCTCCAGGTCGAGCACCACGAGATCGGCCACCGCCGCCGCCCGCGCATACCGCTCCGGCCGATCCGCCGGACAGAACAGCAAAGCCCCCGACACTGCCCGCCGCCCGCCCATCAGGCCACCTCCGACCGTTCCGCCGCTGCCACGCCACCACCACGATCACCACCGTCACCGCGAGCAGCACCGTCACTGCCGTCACCGCGAGCAGCACCCGCACCGCGAGCAGCACCGTCGCCCACTGCTCACCGGCCAGTCTGTGATGACGATTACCTGACCTGGGCAAACGTTACGCTGCCCGTCGCCACCATGTGCCCTGCCGCGCTGCACAGCAGCACTGAGCCGACCATGACAACCGGGCAGGACCAGAATGTGGCACGCTTCAGACCGTGCGGGACGATCCGGGGGCACTGCGTCATCACGACTTTCTCGTCTGCTACGCCGACAATGCCGACGACCGACAATGGGCCGCCTGGATCGCCTGGACCCTGCGGACATTCGTACGCCCGCCCATCCAGAGCGCCTCGGGCACCTCCGCTCAGCCCGGCTCCACCCCAAACGACACCGCGTCGGAAAACCCTGTCTCGGAGGACGGAGCGTCCCAGCCGGGTGGCATGTTCGACGTGTTCCTGGACGAGTGGGAGAACGTCGCCGGCACGAATGTCGTCCAACGGATGGACGGGGCGATGAGGCGGGCGAAGCGCGTCGTCGTCGTGCTGTCACAGGCGTTCGTGGCGCAGTCATCGCCGGACGCCTCCCCAGGCACGTCGCTGGCGCCGCTGTGGTCCGCCTGGCAGCAGGACCCGCAGGGAACCGAGCGGCGGCTGCTACCGGTACGGGTGGACGACTGCACCCCCGACGGCCTGCTCCGCCCGCTTCAGTACATCGACCTCGCCGGCCTGACCCGAGACGAGGCCATCAGCCGGTTGCGCAGCGAGATCCACGCAACCCTCGACGGCCACCGCAGGCCCCGCTCCGAGCCCCTCTACCCAGGCCCGCCCGCGCCCCGCTCCCCGGATTTGCCTGCACCGCCCTTTCCAGGCCCGTCCAGGAAGGACAGCCTGGGAAATGCCGACATCACGGCAGGGCATGAGGCAACGGGACCACAGAGCACGACGAACCGGTCTGGGGCGGCCCTGCCCGACGTGTCCCACCTGGTCGGACCCAGGTTCGATACCGAACTCGGGGACGGAATCCGGCGGGGCGACGCAGCGGGACGTCACGCACCGATGGTCAGGCTGGAGGAAATTACCCGGCTCCGGTTTCCCCGGGCACAGGTGCAGCTGATACCGGCAGATGCACAGAGCCCGGCGCATCTGTGGATTCAGGAACGCGACCCGGTTGGGCGCACCGTCAAGGGCGTCGTTCTGTCCGGTGAACAGCAGATCAGCACGGGCACCCTCAACGAGATCGCGAAATCGGTCCGCCACCGCTACCCGGCCGGCCCGGCCGATCCGACCGGGCCGTGGATTCTTGTCGTCTGCCCAGGCAACCAGGTCGCCGACGAGGCGCTGCGCCGCCACGCGGCCGGCCTGAGCATGGCGGTCCAGAGTCTGATCGAGTACGAGATGCTCATGGACCTGCGCGAGTACGTCGCCCGGCAGACGGACGTGCTCAAACGCGACCGGCTCTACCCACCGGCCCTGTATGTGCGCCAGCGAATGACCCGGATCGGCGCTCCCCGGCGGGCGCTCGACACGGACGGTCTGCAGCCGCCCACCACCGACGACGCGCTGGACGAGGTGCTCAGCTGGCTGAGCATCGACGGGCCCAGGTTCGCCCTGCTGCTCGGCAATGCGGGCCGAGGCAAGACCTTCCTGATGCACGAACTGGCCCGGGTTCTGCCCGACCGGCTTCCCCATCTGACGCCGATGCTGCTCGAGCTGCGCGATCTCGACAAGACCCACAACCTCGACCAGCTGGTCGCCTCCCACCTCGCCGGCGCCGACGAGGTCCGCTTCGATCTCGACGCCTTTCATTACCTGCTCCGGCAGGGCCGCATCGCGTTGCTGTTCGACGGTTATGACGAGCTGGCCGTCCGGATCAGCTATGCCCGCGCCGCCGAGCATCTGGCCACCCTGCTCAACGCCGCCGAAGGCAACGCGAAGGTCGTCGTGACCAGTCGCAGCGAGCACTTCCTGTCCGATCAGGGTGCCCGGACGGCGTTGGGCAGCAGCGTCGAGCGGATCACCGGCAGCCGACTGGCCCGCATGGAGGGGTTCACCCAGGAGCAGATCGAGCACTTCCTCATCCAGCGTTACCGTGCCGAACACTCCTCGGCAGCCAAGAGCCGCCCGTCCGACGCCGAGCTGGACCGACTGGCCAGGGCAGACGCCCGACAGACCCTCGACCTGCTGGCGGAACTCGAAAGCCTGGCCGAGCTTGCGGCCAATCCCCGGATGCTCTCGTTCATCGTCGGTCTCGGCACGAAACGGCTGCGCGCGGCCCTGCGTGGGCAGGGCGATGTCACCCGCGCGCAGCTCTACCGGGAAATCGTGCAGGCCTGGTTGGAGTACGAGACCCGCCGAGCCGCGCAGGCCGAGGAAACACCGTCGATGACCTTCGCCCAGCGCCGTGCGGCGGCCACCAAGCTCGCACTCGCCCTGTGGCGAAGCACCGAGCCCACCATCGGCCCCGATCAGCTCGAGGAAACAGCGGTCGCCGTGCTGGCCACGATGGGCGACCAGCGCGGATTCGACGAGGCGACCGCCGCCCAGCTGCTCGGTTCGGGCACCCTCCTGATCCGCGACCCGGCCGGCCGCTTCTCCTTCATCCATGCTTCGGTGATGGAGTACCTCGTCGCTGAGCACACCGCGGCCATGCTGCGCGAGGACAAGGAGCAGGGGCGCTGGCCCGTGCCACAGGACCAGCAGCGACGGTGGCGCGACCGGTTCGCCCGCCAACGCAACCACGGCCAGCCACCCACGCAGACCATGCAGCTGCTCGGCCAGGCGACCCTCTCCGCGCAGACTGCCGATTTCCTCGTTGACCTGCTCGACGCGGACGTCGCATCCGAGCTACCCAGCGTGCTCCTCAGTCACCTCTCGGCGACCGAGCTGGCCAGGACGAACGCGGTGGTGCTCGCCCGGGTGACCGAGACCCGGCTGAAGCGGCCGGCCCGACTGAGCCACGCCCAGCTGGCCCGTCAGGACCTTTCCGGCCAGGACCTCTCGGAGCAGGATCTGCGCGGCGCCGACCTGCGCGGCGCCAACCTCGCCGACAGCCGCCTGCGCGGCACTGACCTCACCGGTGCCGATCTGACCGGAGCAACCCTGTCCAGGGCCGAGCTCCACCACGCCTGCCTAGCCGGCGCCATACTCGCCGACATCACCGCGCTCCGCTCCCGGTGGACGGACGTCGACCTCACCGACACCGACCTCACCGGGGCCGATTTCACCGGCGCCCGGTTCACCGACGTCGACCTCCTGGTCGCCAAGTCACTGGCCGACACCCGGTGGACCGGGGCACTGCTGCTCGGCGGGCACGCTCCGCAGCTCCCATCGCTGGAAGCCATCGCCTTCGCTCGCCAGGCACCGGCCCAACCGATGATCGCGCCACCGATCAGCATGGTCCAAGCGGTCGCCTTCTCTCCGGATGGGCTGCTTCTCGCCATCTGCAGCGAATCCGCAGTTCTGATCGCTGACGCTCAGGACGGCCCGCTGCTGCGGGTTTTCACCGGCCACACCGGCACCGTCTATGCGGTGGCGTTCTCCCCCGACGGCCACACCCTCGCCACCGGCGCCGACGATGGCACGGTGCGACTGTGGGACACCGGCAGCGGACAGACCCACACCACCCTCACCGGCCACACCAGCACCGTCTGGGCGGTGGCGTTCTCCCCCGACGGCCACACCCTCGCCACCGGCGCCGACGATGGCACCGTGCGGCTGTGGGACACCGG
>NZ_JAMQQG010000021.1:35665-97762 GCF_023716925.1 Frankia sp. R82
CCCACACCACCCTCACCGGCCACACCAGCACCGTCCTCGCGGTGGCGTTCTCCCCCGACGGCCACACCCTCGCCACCAGCTCCGACGACCACACCGTGCGACTGTGGGACACCCGCAGCGGACAGACCCACACCACCCTCACCGGCCACACCCGCAGCGTCCGCGCGGTGGCGTTCTCCCCCGACGGCCACACCCTCGCCACCGGCTCCGACGACAACACCGTGCGACTGTGGGAGGCCCACAGTGGCGCCGAGATCGCGGTACTGCTCACTCTTCCGGACGGTGGGTACGCGATGCTGGCCGCCGACGGCTCGTACACACTGACCGGGGAGCCCGATGGCCGGTTCTGGTGGGCGATCAACAACCATCGGTTCGAGGTGGGTGAACTCGACGACCATGTCGACGCAGTGCGACGACTTCCCGACGGTGCGCCGATCCCCCGTCCGTCCACATCTCGGCCGTCCGCGTGACGCGTGCGGCGGACGGGTTCACCGGATGGTTTCGTCGACGCCATGTGTCGGATGGCTCGCCGTCCGTCCGGGCGGCCAGCATCGACGGGCATGGACGCGAACCCCTCAGCTGCCTCGGTCCACGCGCGCGTCACCAGCACCGCGCCCATCCACCCGCCGCCCGATCCTGACGTCGACGGCGCAGCCGCCAGCCCGACTGACATCGCTCGCCCGGCTGGCGGAACGTCCCGGCGGGGGCTGCTGCGGGCCGGCGTCATCGGCGGCGGGCTCGCCCTGGTCGGCGGGTCGGCGCTGGGTGGCGGTTCGGGTGGGCCGGTGCTGTGGCGGCAGGCGGCGTTCGCGGGGACGAGCGCCGGGACCATCCCGGAGCAGATGCATCTGGCCTGGGGTGATGATCCGGCGACGTCCATGACCATTTCGTGGGTGTCGCCGGCGGCGGTGCGGCGACCGCGGGTGCGACTCGGGACGGCGACCGGCGGGTTCGGGCGGTACGTCGACGCCGAGGAGCGCACGTACGTCGACGGGCTGAACGGCCAGCGGACGATCGTCTACCACGCCCACCTTCGGGGGCTGCGCCCCGGAACCGCGTACACCTACCAGGTGGACACCGCCGACCGCGGCCCGGCTGCCACCGCAACCCCCACCAGCGGCGGCCCCACCGCGAGTCCCACGGGCGGGCCGGCCGGCAACGCCGGCATCGGCACGTTCACCACGGCCCGGCAGGGACGGTTTCCGTTCCGGTTCACCAGCTACGGCGATCTGGCCACCGACCGGGCCTGGACGATCTCGTCGCCGAACGCCTTCCACGCGGTGAACGCCGTCGAACGGTTCGCGCCGCTGTTCCACCTGCTCAACGGAGACCTCTGCTACGCCAACCTGACGTTCGCCCAGCAGCCGGCGGTCTGGCGGGACTTCGGCGTCAACGTGGCGCGCTCCGCGGCGAACCGGCCGTGGATGCCGGCGCTGGGCAACCACGAGATCGAGTTCGGCAACGGACCGCACGGCTACGAGGCGTACCTGACCCGGTTCAGCCTGCCGTCCAACGGCATTCCTGGCCTGGTCGGCACTTTCTACAGCTACCGGGTCGGCTCGGCGCTGTTCGTCTCCCTGGACGCCGACGACGTCATCTACCAGGACGGCGGTGCCTTCGCCGCCACCGACATCATCCCGGCCAACGGCACGGCCACCATCCCCGGCGGCACCAGCCGCTACAACCGTCAGTACACCGGGACGCTCGCCGCCGGCGCGAACGGCACCCTGGCCCCCGGCGGCAACCGGCAGACCCGCTGGCTGGAGCACACCCTCGCCACCGCCCGCGCCGACCACACCATCGACTGGATCATCGTGCAGATGCACCAGTGCCCGGTGTCCAGCTCGGCCACCGGCAACGGCTCGGACCTCGGCATCCGCCAGGCCTGGCTGCCCCTGTTCGACCGCTACCAGGTCGACCTCGTGGTCACCGGCCACGACCACGACTACGAGCGGACGTTCCCCCTGCGCGGTTTCGACCGCGACCACGGCACCGAGGTCCCCACCGCCTCAACCACCAGCGGCAGCACGGGTGCCGGCACGGGTGGCACCGCAGGCGCCTCCGGTGGCACCTCGGTCGACACGCTGCGACCGCGTCCGGTCGTCACCGACGCGTCGGCCGACACCTTCGACACCGATGCCGGCACCGTCTACCTGGTGCTCGGCGGCGGGGGGACGTCCGGCCCCACCGACACCTACGGCACCACGCCCACCGGCGCCCGCCAGGGCAAGGTCATCACCAGGCGCACGGCGATCAGCCGCGACGCGAGGACCGGCGCCTTCACGAAGTCCCCCGCGGACGCCGTCGAGGACGCCGTCTGGTCCGCCCGCCCGGACACCACCGGCCACCCGTACGGCATCGCCGTGTTCGATCTCGACCCGGGCACCCGCCGCGGCGGCCCCACCACCATCACCGTCGGTTACTACCATGCCCCGCGCGTCCAGCCCGGCGATCCCGCCCCCGACTACACCCTGTTCGACCACTTCACCCTCCGCCGTCCACGCCGCGACTGAACCACTTCACGCGGACCCTTCCTCCTTCCGGCCACCACGAAAAGTAACCGGTAAATGGCTCCATGCGCAGATTGCGGGTGCGTCGCCCCCAGGCCCGACGGCATCCCCCGAACCGTGGTCGCTCAGCCCGACCATGACCGTGCCCAGCGACCACGGTTCGGACCCTGACCGCGCCAGCCCCCTGATCCACGAAAAACTGGCCAGACCGCGGATCATCCCCGGCCAGACCGCGGATCAGCCCCAGCCAGACCGCGGATCAGCCTCGGCCACACCGGCGCCGGTCAGCCACCGGTCCCGCGGTTCCTGCCGAAGAGCTCGAGGTAGCGGCGGGAGCTGTTCGGGTTCAGGTTGGGGTTGTTCAGCGAGGAGCGGACGTTGTCGGCCTCGGAGTTGTTGAAATACGCCTCGTAGGCGAGGACGTCGGTGTTCTGGGTGAAGAACTCGTGCATCTTCTCGATGTAGAACGGGTTGTCGCCACCGCCGCCGTTCGAGTAGGACAGGCCCCATTCGGGCACCGCGAGCTTCTTGTGGTGGGCGCGGGCGAAGTCGGTGACGGTGCACAGGCCGGAGGGCTGGTGGCACTGCTTGTCCCAGGCCTCCTGCGTCTTGGCGGCGGGATAGATGTCGTAGTCGTCGATGCCGACGACATCCACATAGGCGTCTCCCGGATAGGCCGCCCACACGTCGTTCTTACTTCCGGGCAGCGTGTCGGTGTGTGCGCTCAGGGTCCACTCGATCTTCACGTGGGGCGCGGTTGACCTGATCGCGGTGGCCGCGCGCACAAAGCAGCTCTTCCAGGTCTGCGGGTCGCGGACGTGCCAGTACATCCAGCTGCCGTTGAACTCCCAGCCGAGCCGGACGTAGGCATCCCCACGATGGTAGCGGGTCAGGGTCGAGCCGAACTGGGCCCAGTAGCCGTCGTAGTCGCCGCGGGCGCAGGCCTGCTCGTCACCGTTTTCCGGATACAACGGCTGGGCCACCGACAGCTGGCCGGGAAACTGGGCCGGCGTGAACGCGCCGACCGGCCAGGGGGCCGTCGTGATACTCGGCCAGTCCTTCCGGGTGGTGAACACGACGGCCACATCCACGGGACGGCCCGTCCAGGTTGCCCATGCATTGATGTCCGCGGGATAGTTTCCGTTGGCACCGGACGCCCACCCCAGGCCGGACCGGACGGCCGGCGGTGACGGTGCTGCAGACGCGGTCGCCGACGGCACAGGCGTCGCAGGTCGACCGGCCGGCTTGGACCTGCCGGAACAGGCCTCGATCCCCAGTAGGAGAGCCAGCGCCACGATCAGCAGGAGCATCGGCACGCGTCTGTGCGCCCGCTGGGAAGTGGGCAGGACGGCCGCCTTGTCCCGCCGCCCTGCGACCAGGCCGGATTTTCTCATGTGGTCCTCGGATCCCCTTCGTGCTCCCGGGCGCCGACCCGTCGCCGTCATGCACGCCCGACACCAACCCTAACGTAACGTCAGACTCGATCTGTCGGCGCAACCGACACAACGCCAGTAACCGACGCAGACGAGCCATCCGTGGACGTTGCGTTAGTGAACGGCACATCAGAGGGCGGCGGCGGTCTGTGCTCAGGCACGTGCCGGATGGGAATGGTCTGCTGACCCGGTGAGCGGCGCCCCGCCCGGAGCAGGTACCCATGGGCAGGCTGTTCCACTCCGTGGTGCAGCGCCGCGGCACACGCGAACGCCAGGAGAAAACCGCCGATGACGCCGAGCGCCAGCCCGGCCGAGGTGGTCGCGTCGAACCAGCCGAGTTCGCCGGCGGCGGTCAGCGCGACGGGGTGCACGAGGTAGAACGCATAGGAGATCACGCCGAAGTACACCAGCGGACGGGCACTCGCCCCGGGCACGCGGCCACCGTCGGCCTCCCGGGTGGCAACCAGAAAGATCACCACCGCGAAGGACGGCAGGGTGAGGGTGTCGATGAGCCCCTGGTGATCGCCGTAGGGGTAGCCGAGCGCGATCGGGACGGCGAACCAGGCCGTGGCCAGGACGGCGAGGGCCCTGCGTCGCCCCGCCGTGCCGCGCACACCGTCCCGCGCCAGCAGCGCCAGGACGATGCCCAGGACGAACTCCCCGACCCGCACTGCCGGATTGGCGTAGGCGGCGAGGTCGATACGCGGATCAATCGCGCCAGCCAGGCAGGCCACCGCCGCGGTCGGCGCCAGAACGCTCGACGCCAGGCGAATTCGCGCCACGTTGGACCGGGCGGCAAGGCGTGAATGGACGAGCGGGAAAACAAGGTAGAAGAACGCCTCACAGGAAAGCGACCACAGAACCGCTCCACCCCACCCGAAATAGATCGACTGGGTGGGAATCCAGGCCTGAACAAGCAGCAGGCTCGGCAGAATAGAAGCGGGTTTCGAGCCGAACTCACCAATCTTTCCCAGCGACCCGGCGACGACGAACCACAAAAATATGGCGACAAGATACAACGGGTAGATTCTGGCGAACCGGCGCCAGAAGAACCGGGCTCGCGACACCGGGCCAGCCGACCAGGTGAGAACGAAACCCGAGAGCACGAAGAAGAACGAGACCCCCGCATATCCGATGTTACCCAGGGGGGCCACGGGAAGAGTCTCTCCCACGTCCGCATCGATGTGGCGCAGGAACACGAGGGTCGCAGCGACTCCGCGCAGACCCGTCAGCGCAGGCAGGTTGGCGCGGGGAGTGGAAGGTTGCGGACTGGCCCGCGACGTGGGACCCATCCGGTGCCGGCCAGGCGGTCGAGGCGGCATTCTCTGCGTCACCGCATCCTTTCTCGCTCATCCGGAGAACACCTGAGTGGGGGCGTCCACACGGGGGGCGGAACATGCCGATCACGCGGGCGGGTAGGACTGGCCGTGACGGCCGCCAGGCAAGGGACCGTCCGAAGGCCGTGAATCCAGCGCACCACCTCCCTTCCCTGGCCCGGATCACCCGACCTCCCGAGCGCAGGCCAAATATACTCTTACGTGAGAGTCTAGTCCGGATGGGGTAGAGCACCCGCATCATCAAAAATGGGGCAATCTAGAACCTCGCGTAACTCCTCGCGGGCGAGACCGCCGGCAGGCTCGAGCGCCGGCAACGGTCCACGGTCCGCCGGGTGGGATCACCCGCATCCGACGACGCGCCCGCAGCCACGGCGATCCTGCCGCCGACGGGACCCCGCCGATCTCGTCGCGGAGACGGGCGACCCGGTGACCGCCACCGAGCCCGTGTCACCCGCCGAATCCGCCCGAGATACCGGGGCCCCGCCAGCTCCATTCACGCCGACGCCCTCGGCCACCTGGCCACCCCGCCATGTCACCTTGAGCAAAGGGTTGACCGCAAGATACCCCCAAGGTGCCGACTTTCTGTTTAGATTGACTACATAGACGAGTCGCCCGCCTTCCCAGGGCTCACATCATGGCTAATCTTCCGGACGTATACCGGGCTGCGATGTCAACGGAGGCAGCCGTGACCTGGGGTCGGCATGCGGACAAAAACGGCAACACGTCCGGCGGCAGTAGCACGGGCCGCAACGGGCAGAAACGAGGGGGACGCAACTACACCGCCGACCAGGTCGTCGCGGCGGACCGCGGCATGCTCACCTGCCCGCGCTGCTCAGGCGCCGGCGACCTCTTCATCCCCAAGGCCGAGATGGACCAGAACGGCTCGTTCGACGGTTCCGACGAGGTGACCTGCCCACGGTGCGGGGGAACAGGAACGGTGTCAGCGTGAACGAGAAGACCCCGGCCGAGAACGCGCAGCCAACGCCGACGACGAAGCCGGCCTCAACACCTGAGCCGGCCTCAACATCTGAGCCGACACCGACACCGGCAGCGGCGGCGGCGGCAGCGGCGCGGAACGGACCGACCGGTCCCCCGCCCCAGGTGCGCGCGCTGTTCCCCACCTGCAACCGGTGCCGCCGCGAACGCGCCCGGACACTGCGCGCCACCCGCACGGGAGCCGCGACCAGCCCGGGCCTGCCGAGCCTCACGCTTCACCACCCGGTAAGACGCTGCCCCCACATCCCGGACGTCTGGGCCCCCGGTTTCGGCCCCGGCGCACAACCGCCACCCGACTCCGGCTGGGACACCCGCCCCGACAGTCCCACCTGACCCGCTGCGATCCGCCACCCTGAGGGACGTGTGCACCGAGGTGGCATGCGCCAAAGGGGCCGTCGGACCAGCCGCGACGGGCATAGCCTCGGGGATGTGGAGCTGCGCGAGGCGATGCGGACGGCCGGGGCCGTGCGGGAGTTCACCGACCAGCCGGTCACCGACGAGGTGCTCGAGGGAGTGCTGGAGGCGGCACGGTTCGCGCCGAGCGGCGGTAACCAGCAGCCGTGGGTGGTGCTGGTGCTGCGCGACCCCGAGCTGCGCCGGCGGTTGCGGGAGATCTCCCAGCTCGGCTGGCGGGAGTACGTGGCGCAGAACAACGCCGGGGTCCGCCCGTTCGCACCTGGTCCGGACGGGCGGTGGCAGGGGCCCGCGATCGATCTCGAGGAGGCGTCCCGCACACCGGCGCCGAGCCCGTTCGTCGATGACATGGACCAGGTGCCGGTGCTGCTGGTGCTGGTCGTGCGGCTTACCGCACTCGCGGTCACCGATGTGGAGCTCGAGCGGCAGAGCATCGTCGGCGGTGCGTCGATCTACCCGTTCGCCCAGAACATCCTGCTCGCCGCCCGCGACGTCGGCCTCGGCGGCACCCTGACCACCTTCGCCGTGCGCCGTGAACCGCGGCTGGCGGAGCTGCTGCGCATCCCTTCCGATCATGCGGTCGCCGCCGTACTCGCTCTGGGCTACCCGACCCGCCCACCACGGCGCCTCACTCGCCGTCCCGTCGGCCAGTTCGCCCACGTCGACACGTTCGACGGCCCGGCCTTCGGCACCGGTTCCTGACCGACCGGACCGGTCACCCCGCCCGGCGAGCCAAGCACTTTTCCCTGGATCTCGGCTGCGGCGGCGCGAGGCTCCGTCAACACCATTGACTATCTTGATGGTGGGCATCGAACCATCACCTTCCGCTCCTTGCGGGAATTTCTGCTGATGGATTCCCGGCGCCAAGAATGGCGAGGAAGGTCGGCGATGTCACCGAACCGCCAAGCCCGGCAGACACACCCGGACTGACGATGTAATCCCGGACCTGTACGGGATCCCCCGAGGCAATTGACGTTTCTTTGACTCGCCCACGGTCAGATGGGCCGAGGCCAGGTCACCGCGAGAGAGGGACGTCGCGGTGGCCACGAAGATTCGGGGGAATCATGGTCAGCAAAGCGATTGACGTGCACCACCACGCGATGCCGGCGCAGGTGCGGGCCTGGCTGGTCGAGCACGGGCAGCTGCCGCCGGTCGGGGGGCCGCTGTTCGCGACCTGGTCGCTTCAGGCCACGCTCGACACGATGGACCAGGCCGGCATCGAGCTGGCGCTGCTGTCCGCGGCGATTCCGGCCGAGTTCACGCCGACGCCGGCGCTTGCCGCCGAACTCTCCCGGCTCGCCAACGACGGCCTCGCCGAACTGGTCAGCGCGCATCCGACCCGGTTCGGGCTGCTGGCCAGCATCCCACGGGCCACGCCGGAGATCGCGGTGGCCGAGATTCGTCATGCCTTCGACGTTCTGCGGGCAGACGGGGTCCTGCTCATGGCGCACGACGGGTCCACCTATCTGGGCGATCCGGCGCTGGCGCCGATGATGGCCGAGCTGAATGCACGCGACGCGGTGGTTCTCGTCCATCCGTACAACCTGCCGTCCACCGCGCCGGTGGCGGTCCCGCCGTTCGTCGCCGATTTTCTTGCCGACACGACCCGCGCCGCCGTCCAGCTTGTCGTGCGCGGCGATCTGGACCGCTATCCGCGGATCCGGTGGATCCTTGCCCACGGTGGCGGCTATCTGCCGTACCAGGCCGCGCGGCTCAGCCTCGGCCAGGCGCTCGGCTACGGAGTCGACCCAGGGGTCGTGCGGGCGGCGCTACGCCACTTCCACGTGGACACCGCCGGTCCCATGTCGCCCTACAGCACGCCATCGCTGCTGGCCGCGGTCGGCGCCGAGCGCATCCTGTACGGCTCGGACTACAACGCCGTCCCCGCGGACACGGTGTTCGCCGGCCGCGACGCCCTGCTCGCCGACCCCGCGCTGCACACCCCCGCCCGCCGCCGCATCGAACGGGCGAACGCGCTTGCCCTGTTCCCGCAACTCGCCCACCGGCTCCCCGCCCCCGCCCCACGAGCCTCCGATCCCGCCGAGCACTCCGGATCCGCCGAGCATCCGCTTGGATCCTGACCCACATGTGAGCGCCCAGCCCTGACGCCGCCCGTCCGGGCGCCCGGTTGCGGGATGCCACCGTCGGACTGTCGGTGGCATCCCGAATACTGGAGGGGCGCGGTGATGCTCGGGGCAGAGCACGCTGCCGGGTGAGGCACGCAGCAGGGTGAGGCACGCAGCAGGGTAGGGCACGCAGCAGGGCACGCCGTCACGGTCAAGGAGGACCCGATGCAGCCAGTAGCGCCGTCCGGGCGGCAGGTGGAACTCGTGCACGGCCGTGCCCGGGTCGCCGTCACCGAGGTCGGCGCGGGGCTGCGGGAGTACCGAGTGGGCGGGCGGAACGTCCTCGATGGCTACCCGGTCGACGCCATGGCCAGCCGGGGCCGCGGCCAGCTGCTGGCGCCCTGGCCGAACCGGATCGCCGACGGGCGCTACGAGTTCGGCGGTGCGAGCTATCAGCTCGCGCTCAACGAGGTGCCGCTGCGCAACGCCAGCCACGGGCTGGTCCGTTGGTCCGCCTGGCAGCTCGACCAGTCGGCGCCGGACGCGGTACGGGCGTCGTTCGTCCTGCGGGCGCAGAGCGGCTACCCGTTCACGATCTCCTTCACCGCCGACTATCGGCTCGCCGCGGACGGCCTGACGATGACCTTCACGGCGACGAACGTGGGTGCTGAGCCTGCCCCGGTGGGGCTCGGTCTGCATCCGTACTTCGCGGTCACGGGCCTGGGCGGCGATGCCGAGCTCGCCGACGAGGTGACACTGACCGTCCCCGCCGCTACCCGCCTGCTCACCGATGACCGCATGATCCCCACCGGCACCGCAGCCGTCGACGTCAGCCCGGCCGACGGCGGCTCGTTCGATTTCCGTACGGCGCGTCCGATCGGTGATCTTGCGTTGGACACCTGCTACACCGATCTCCGGCGCGATCCGGACGGACGGGCCCGCGTCGTGCTTGCCGTCCCCGGCGGGGACGCGCTCACGGTGTGGCAGGACGAGGCCTGGGGCTATCTGCAGGTCTTCACCGGGGACACCTTCGGCCCGGCACAGCGGCGTCGCAGCATCGCGGTGGAGCCGCTGACCTGCCCGGCAAACGCGTTCAACAGCGGCGCGGGGCTGCGCGTCCTCGCCCCGGGCGAGTCCTTCGGCGGCTCCTGGGGCATCTCCCCCGCCTTCGACTGACCGTCCGGGGTGGCCGCCCGAAGTGGCCGTCCGGGGTGGCCGCCCGAAGTGGCCGTCGGTCGAACGCCCGTCCACCGACTAACCGTCGGCTGAGGCCGGTGGGCTGCACAGATCCGGCCCGGAGATGGCTGGAGACGGGCCCGACCCCCTGTCTCGTGCGGACAGGACGCGGATCACATCAGGCGGGCGGGCGCGCTGACGCAGGTTACGTCCTCCGGTCGACCCGGAAACCCTGGCGTTACCTGACACCCTGTCGTGACGTGGCGGACTCGGCCCCCCCCACGTCGCACAGGTGCCACGCAGGCGCCGCGAGGTACGAAAATATTTGTCGAAGCGTAAAAATGCGAAATATTTTCTCCCCTCGACGCGACTTTTCGAAAACTTCTCACCCCTCACCTGCGGACATCCGACGACTCGGCAGGCTGGACGCAGGGACCGGCACGTTCGGCGGGCCGCCCGTACACACAGGACCAGAGTCGCGCCTGCATCCGCAGATCAGGGCTTCCAGCCGCGTGACAGACGCAGGTGCGGGGTCTATGGTGCATCCCAGCCGCGTTCGCGGAGTTTGGATGCACCGGAGCATCGCCCGCCGGCCCGCGGCCGAGATCGTCACGGCACACCGTCAGTGCCGACTGAATCACCCTCTGCTTTTACCGGCAATCACCCGTTCGGGGGACGAAGACGTGGCAGCAGGCTCCACCGTGTTTTCCCGGCACATGGTCGCGAGCGCGAGCGTGGCCAGGTGCCGGACAGCCGCGGGTCCGGATTCCCGCGGCCCGGTCGCAGGTCCGGACTCCCGTGGTCCCGTCGCACGGTCGGGGCGGCGCTGCGGTACGCGGCTGACGCGCACCCGTCCGTTGGCGCTGACCGCCGCGGCGGCGGTGCTGGCGCTGGCCGCCGGCTGCGGCTCGTCCGGCTCCTCGGGCCCGTCCGCGACGGCGCCGGCCGCGCCGACCACGCAGGTCGTGACGTCCATGAGCGGGGAGAAGGTGACCGTCCCGCTGAAGATCGACCGGATCGCCGAGCAGTTCCCGGCCCACACCGTGACCGACATCATGCTCGGGGTCGGGCCGAAGCTGGTCGCCATCCCGCAGAACGTCAAGACCATTCCGTTCCTGCGCAAGGTCTTCCCCGGCGTGAACGGCCTGCCGGAGCTGTTCCGCAGCGGCGGCAAGGTGAACATGGAGGAGCTGCTCACGCTGAAGCCGGACGTCGTGTCCACGATTGACGGCGGCGCCACTCTCACCCCGTTCCAGCAGGCCGGCCTGCCCGCGCTGAACATGGACTTCGACACCTTCGACCAGCTCGTCCCGTCCATCGAACTGGCCGGCACGGTATACGGCGGCACGGCCGCGGCAAAGGCCAGGGAGTACGGCGCCTACGTCAACGCCCGACTGAAGCTGGTGCAGTCGCGGCTGGCGAACCTGCCGGATGACCAGAAGCCGAGTGTCGTGCATGTCGCCAGCTACCCGCCGCTGGTGATCGACGGCGGAAAATCCCTCATCGACGGCTGGATCAGGCTCGGCGGTGGCACGGACTCCGCCGGCGGGGCCAAGGGCACCCACGTCACGATCAGCATGGAGCAGCTGCTGCGGTGGAACCCGGACGTCCTCGTCGTCGAGACCCCGGGCGGTGACCAGGGGCTCGCGGCGAACACCGCGCAGTCGGTCATCAGCGAGTTCGAGAAGGCGCCGGGCTGGCAGAGCCTCAAGGCCGTGCAGACGAACCGGGTGTATCTCAACCCCCAGGGCCTCTACCCGTGGGACCGGTTCGGCCCCGAAGAGGCGCTGCAGATCCAGTGGATCGCGAAGATGCTGCACCCCGACCTGTTCAAGGACGTCGACATTCGCGCGGAGACGCGTTCCTTCTACCAGAAGTTCTTCGACTACCAGGTGACCGACGCCGACCTCGATCAGATCCTGCAGGTCGGCACCAAGTAATCACCTCTGGACGGGAAGGGCCGCGCCCCCGGCGCAGTGGCACACATATGATCATGCAATTCGGCCTGCCCGGCGGGCGCGGCGACCTCGGCGCAAGCGGGGCCACCTCCACGGTGGAACTCGCCCGGATCGCCGAGACACTCGGCTATGACAGCGTCTGGTTCACCGACGGCCATCTCGGTTCGGTCGGCTCCCGGTCGGTGACGTCCCGGCCGTCACCGATTCCGCTGGCCGCGGCGGTCGCCGCCGCCACCTCGCGGATCAGCCTCGGTTTCACCGCTCTGTACCTGCCGCTGCACGACCCGATCCAGCTCGCCGCGGACCTCGCCACCCTCGACCAGATCAGCCGCGGGCGGGTCATCCTGGGCATCGGCTGGCCAGTGGACGCCTACGCCGCGGCCTACCAGGGGGAGAGCAGCCCGGCCACGGCCGCGGTCGATCTGCCCGAGGCCCTCGACACGCTGCTCGGCTACTGGCGCGGCCGCACCCGCAGCGCCGCCGACGGCGCGCAGTTCCGGGTCGGCCCGGCCCCGGTGCAGCAGCCGCATCCTCCGATCGAGGTCTCCCCCTGCTCGGAGGAGTCGATCATCTGGGCGGCGAGCCGCCGGCACCGACTGCTGCTGCCGGCGGTCACGACCACCGCGTCGATCGCCGCCTGCGTCGCGCTCTACACCGCGCACGGCGGGCAGGCCGCCGACGTCCGGGTCGAACGGTTCTGCCTGGTCGCCGAGACCGACGAGGCCGCCCGGGAACGGGCCACCCCGATCGTCGTGCGCCTGACCCGGCGCCTGGCCGCCCTCGGCGGCGAGGAGCACGGCCACCAGATCGTCGGCGAGAGCGACTTCGATCCGGCCCGCTTCCAGGAGGACACCGCGGTGGTCGGCAGCCCGTCCACCGTCGCCCGCCGGCTGGCGGTGCTGCGCGACTCGCTCGGCGTGGAACGGGTCAACCTGCGGCCGTCGTTCAGCGGCACCGCGTCCCTGGCCCTGCAGCAGAGCACCGTGCGGATGTTCGCCGGCAAGGTCGTCCCCCTGCTCGCCCAGCCCGCTGTCCGCCGAGTGATGCCATGAGTCCCACCGAGACCGCCTCCCCCGCCCCGACCGTGACCGCCGACGTTCCCGAGGCCGGCACGCCGAAGGGACGGCGGGAGCGGGCGACCGCCCGGGCGCGCCTCACTCTCGGTGACCATCTGCGGGTTGTCCTGCTCGGGATCGTCCTGATCGTGCTGGTCGTGGTCTCCTTCGGGCTCGGACGGTTCACCCTCAGCCCGTGGACGGTGCTGCGGGTTCTCGGCCACGAGCTGTTCGGGATCGGCCACGCCGTCGGCGGGCAGGACCGGGCCGTCGTCATGGACATCCGGATGCCACGCATCCTCGCCGCACTGCTCGTCGGCACGGCGCTGGCGTCCTCCGGCGCCGCCTACCAGACGATGTTCCGCAACCCACTGGTCTCCCCGGAGATCCTCGGAGTGGCGGCGGGCGCCGGGTTCGGGGCGTCCGTGTCGATCCTCATCGGCCTGGACACGACCCTGCTGCAGATCATCTCGTTCGGCTGTGGTCTGTCCGCCGCGGCGCTGTCGATGGCCATCGCCCGGTTCGTCGGCCGCGGTTCACTGATCATTCTGGTGCTCGGCGGCATCATCATCGGCGCGATGTTCAACGCGCTGATCTCCAGCGTGCAGTACTTCGCCAACCCGGAGACCACCCTGCCGGAGATCACCTTCTGGCTGTTCGGCAGCCTCGCCCGGGCCAGCATGCACAGCCTGATCGTGCCCTCGGTCATCGTCGCGGTGTGCCTGGTCATCCTGTACGCGGTGCGCTGGCAGCTGACAGTGCTCGCCACCGGGGACGACGAGGCCCGCTCGCTCGGCGTCAACCGGGCCCGGATCTGGACGCTGACGATCGGCGCCTCCACCCTGATGACGGCGACCGCGGTCAGTGTCGCCGGCATCATCGGCTGGGTCGGTCTGGTCGTTCCGCACCTGGCCCGCTTCGTCGTCGGGCCGTCGTTCAACCGGCTGCTGCCGGTGGCGGCCATCATCGGTGCCGCCTACCTGCTGGCCGTGGACGACGTCGCCCGCACCGCGACCTCGCTCGACCTGCCACTGGGCATCCTGACGGCGCTCATCGGTGCTCCGTTCTTCGTCGGCCTGCTCGCGAAGGCGGGACGCCAGTGGCTGTGACCAGCACGCATCCAGGCTCGCCCGCATCGGCCACCGCCCCGGGGACGGCCGCGGCCGCCGACGCACCGCAGGTCCAGGTCAGCGGGCTGTCGTTCGGCTACGGCCGCAACGGGCACCGAATCGTCGACGTGTCCCTGTCGGTGGACTCCGCCGAGGTGTGCTGCCTGCTCGGACCCAACGGCGCCGGCAAGACGACGTTGCTGCGCTGCCTGCTCGGGCTGCTGCGCCCGCACGCCGGCGTGGTGCGCATCGGTGGACGGGACATCACCGAGTTCACCCCGCGTGAACTCGCCCGGCGGGTCGCCTACGTGCCGCAGTCGACGTCGTCGCCGTTCCCGTTCACCGCGCTTGACATCGCCGTGATGGGCCGCACCCCCCATCTGGGCCTGCTCGAGGCGCCGGGCGCCGCCGACCGCCGCCAGGCCCTCGAGCAGCTCGAACGGCTCGGCATCGGCCGCCTGGCCGACCGCTCCTTCGCCGCGCTCTCCGGCGGTGAACGCCAGCTCGTGCTGCTCGCCCGGGCGCTGGTGCAGCAGGCCGGAATCCTCATCCTGGACGAACCCACCGCTGCCCTGGACTACGGCAACGAGGTCCGCACCCTGCTGGTGGTGGCGGAGCTGGCCCGCGAGGGGCACTGCATCATCATGACCACCCACCAGCCCTCGCACGCCCTGACCTACTCCAACCGGGCGGTGCTGATGCGCGACGGAGTAGTCATCGCGGATGGATATCCCGACGACGTCGTCACCGGCGAACGGCTCAGCGACCTGTACGGCGTACCCGTGCACGTCACCGGCGTCACCCTGCCGCCCGGACACGGTCGACGCGACATCCGCACCTGCGTACCTATCCCCACCAGCCCGTCCGGCATGACCACCCCCACCGATGCAACCATCCCCACCGATGCGACGAGCCCGACCGACCCGGCCGCTCGGAGAGGAAACTGAGGCCGGCCCACGTTCCCGGGGCGGGCGGTGCTCTCGTCCGCTCCGTGGTGGGAACAGAACTGGACTCGGCGGCCCTGTCCCCGCCGCCGCGGTCACCTGCCATTCGACCGGCAGCCTTTCTGCCCACGGCCGGTCATCGCCCCCGTCCCACCCATGGGGCGCGACCGACCCAGGACGTTGTCCTGTCATTGGTTGAGGCTCGGGCAATGCAGCATGAGACGCCCGCCGCTCCCGCCCGAACAATGGTCGCAACCAGCGGTTCACGCCGGTCATCACAAAGTAACTCCCCACGGTTTCCCAAAAATCCTTCCACCAGGGCCCCGACCGCGTTATAGTTCTGCTTCACAGGGTCCGTACCGGTTCACGGATCAATGCGACACCAGATCACCGCGACACCAGATCACCGCGGCCGCCCGACGTATTCACGGGTCGACGAGTTTTTCCGACCGTCGCGCCGCCCCGGTCGCGACCCCGCTCGCACCGGGCCCGAAAACCCTCATGGTTCGCTCTGTTCACCGCGAAGTGCACTCCAGCATTGGGCACGGCACCCATGGCTGTCTCTGTACTCGGCCATGGCGACCCGAAGCCGGCCGTCCCGGGCCGGGCGAGTGAGGAGGAGAAGAAGAGATGACCTCGTCCGAGATCGTCGTCGATCCGTCCCGGATACGCCAGTTCGGCGATCCCACCGGCACCGTCTTCTGTCTTGTGACCAATGCCGGCCTCATAGACAAGATCCGCCTGGTCCGGGACGCCGCGTACGACGACTATCGCATCCTCGATTTTCGTGGTGGCGAGGACGAGTTCGCCCGGCTCATGCGCGAGGACGTGCCCGAACAGGCGCATGTCCTGGTCATGTCGCCCGACGCCTTCTTCCAGTCGCCGCCGGTCGACGTGCTCGGCCCGCGGCGCAAGCTGCTCGGCATGGCCTGCAACTCCACCCCGACCGACCTCGAGACACTGAAACACTTCCTGACCTGCGTCGAGGCGACGGACCCGCAGGCCCAGGAGGAGTTCTCCGACCGCTTCTTCGAGCTCGCCGAGCGCGGCGAGTCCCTGGAGTACCGCGACGACCGGTACGGCACCACGGCGGTGCTGCGCCTGTTCGACCGGGAGCTGGTCTGGAACCAGCAGGCCGGCCTGGTCGGCTGGGGTGAACAGCAAATTGTGCCGGCCGGTGAGATCAGTGTGCTGCCGATCGAGATCCGGTCTTTTGAGGACTACCTGCGCCTACCACTCGACGGTGATATCGTCTTTCAGGGGTATCCGATCCTGCACTCGGGCACACCGTCGTTCTCCCGGAACGACCAGGAGCGCATTCACGGCAAGTTCTGGCCGATGCGCGAGTACGCCGTGGTCGCCCACGTGGAAAACGGACTCATCACCGAAATGTCTTCCCCCGACCCGGGTGGGCATGTTATCATAGAGATGTTCGAGGCGCTCTTCACGGTAGACTCCCGATACCGGTTGGTCTGGGAGATCGGCCACGCGCTGAACACCACCCTGAACATTCTTCCCGGTAACCACGCGATGAACGAGGTCTACGGCGGAACCCAGGGCTGCCTCCACTGGGGGATCGGGCTCACGCCGTTCACGCAGTACCACCTCGACATCATTTCTCCGGGAACTGTCGTCCGCAACGACCAGGGCGACATCATGCTCGGCACGCCGACCGACGCCATACCGTCGGCGGCACCCCCAAGAAGTCCGGTCGGTCTGGCCACCTGACCGGTCGGGGCGAGGTTTTCCTCGTCTCTCACCGCACTACCGTGGATGAACGGAAGGAGGTGATCACTGTGGAGAAGGTCGCGCAGAAGAAGATCCAGGTGAAGAAGAACGACCGCTACCTGGGCACCCTCCTCGGCTGATATGCCGCGGGGTAGGGGTGGGTTGACTGGACCGGGTTGGCCCACCCCGACTCAGGGCGCAGCGCCGCGCGTTGCGCCCTGAGTCCCAGCAATGCCCACCAAGGTGCAATATCCGCCGAGGTGCAATGCCCACCGAGTCCCATCCGGTCGTCCCGCCACGCGTCAAGCCGCCCGTCACCTGCCATCCCGTTCTCCGTCGCGTCGCGCCTTCTGGTGGTCCTCATGGCACAGTTCGTCGTGCAGCCCGACTCCCATCGGGAGTTCCCCGGCCCCCACAACACGTTCTGCCTGCTCACCCAGGCCGACCGGGCCGCCGACTTCGTCCTGGCCGCAAGCGAGCGTTACCGCGAGGTCGTGCACCGCACGATCGAGGCCGGCCAGAGCCTCGCCGACGCCCTGCGCGCGCCGGGGATGCCCGCCGAGGCCGACGTGTTCGTCGTCTGCCCCGACCGTTTCCTGGTCTCCCCCGAACCCGACGAGATCGGGCCGGGGCGGCGCCTCGCGGCGATGCCCTGCGGTTCGACCCCGGTCACCGACGCGCACGTCGCCTACTTTCTCGACGTCGTGCAGCGCACCGACAGCGGCGCGCTCGAGGCTCGTGCCGACCGGCTGTTCGAGGCTCTGGGCGACGCGGACGAGGTCCTGTTGGCCGACCATGCCGGCCACGCCACCGCCCGCCTGGGCATCTCGGGTGACTATGAGTGGAACCAGCAGGCCGGGGTGCTCGGCCCGGGCGAGCAGCAGATCGCCCCGTCCGGGGAGGCCAGCGCCGCGCCGACCGGGCTCTACCGGTTCGACACCTCCAGCCGGCTCGCCCTGCACGGCAGCATTGCCCTGCGCGGCGCGCCGATCGTGCACCGCGGCGACGACCCGGCGGTCCTCGGCGAACAGGCGCAGCTGTTCGCCGACCTCGACGTGCTGCGCAACGCGACGATCGTGCTCGATCTCGCCGACGGTGCGGTCACCGACGTGCGCGCCATCGACCCGGCCGGGCAGCGTGCCGTCGACGCCCTCGGCAAGCTCCACGCCGCCGACGAGTCCTACCGGATCGTCTGGGAGTTCGGCATCGGTCTGAACCCCGAGCTCGTCCAGCAGTCCGGCAACTGCGGCCTCAACGAGATGTTCGGTGGCGCCGACGGCACCGTCCACCTCGGCTTCGGCCTCACCCCGACGACCCGGTACGCGCTCACCTTCACCTGCGCCGACACGGTGATCACCGACGCGGCCACCGGCGTCCGGATCGCCGGCCCCGAGGCCCCCGTCCGCGCCGCGCCCGACCCCGGGCCGACGCCCGTCCGGCGGCTCAACCGGCGCCGCACCCCCACCTGCGGCTGCTGAACCCGCCCCCTGTCACCGTCCCGTCCGGAAGGAGCCCCTCGCGATGACCGACGACCCGCGCAGCTGGTACGGAGACCCGCGGGCGGCCGCCGCCGCCCGCACCGCCGATCTCGGCGCGCTGCGCACGCAGGTCGACGACCTGCTCGACGCCATGATCGCCAAGTTCTACGCCGAGATCCCGTATGCGGACCACCAGGCCCGCGGCGAGGAGCTCAACCTCGCGTACTACAAGCGCCACAACATCGAGACCATCCTGCGGCTGCGCCGCAAGCGCACCATCGACGCGCTGGCCATCAACTACTTCACCAAGCGCGACCCGGTCCGCGGCGCCGCCTGGGCGCACTACGTCGAGGACGAGATGCTCCACGACGAGTGGTTCGCCGGTGATCTCGGCCGCGTCGGCGTCACCAAGGACGAGATCTACTCCACCGACCCGTTCCAGGCCACCAAGCTGCTCACTGGCTACCTGCAGTACGGCATGGAGTTCGAGGGCACCCCGCTGGCCCTGCTGTGCAGCGTGTACTTCGTCGAGTACACGACCACCAAGACGCAGCCGTCCTGGGTGAAGAACCTCGAGGACAAGCTCGGCCGGGAGAAGGTCGCCGGCGCCCGTCGGCACGTCGGCACGGACATCGACGACGAGCACGCCGACTTCGTCTGGGGTGTGCTCACCTCGCTGGTGTCCTCCGCCGAGGACGAGGCGAAGGTCATCCAGCACATGAAGATCGTCGCCAACCTGTGGGTGGCCTACTTCCTCGAGCTCTACCAGGCCGTGGTCGCCCCGGCGACGAACTCCTTCCAGGCCGCCGGCACCCTCGCCGGCCGGTTCGCCTGACCGCGGCGCCCGGTCCACCCATGGTGCCCGGTTTACCGTCGTCGCCACCCGTCATGCCCGGTACTGCCACCTCCACCGGTGCGGCGTCCACCTCGATGTCACCGCACGCCGTGCTCCGGTTCTCCCGCGACGAGGTCCCGCTCGGCCCGGCCGAGGAACGCTGGCTGCGGGACGGCCTGATCGACGCCCTGCCGGACCTGCGGATGAGCGCCCTGTTCGACGCCCGGCCAGGTCTGCTGCGCGAGGCGCAGCACCTGGTCATCGGGGTCGAACGCGACAGCGGCGCACCCGTGTCGGCGCTCGGCGCCAGCTGGGCGACCACCGCGTCCGGCCGGCCGTTCCTGCACATCGGCATCCAGTTCGTCGGGGCCCGGCTGCGCGGCGGCGACGTGTTCGCCACCAGCTGGCTGGCGCTGCTCGAGGAGGTCATCGCCACCGGCGGCTTCCCCTACCTGGCGGCGCTGCGCACCTACAACCCCGTCGCCTTCTGCGCGATGCGTGCCTACGGCCAGCTCCCCGGCGCCGCCCTCTACCCGTCGACGAGCACCACCCCTGGTGGGGACGACGGGCCGGGCGGCCGCGATGCGCAGGTCGCGGCGCTGGCGGGCGAGATCGCGACCGCCCTGGCGCCGGACGCGCCGTTCGACCCGGCCAGCGGACGCATCGCCGGCATCGGCGTACCCACCGATCTCTACCGCACCCGGCCGCGCTGCGACGACGGCGACGTCAACGCCCATTTCGCACAGCACACCGAACCGGGCGACCGGATTCTGTGCGTGGTGCACATCCCCGCGGCGACCGTCGACGCGATCATGGCGAACTTCGTCCGCCGCACCGACCAGAACCACCGGTCCGCGCGGACCTCCACCAGTTCCACGTAGTCCCCTCGTTCTTTTCCTTTTCCGTCCCAGGACACAGGAGCACAGGTGCTGGATCTGACAGGCAAGGTCGCGGTGGTCGTCGGCGCCGCGTCCGGCATCGGCCGCGCGATCGCGATCGGCCTGGCCGCCCAGGGCGCCGTCGTCGACTGCGGCGACCTCGACACCGTCGGCGTCGAGGAGACCGTCGCCACCATCGTCGCCGCCGGCGGCACCGCCAAGGCGGCCACCATGGACGTGCGGCTTTCCGCCGACGTCGACGGGTTGCTCACCCGCGTCGCCGCCGAGCGCGGGCAGCTCGACATCGCCGTCGGCACCCCCGGCATCAACGTCCGCAAGCCGCTCATCGACTACACCGACGACGAGTACAACGCCGTCACCGACGTGAACCTGCGGGGCGGCTTCCACGTCCTGCGCGGCGCCGGGCGGATCATGGCCGCGCAGGGCAGCGGCAGCATCATCGTCATCTCGTCGATCTCCAGCCGCGCCGTCGAACCCGGCCAGGTCATCTACGCGGGCACGAAGGCAGCGCTCGCCCAGATGGTGCGGGTGTTCGGCGCGGAACTCGGCCCGCTCGGCGTGCGGGTCAACGCGATCGCCCCCGGCCCGGTCGAGACCGCGCTGACCGTGCCGATCCGCTCGTCGTCGGCCTGGGCGAACGCGTACTCGGAGAAGGTGGCGCTGCGTCGCTGGGCCAAGCCGGCCGAGATCGCCGGTCCGGCGGTGTTCCTCGCCTCGGACGCGGCCAGCTACGTCAACGGCGAGGTCCTCTACGTCGACGGCGGCTGGGTCGACCTCGACGCCGACTTCGCCGACGAGAAGGCCGTCGAGACCGACACCGCCGCCACCGCCTGACCGACGGCGCACCGCCACCGCACCACGGGTGCGCGCAACCGTCGGCAACCCGCCCGGCACGGTTGCGCGCACCCGCCGCACGCCGCCCATCACATTCGAGCTACCAGGGGGAATCGCACGTGGACATCGCCGTCATCGGGGCGACGGGGGTGGTCGGCCGGGAATGCCTGACCCTGTTGGAGTCGGGCCTGGTCCCCGGCGTCGACCGGGTGGTGCCGGTCGCCTCCGCCGGGTCGGCCGGACGTGCTCTCGGCGCGGAGTTCGGCCTGAACCTGAAGGTCGAGCCCGTGGTCGCGCTCGAGGAGTTCGACCCGGCCAAGGTGGACGTCGCCGTGTTCAGCGCCGGCGCCGCGATCAGCGGCGAGTATGGTCCGAAGGTCGCCGCGGCCGGCGCGCTCGTCGTCGACAACAGCTCGGCGTTCCGGATGGACGACGACGTGCCGCTCGTCGTCCCGCAGGTCAACCCGCAGGCCCTGGCCACCCGGCCGGCCCGCGGGATCGTCGCCAACCCGAACTGCTCGACGATCCAGCTGGTGCGGGCGCTGCACCCGCTGCGGACCGTCGGCGAGCTCGAGCGGGTGATCGTGTCCAGCTACCAGTCGGCCTCCGGTGGCGGCCTGCGCGGCCTCGAGCAGCTCGCCGAGACCACCCGTGGCCTGCTTGACGGCGCCGACCCGGCCGACCCCACCCCCGGCAGGTTCGGCCCGCCGTTGGCGTTCAACCTGATCCCCGAGATCGGGATGCGCGACGACGACGGCCACTCCCACGAGGAACGCAAGCTGCGCCGCGAGCCGCGCAAGATCATGGACCTGCCCGGGCTCAGGGTCGCCGCGACCGCGGTGCGGGTCGCCGTCATCAACGGCCACTCCGAGGCCGTGCACGTCACGTTCACCGCACCCGTCTCCCCCGACGACGCCCGCGCCGCCCTGCGCACCGCCCCCGAGCTGCGTGTCTACGGCGACACCGGTGCTGGCGGCAGTCCGGCGGACGGTTACCCGATGCCGCGCTTCGTCTGCTCCTCGCCGACCGAGCGCCGGCTCGTCCACGTCGGCCGGGTGCGCGCCGATCCCGATGATCCCTGTGCCCTGTGGATGTGGGTCGTCGCCGACAACCTGACCGTCGGCGCGGCCCTCAACGCCCTCCAGATCGTCTCGCTCGCCGCCGGGATGCCCTGGTGGCGCTGACCGAGGTGCTCGTGCTGAAGTTCGGCGGAGCGGCCTTCGCCGCTCCCGGCGCACACCGCCAGATCGCCACCTATGTCGCCGACCGGCTGCGCACGGGGGGCGCAGCCGGCGCCGACGGCACGTACCGGGGTCAGGCGGTCGTGGTGGTCAGTGCCGTTGCCGGAGAAACCGACCGGCTGGCCGCGACCATGCGGGCCGTCAGCCCCGATCCCGACCGGGAGCTGCTCGCCGCGGCGCTCATGGCCGGCGAGACCGTCAACGTCGCGGTGATGACCGCCGCCCTGCGTGACGCCGGCCTCACCGCGCTGCCCCTCGGCCCCGCCGACACCGGCCTGCTCGGCGCGGGTGAGCCGCACAGCGCCGAGCTGCGCGCGATCGATCCGTCCGCGATCGTCGCCCACCTGGCCGGTCAGCCTGCGGGAACGGTGCTCGTCCTCCCCGGCGGACAGGCCCTGGACGCCACCGGCCGGCCGGTGATGCTCGGTCGCAACAGCTCGGACCTGTCCGCGATCGCCGCCGCCATCGCCCTGGCCTCCTCGGCCTGCGAGATCTTCTCCGACTCTCCCGGGATCTGCACCGCAGATCCGCGGCTGGTCCCCGCCGCCCGCACCCTGGGCACCGTCGACTACGACACGATGATCACCATGTCCCGCCACGGCGCCAAGGTCCTGCACCACAGCGCCGTCGACTGGGCCCGGCGGCACCACGTCGAGATCCGCTGCCGGTCGCTGCTACCCGAAGGCCACATCCACTCGGTCGTGTCCGCCAGCACCACCACCGACCCGGCCGTGCTCGTGCACACCACAGGCGCCGTCTGGACCGGCGCCACCCCCCTGGTCCACGCCCTGTTCACCGAGCTCACCGCCCTCGGCGCGGATGTCGTCCTCGTCGCGTCCACCGTCGACGTCGGGCCGTCCGGCAGCGATGTGTCAGCCGCCGGTGACGACCGCTCGTACCTGGTGCTTGCCGACGCGGTGCGGGATCTGCGGGCCCGCGGTCTGCACCCGCTGCCCGACCTACGCCTGGTCACCACGCTGTTTCCCGACGGCCGACTCGACCATCAGGTCGTCGCCGCCGCGCAGGCCGCTGCCGTCGCTCGCGCCCAGCACGAGGCCGTCTCCCGCCCGACCCCCCGGGCCACCGGCGCCGCACCGATCCCGGCACGCTGACCCGCTGGCGGTCCCGTCCCGACCCGGCTGGTCCCGTCAGCGCCCGGGTCGGGACGCCCCGGGCAGGCCCGTCGGCGGTCTGCCACGCCGGGTAGCCAGGGCCCATGACCTCCGGGACCTGCGGGACCTGCCCTTCGGCACCTACGGCCAGCTCTACGACCGGTTCGGCACCCAACGGATCCTCAGGGGCGCCCGAGCCCGACCGTCGCCGCACGGACGCCGGTGGCGGCGCGGGTGACGGTGGCCAGGCCGTTGTCGAGGACGTCGGCGCGCCACCGGGGGTCGTCGGGGTTGAAGGCGTCGCGAACCAGCTCGCCGATATGGGCGCGCACGGCGTCGGCGACGGGCTCGCGCTGCTGCCACAGCCAGTTGTCGGCCTGCAGGGCGCGCAGCACGGTCAGACCGTCCTGGGTGCCGAACTCGCAGGTGATGGCGGTGATTTCCGGGGTGCTGGCCAGGGACCCCGGGTCGCTGAGCTCCTGGACGAGGGCGCGGGCGGAGTTGCCGCCGATCGGCGTCGAGCTGGAGGTGCCCGCGTCGGAGTCGGTGAGGCCGTCGCCGTACCAGGCACGGGCGCGGCGCGGGGCGTCCGGATCTGGACCGCCACGGAAGATCGGCTCGGCGGCACCGCGGGTGCCGAGGCCGCTGTGCAGATCGACGTAGGCGACGTGCTCGTAGCCGGCGAGGAAGGTGCGGATGATGCCGCGCCAGGTGCGGTTCGACCAGCTCGGCGCCGCGCCGCCGTAGAACAGCCCGTCCGGATGGGTGTACTGGCCGCCGGTGATCCGCTGCTGCACCTCACGCAGACCGAGCCGGTCGGCGTGGGCGAACAGGGCGGTGTCGGCCGCGGCATGGGCGGGGCCGTCCCAGTCGCCGGGCAGCAGGGCGTCATGCAGCTCGCCGTAGCCGCCGGGGGCCGGGGGGCGGTCGTGGTCGATGAAGTTGCGGTTGACGTCAATGTTGTCCTCGTTGACCCGACGGCGGTGGGCGAAACCGAACGGGTTGAGCGCGTGGACGAACACGATCGGCAGGTCCGGCCACGACGTCTCGCGCAGCACCCGCAGCTGACAGGCGGACCCGGCGAACCCCTCGGTACCGTGGGTACCACTGACCAGGACCAGCACCGCCGGCCCCGCGGCCGCACCGATCCGGGCGACGTCGGTGCTCAGCGGTTCGCCGGACGGGCCGCGCAGCCCGTCCAACGTGCTGGACTCGACGTGCGCGCCGCGCTCGGCCGCCGCCGCGAGAAAGCGTCGCCGCGCCTGGGCATAGTCCGAACTGAAGTACATCTGCCTGCCCTGCCCTTCAGCCCTGCCGCGCACCGGTCGGGTGGCCGACCGGACCCGCTGCCACCTCGGCACCAACCGCACCGGCCGCACCGGACCCATCGGCCGATGCCGGGTCCACCGCCTGCCCGGCCTGCCCACGGATCTGACCGAGCGCTGTCACCATGCTGGTGATGCCGATGAGCAGCACGAACAGACCCCGGTACCCGTAGGCGTCGACGACCGCGCCGGCGACGATCGGGAAGGCGAGGATCGCGACCTCGAACAGCAGCCCGGCCATCGGCAGCATCCGCACCCGCTCGGCCGGCCCGGCCAGGTTGACCGCGCGTGCCTGGAACGCCGGCAGCCCCAGCCCGTAGGTGCACCCGAGCAGCAGCGAAGCCACGCAGTACAGCACCGTGCTCGATCCGACGAACACGAAGGCCACCGACGCGGCCGTCATCCCGATGGTGGTGATGGCGACCACCCGGTCGGACGCGCTGTCCGACAGCATCCGGGCCAGGCCCAGCCGGACCGCGATGACCGCGATCGTGTACGTCACGTAGAACACGTCGAAGTCGAGGTGCCGGCTGTCGGCGAACGTGGTCTGGAAGCTGTTCATCGTGGTGAACACGCAGGCGCTGAGCAGCACCATCGTCAACGGCACGACGCTCGGCGAGCGCAGCATCCGCCGGAAGTCCCCGTCCTCGGCGTGGACGCCGTCCACCGGGCCAGCGGAGCCGGCCTCGTGGGCGGACGGGACTGTTCCCGGCCCCGATGCCGACGCGGCGGCCTCGGCTCGGGCGGCGTTCACGACCGCCAGCCGCCGCAGCTGCACCGTCAACGGGAGGACCAGCAACGCGGCCCCCAGCGCCAGGCCCGCGCCGACCAGGAAGACCTGCTGGTAGGACAGGCCGGCGTCGCGCAGCGCGTTGCCGAGCACCGGTCCGATGCCGAAACCGGCCTGGATGGTCCCGGTGGCGTAGCCGATCAGCGTGGCACGGGTGCGATCATCGGACAGATCGGAGGCGATCATCGGAGCGGCCGTGTAGGTGACCGCCCAGGCGGTGCCGAGCACGATCGCCGCGACCACCAGCGCCGCCCCCCGCGCGTGCACGTCGGCCGCCAGCACCGCGGCTGCGGCGTACACCAGGCAGGACGCGGCGAGCAGCAGGTTCGGCGGCACCGCCCGGGGATGGCGCAGCAGCAGTGCCAGCGCGATCGCGGTCGGGATCGCCGCCGCGGCGCACAGCGCCCCGTAGGTCTGTTCGGTGCCGCCGAGGGTCTTCACGAACGGCCCCATCAGCAGCAGCACCCCGAACGCCGATGACGACAACAGGACGACGCCCAGCAGGAGCCCCAGCACCGCCCGGTGGCTACCTGCGGGCGCGGCGACGCCGCGCCGGTTCACGGCACCGACCTGCTCGGTCTGTGGCTGCTCGATATCCCTCGTCCCACCGCCCCGGCCTCTGCCAGATTCCTGCATCTGCGGATCGAGGGCCGATATCTCATCCGCAGATGCGGATAGAAACTAACACAGAATCCGAAGGCTCGGGCCTGCTACCTGCGTTCCGTCCGACCGCCGCCTGGCCGCCCTACCGCCGCCCGGCCCACACCACCGTCACCCCTGCGTCCGGCTCCGGCCCGCACGTCTTCCGCACGTCCTCCGGAGGCCGTCAGCGCTCCCGAGCGAGGTAGCCGTGGCCCAGCAGCCAGGTGACGTCCACTCGCCCCGGCGCGCCGGGGATGAGGGTTCCGTCCAGCTGGTACTGCAGGCCACCGCCCGGCTGCCCGAACCATCCCGCAATCGGTCCGCCGTAGACGGCAAACGGCCGCAGCACCCGGTACTCGTGATGGTCACAGCCGGCCGCCGGGGTGTCGACCAGGCTCGACGGTGGGATCGAGCGTTCACGGTAGGGAGTGTCCGCCGGCGCGAGATAACGACCGCCCTCGGCGCCGTACCGATCGACCTCCTGCCCGGGCGCGAGGACGGTCGCGACCTTCACCGGCGTGCCGTCGGAGCGGACGACAAAGCCATCCAGCGGCGGGTAGCGCCAGCCGGCGGCGGCCGGATCCCAGAAGACCTGCAGGAATCGCTGTTGCGGAAAGTCTCCGGTGCGGGACCAGAAGAACAGCTGACGGCCAACCTCGCCCAGCAGCGGCAGACTCGCCGGCCCAAGCCGGACGTCTCCCTGATACAGCTGCGACGAGCAGGTCTCGAGCGAGACCGGGGGCAGCTGGACGGCCGGAGCCGGCACCACGCCGACCGGCGGCGACGCTGCCGATGGCGCTGCCGAGACCGCCGTCGACCCACCGAGCACGAGCGCCAGGGCGCCCGTCGCCGACGCGACGAACCTCCGAACCCGCACGCGCCACCCCTCCAACCATCACCGTCAGCATGTGATCGTGGCGCACAGTAGCAGTGCTGTGGCGCGCGGGGGGTGCGGTCGAGCATGGCCAGGACCCGGCGTGGCGCGTCCTGGCGCCGTCGACCCGCCGGTCCAGCCCCACAGACGTAGCGCCGTACAGTCGTCGAGACGAGGAAGCACCGGGCGCGCAGCCGCCGAGGTGCCGAGGTGCCGACCGTCCGGTTGCCGGACTGGCGTCGACACCGCCGCGATCAGCCCAACTACGCTGCACGACATGACGAACGTGGACGGCCACCACCCCGCCCGAACGTCGCCGTCACGGACGCCGGGCGGATCACCAGCGCCCGGCAGGACGGTCGCACGGTTGCCGGCACGGACGCCGATGGGACGACCGTTTCGCCAGGTGGACGTCTTCACCGCCACGCCGCTGCTGGGCAACCCGGTCGCCGTGGTACTCGACGCCGCCGATCTCGATTCCGCGACGATGCAGGCCTTCGCCCGCTGGACCAATCTCTCGGAGACCACCTTCGTCCTGCCACCGACGTCACCGGCGGCGGACTATCGGGTGCGGATCTTCACCCCGTCGACGGAGCTACCCTTCGCCGGGCATCCCACGCTCGGCACCTGTCATGCCTGGCTGGAGACGCAGCCGGACGGGGCGAGCCGCACGCACCTCGTCCAGGAGTGCGCCGCCGGCCTCGTGCCACTGCGACGCGGCCCGGACGGCCTTGCCTTCGCCGCACCGCCGCTGCGCCGGTCCGGTCCCGTCGATCCGGCCCGGCTACCCGGGATCGCGACGATGCTGGGCATCTCGCCGGACGACATCGTCGAGGCCGTCTGGGCGGACAACGGCCCGGGCTGGATCGCCATCCTGCTCGACAGCGCCGAGGCGGTGCTCGCACTGCGACCGCACGACGTCGACGGAGCCCTCGGCGTGGTCGGCCCCTGGCCGACGGGTTCGACCACGGCCTTCGAGGTCCGCGCCTTCCTCGGCCAGGGCGACGCCACCGTGGAGGACCCGGTGACCGGCAGCCTGAACGCGGCTGTCGCCCAGTGGCTGCTGGGCACTGGGCGGGCTCAGGCGCCCTACGCGGCAAGCCAGGGCGCAGCCGTGCACCGCGCCGGACGGGTGCAGATCTCCACCGACGCCGAGGGCATCGTCTGGGTCGCCGGCGAGACGATCACCTGCCTGAGCGGTACGGTCCTGATCTGACCGTGCCGGCCCCGACCTGGCCAGGCCGGCTCCACGGCGACCGGGTCAGTTCTCGACCCAGCCGTAACGTTCCGCGATCCGAATGAGCTCGGCGCGGATCCTGACGATCTGCGTGCTCGTCAACGCGGGGTCGATCCGCAGCAGTGTCTCGGTCACCTCCTGGGTGAGCTCGCCAACCGGCAGGACATCGCACAGCCCGTCAGTGTCCTCCGCGTGCGAGACAACCCGCACCGGCGCGATCGAGGGGACAGCCGACTCCGGCGCCGACGAGCCCACGATGCGGGCCGCACTGGCTTTCAGCCCGCGCTCCCCTTCTTCAACCTTGAAGTCCATGAGGACGCCCGGCACCACGAGATGTTTTTCCACAAGCAGATCGTTCGCATGGAGAAAGATATCGTCGCCGCCGTCACTGGGGGCAATGAAGCCGTAGCCACGAACCTGGTCGAACCGAAGAACCTTACCTGTACTCACGACTCACCTCAACAACACCAGAAAGATTTTGTCCCCGCCGTGACAGCCAATTCCACTCCACCACCAACACAGCGGACCCGACCTGAGGGCCCTTAGCATACCCGCCCCGCCAGCGTCCCGTGCACGGACTCCACGCTGTCACCGAACCCGCGCGACACAAGGTCCCGCCCGACTCCATCGAACCGGGTTCATCGCCCATCCGGCCCGAGTCGGTCCTCATTGACAACCACTTCCTCAAGTGCAGCCACCACACACACCATATCGAACGCAAGTTCGACATCCGCATTCGACTGCACTATCTTGATGGCATCAGCACACCGGTTCCCCGTCGCTACCGGGAACCGATCGTCGATCGATCCGCTGCCACCCGGATCCACACCCATCCTCCGGTATCGGAAGGCTCTACGCGTGTCCGCACTCCCTGCTCGCACACCCGATCGGCATGTCGGCGCACCGGTCCGTGGGCCCCGCGCCCGCGCTCCACGAACCGAAGCGCGCGCACCAACCTCCCCCATCGCCCCACCCGGGTGCCAGGTCGCTCCGGCCGACCGTCCCGGTGTGCGGCCTCCCGCGACCGGGTTGCGTCCGTCGCCATGAACGCCCCATCCATGTCCCAGCAGGCCGCGCCCGTCAGTGACCAGGCTCGCAAGGTTCGGCCGCCCACCGCGGGCCCGTCCGCCGACGTAAGACTCTCGACCCCAGGGGCCGGCGGCCGCCAAGACCGCCCCCCTGAGGCGGAACGGCGCACCGCCGGTAGACGACAGGGGCGCCCATCCTCCGGCCGGAGGAGCCAACAACCCGGCACACAGCGATCTTCGCCGCCGGCCACCGCCACAGTGCGTGAGCATGCCCCAGGAACCAGAAGCCTGGTGAAGAGTTCAGCGGAGCCGGCTACGCGGCGATGTGGTCGGCGGGCAAGCGCCCTCGCCGCCCCACGCAGATCGCCACGAGAGATAAAAGACCAGTTCAGAGGGCTACGCAGTCGGATGTCGTCACAACCGAGAGCCAACGGCGAGATCGGCCGGATACGGCCGCCATGGCCGCTGCAACACGCTGGCCGCAGCCTCAACTACCGGCCGGCCCAATAACAGAGCGTTAGTAACATTTGATCACAGGTTCGCCCCGGGAAGGGCCAAAACAGACGAAAGGAGTATTCTTGCACTCGTGCCGAACGTTGCGGCGGCGTCAGGCGGGCGGACGCCGTTGTCCGACCACCTCGCGGTTCAGGCCGCCGCGGGAGACGCAGGGGCAGCCATCCAGGCCAGGTCCGCCACCGTCACCACGAGACGACTGGCAATATCGTCGGCATCCAGGCCTCGGTCGAGCGCCTCTCGCAGGGCGATTCCGCGTACGGTCCGTAGTTCCAGACGTCGCGGATGGTCCGCCCACATCAGCTGGTCCGCGAGCCTGGCCCGCTCGACCGGATCCGTTACCTGCAGCACGTCGTCATAGGTCATCACGGGCCAACATGGTTACGGTTTGGCGGACGTTTCGCAACATTGCAGTAGCGATATTTTTGCCACGGTCCAGGCCGAGCCGCCCGGCCATGGCCGTTCCCTGTCATGGTCCTGTCCCGCAACCCGGCACCGATCTTCTTCTGTACCGGCTCGCCGCATGACCACCGAGCCACCACCGGACACTTTGGGCGAACAAAGCGTCACATGCCGTGTTTCCCCTGGTGAAGTGCCGCACGCTGCGGGCCGGGGCCCAGGGCGACGAGCTACTGGAGGGCAGGGGCGCCAGCTTCGGCCCCGAGCCACTGGCCGGCGATCCGCAGAAGGTCACCGGAACCACGGAGCCGGGAAAGCGCATCATCGACACTCTGGGCCAGCGGGTTTCCCCTCTCGAACACCATGCCCAGCTGGTCAGCTGGTTCCGCGCCGAAGAACTGTCCGAGGATGAACGCGTTCGGAAGGGTATGCGTCAGCGCGAAGGCCGTCACAAAATCGACGACGATGCCGTCGATCGGCCCGTTTTCCAACGCCTCGGCCGCCTCGTTCGTGTCGGCAAAGACGGCAGGTTCCTGCACGGGCGCGATCAGTTTGGCGATTGTCTCCTGGCCGTTTCCGGTGGCCCGAACCCCGAGCTTGGCGTCACGGAGAGCAGCCAACGTGGTCACCTGCGCGATCCGCGAGGTCCTCAGTGCTACGACCGTCTGCGGGATGGTGTAATAGCCGACGCTGAGATCGACGTTTTCGCGAAGCTGCGGACTGATCGCCACGTGGTCGATGTCGATATCGAAGGATTTTTTGCCCGCCGCGATCGCGTCGTTGTGTGACACGGTCGTCCAGCGCACCCGGTCTGCGGAGAAGCCGAGTTTCGCGGCAATGGCGTAGGCGAGGGCACTTTCGAATCCACGGCCGTTCGTCGGTTGGCCGTCGGCGAACCACGGAGTGTCGAACGGCGCGCTCGTCGCGAACGTCAGCTGACCCTGGTGGACGAGGTTCAGGTCGCCGTCTCCGGCAGACGATCCCGAACAGGCGGCCAGCATGACCAGCAGCACACTGATCGTCGCGAGCACGCCGAGCCGCCGCGGGCGTGCGGACATAGGGGCCTCCCGTGATGCCCACCGTCTCGCGGTGGCGCGCCGGACGAAAAGTGAGCAAAAGGGTCTTACGTGAGGAAGCAGCTCACAGTATGGCCGGGCGACTACCCGCTCCTCGCGGGTGCCCCGCTCTGTCTTCGCCGGGTACCCCCAGGCGGTGGCCCCCGCGGTCGATCCGTGACGCGGGCCGGCTCAGGCTGTCGCGACCACCGGCGACCCGACGTACACGCCGCGTGGACGCAGACGCAGGGGACGTTCCTGGTACTCCTCCAGGGCATGCGCCAACCACCCGGCGGTCCGCGCCACGGCGAAAATCACCTCGCCGGCGTCTGCGGGCATGTCCGCGGCAAGGGTGAGCACGGCCAATGCCAGGTCGATGTTGGGGCGCAGGGCGCGTTCCCGCCCGGCCGCCTCGACGAGTTGACGGGCTGCCGCGCACGCATCCTGCGCAGCCGGCACCGTGCTCAGCGCCTGCAACAGGGCCCGGGCCCGAGGATCACCGTCAGGATAGGCGGGGTGCCCGAATCCCGGCACCGGTTGACCCGCGCGCAACCGTTCGGAGAGCACACCGACGGCGTCGTCTCCTGCCAGAACCTCTGCGATCAGGCGGTGGGCGAGTCGGCTCGCCCCACCGTGCAGCGGGCCGTCCAGCGCGGCGAGTCCGGCTGCGACCACAGCGTATGGATCGGCCCGAGCCGAGGCCGCAACCCGGGCCGCAAACGTGGACACGGCAAGATCGTGATCTGCGAGCAGGCCCAGGGCCTGGTCGAGGCAGCTCACCGCGCCCTGCTCGCCGACCAAGCCGGTGAGCCGCTGCCACAGCCGTTCGGCCAGCGGCGCCGCGTCACCGGCCGCGGAGGCCAGGACGGACGGGGGCCCCGGCAGGGCAGCCACGAGTGCCGCGACGAGCGTGCGGGCGGTGAGCAGGACGCTGTCCTCCCGCAGATCGAAGCGCAGCGGATCGTTCGCCGCCGCGAGGGAGACCGCGATCCGCAGCCGGTCGGTCAGCCGAGCGCGCGCCGGCACCAGCGCACCGACCTGCTGGAGCATCGCGGCAAGCTCAACGGGCACGGCGAAGGGTGCCCGCGGTTCGAATCGCCCGTGCCAGAGCCAGCCGGCGACCTGTTCGAACGGGCGATGGGCAGCAAGCTCGACGGCATCGACGCCTCGGTAGTAGAGGCGGCCGTCGCGGATGACGGTGACCCGGGTACGCACCGCCGGCAGACCGGGATCGTTCTCGGACCACAGACCCACCCCACCCGCACCAGACCCACCAGACGCTTTGGCAGCCGTGACGGCAACGCTCGGACCGACGGCACCCGTCCGTACCGCGCCATCGCCGCCAACCAGACCTCCGTTGAACCTCGGGACGACCTCGACAGGCGGGCGCGCCTCCGCGTAGGCGGAGATCTCACCGCCACGCAAGCCTGCGCGCCCGCTGCCGCGCAGCTGCTCCACTTCGGCGGGGTCGAAGGTACTGCCGCGCCGGCCAGGCTCGCGCTGACTGTGCAGCAACCCACGACTCGCGTAGGCGTACACAGTTTCGATCTTGACCCCGAGGCGCCGCGCAACCTCCCGCGAGGTCAGCCGCTCCTGGCCGTCGTCCACCCGATCCCTCCCGCCGCTCCGGGCAAGTGTACTGGTTCACGTTGACTGAAATCAATGTTGACTTCGGACACGACTGGATCAATCATTGATGTCGAGGAGGTCAACCATCATGGTGATCACAACGCGGGCTGCGGCTCGAGACCCTCGCGATGACGCTGCCGGCACGCACACCTCGGCTGCACCGGCGCGAGCGCCACAGGCGGCGACCGCGCCGGCACCGGGGGCACCAGGCGGGGAGGCGCCGCCCGGTCTGAAGGGGCTGGTTGTCACCCGGACCGAGCTCGGCGACGTCCACGGTCGCGAGGGCTTCTACCACTACCGCCAGTACTCGGCGATCGAGCTGGCCGAGCGCCGCAGCCTGGAGGATGTCTGGCATCTGCTGCTGTTCGGCGAGCTGCCGGACGAGGAGGCCAGGACGGCCTTCGTCGCCCGGGTGGCCCCGCTGCGCCACCTACCACCCGAGATCGCCGAGGTGCTGCCCACGCTGGTGCGGTCAGGGCGTCATGGTGGGCCGCTCGACGGGCTGCGCACGGCGCTGTCGCTGGTCGGCGCCGCCCGCGGCATGCAATCCCTCTACGACGCCGATCCGGCCAGCCGCCTTGAGGACGCGTTGGTGGTCGGGGCGGTCACGCCGACGCTGGCAGCGGCACTGCACCGGCTGGGGCTCGGGCTGGCCCCGGTATCGCCCCGCGACGATCTGTCCTTCGCCGCGAACTATCTCTGGATGCTGCTGGGTGCGGAGCCGACCGCCGGCCAGGTGCGGGCGATCGAGCGGTATCTGATCGCCACGATCGACCATGGCTTCAACGCCTCGACATTCACCGCCCGGGTGATCGCCTCGACGGGGGCGGATCTCGCTGCCTGTGTGGTCGGCGCAATCGGCGCGCTGTCCGGTCCGCTGCACGGCGGGGCACCGAGTCGGGCGCTGGACACCCTCGACGCCATCGGCAGTCCCGAGCGGATTGATCCCTGGATCCGGGAGCATGTCCTCGCCGGCGATCGCATCATGGGGTTCGGCCATGCGGTGTACCGCACCGAGGATCCGCGGTCCCGGATGCTGCGCGGGGTGGCCGAGGAGTTCGGTGGCGATCTGGTCGCCTTTGCCATGCGGGTCGAGCGGCGGGTGGTGGAGCTGCTGGCCGAGCTCAAACCGGGGCGGGAGCTGCACACCAACGTCGAGTTCTACGCCGGCGTGGTGATGGAGCTGTGCGGCTTGTCCCGGGAGATGTTCACCCCGACGTTCGCCGTGGCCCGCACGATCGGCTGGACCGCGAACATTCTCGAGCAGGCCACCGATCCCCGGATCATCCGACCGTCCGCCCGTTATGTGGGACCGCCGGCCCCACAGCCAGTGCCATAGCGGCAGCTGGCCGGCGGTGTCCGAATGCAGCGGCCGGCCGCGGGCGCGGTTCCGGCCGCGGCCATGACCTCACAGGTCATCGACGGCCTCGGCGGCGTGCGGCACTGTGAGCGCATGACAGAAAACCAGGAGGTACTGCCGGTGCCGTTCCACGAGGAGTCCATCGAGCGCTATTTCGCTGCCTGGAACGCCACGGACGACGTTCTCGACAAGGCGGTGTCCGCAGCGCTGACCGAGGACGCAACTTACACCGATCCACTGGCCGATGTTGCCGGGCATGAAGGGATTGCCGCGGTGATCCGCGGAGCCCGCGCACAGTTTCCCGGATTCGAGTTCCGGGTTTCCGGCTCGCTGGATGCCCATCACCACGTTGCCCGATTCGGTTGGGAGCTGGTCTCCCAGGCAGATGGTTCGGCACCCGTGGCAGGCTTCGACGTCGTCGCCCTTGCCGAGGACGGACGCATCCGCTCGGTCAGCGGCTTCCTCGACCGCGTTCCAGGCGCGTAGAGATCCGTCAGGTTCGCCTGCCGTCGGTGTGGCATTCCCCGCCGGACCGCCACACCGGCAGCAGGTGGCCTCGATCCATACCGCTCCTCGGAGCCCGGTGGCCGATTATCACAACATGACACAAGAAAGGATTTATATCGGCGTGGTGGGCCGAGCAGTGCGGCCTCCGCCCAACTGCGGCAGGCCGAGGTGATCGGTCGGCTGCTCGCCGAGGCCGGCTGAGCGGTCATCTGCGGTGGGCTCGGCGGAGTGATGCCGGCGGCCTGCCGCGGAGCCGCGCAGGCCGCCGGGATGACGATCGGTCTGCTGCCCGGCACGTCCCGACGCGACGGCACTGACCATCTCGCCTGGCGCGGCTCTCTGAGCTCATCGGACCTCCTCGTTCGAGCTACGGGCGTGCCCGCTGTCAGCTGCGTGTGCGCGCATAGCCCACCGCCGTGACCACTGCCCGAGTGGACGAAGTAACTCCATGAGCTCGCGGCCCTCGGCGGTGAGGCGATAGCCTCCGTCCCCCCGCTCGACGATCCCGGCCGCCGTGAGGTCGCGCAGCCGGTCGCGCAACACGCTCGACGACACGTCGTCGCAGCGGTGCGCAAGGTCGCGGAACGTGGCGTCGCCCTCGCGGAGTTCCCAGACGATGCGCAGCGCCCACCGGCGTCCGACGAGGTCGAACAGCGCCATGATCGGACGTCCGGTGGTCGAGCCGCGTACCGGGCGACCGGGGATCGGAGTGCTGGCCATGCGAGAAGTATTGCTTCTGAAAGCAAAGCATGCCACTCTTGAAGTATGCCTCTGATTCCGAAGCGTCCGAGGATTGCTCCGACGGCACGGCCTTTCGACGACGACACCCGCGCGACGCTCGACATCCTCGGGTCGCCGATCGCGCTGTTCGGTGTGTCAGCGGATACCGCACTTCCGGCGCAACGTCGAGACCGAACTCGTCGCGCTGCTACCGCGCGAAGTCGGACGGTGTTCGGGCCAGCTCTGTGACGCACCTACGACGTGCTCGCCCCTCGCAGCAGAAATCGATCTCGGCGAGCTGACATGAGCCGCAGGACTGTCCAGTACGCCGTCCCCAACGACCCCGAGAGATTCGACAACCACCGAAGGTGGCACCTACCCGATGTACCGACTGACCGTGGTCTATGACGAGCCTGCCGACAAAGAGGCCTTTGACCGCCGCTACACCGACGAGCACGTCCCCCTCGTCAAGGCCTCACCCGGGCTGGTCCGCTTCCAGCTCAGTCACCCGAAGGGCGGCACGCCGTACCTCGTCGCCGAGCTGTTCTGGCACAGTGAGGACACCTTCAAGGCCTGGACCGCGACGCCCGAGAGGGCCGAGGTCCGCAACCACGCGGAGGGCTGTGGCACGACGTTCACGACCTACACCGGCGACGTCGCCGAGGTCTGACCGACCGCGCTGGTCCGTGCTCGGACTGGGATAGCGCCGATCACATGGCACCATGGCGGGCAGCAGGGGATCGATCAGTGGTTCCTCAGGTACCGAGCTCGACGTCGACGACCGGGCGGCGATCAAGGTGGCGTTAGGCTCACCGGAGACGGTGAAAGCCCGCGTTACCGTCGGCCGTTCCCGTCCGCGCAGGGATCGCGGACAGGGATCCCACCGCAGAGCCACGTCGTACGCCATGCGAACCACTCGCCGGGACGAGTCGCTCGACGTCGGTGCTGCCGGCCACGATGTGCAGCAAGGGCACCAGCGTCCCGGCGGTCGGGGCGGTGTAGTACCGCAACGACAGTCGGGTGAGCTCGGGTAGTTCTTCGATGCGGACACCGGTGTGGCGCAGGGTCTCGACCACTGCCCAGAACCAGAATCCGCCCTCCTTCATCACCGTGACCCGAGGACGTCGTCTCCGCCCGGTGCGCCCTCCTCGTCGCGGCGCGACCAAAGAACGTCCAGGTGTCGTCAACTTTCGACGCACCGAACCGGAATCACCTTTTGTGACCGACGGTTCCCGTCCTGCGATCGCGCTGTCACCGCCGCGCGGCCGGTCCAGCGCCCGGCGCTCGCGACACCAGCACCCGAGGTTCCGGGAGATAGCGTCACGTCCATCGGGACGGCGCGAAGCCGCACCGGCTGGGTCGGATGCCCAGCCGCCCGGCCCCGCGCGTCAGGACGATGGACGCTGGAAAGGACGGCGAACGCGATGTTCCCGGTAGGCATGGTCACCGGTCTGCTGGTCGCCATTGCGGGGGCTACCTGTGCTGCGCTGCTGTCGAGCGCGGGCTGGTGGGCGGCGGTCGGCGTACTCGTCGCCGCACTCGCGCTGGCCGGGTACGACCTGGCGCAGCGGCAGCACGCGATCCTGCGTAACTACCCGGTCGCCGGGCATCTGCGGTTCGCGCTGGAGCGCATTCGGCCCGAGATCCAGCAGTACTTCATCGAACGTAACTACGACGGCACGCCCTTCGACCGGGACGTGCGCACCAGCGTGTACGAGCGGGCCAAGGGCATCCACAGCGATCAGGCGTTCGGCACCGAACGGGACGTCAACGCGGTCGGCTACGAGTTCCTGCCGCACTCGACGGCACCGCGCACTATCGCCGCCGATGCGCCACCACCGCGGGTACGGGTCGGCGGGCCCGACTGCACACAGCCCTACGACATCGCGCTGCTGAACGTGTCCGCGATGAGTTTCGGGTCGCTGTCGGCCAACGCGGTACTGGCGATGAACCAGGGCGCCGCCGCCGGCGGATTCGCCCACGACACCGGGGAAGGTGGTCTCACCGAGCACCATCTGCGTTACGGGGCCGATCTTGTCTGGGAGATCGGCAGCGGCTACTTCGGTGCGCGCACCCCCGACGGCGACTTCGACCCGGCCCGGTTCAAGGACAAGGCATCGTTGCCGACGGTGCGGATGGTCGAACTCAAGCTCAGTCAGGGGGCGAAACCCGGCCTCGGCGGCATCCTGCCGGCGGCGAAGGTCAGCGCCGAGATCGCCGCCGCCCGTGGGGTCCCGGCCGGGGTGACCTGCGTCAGCCCGGCCGGCCACCGGGTGTTCGCCACACCGCGGGAGCTGGTGCTGTTCGTCGCGCAGATGCGGGAACTCGCCGGCGGCAAGCCGGCGGGGTTCAAGCTGTGTGTCGGGTCGCGGCGGGAGCTGCTGGCGATCTGCCGGGCGATGGTCGCCGAAGGCGTCACGCCCGACTTCATCGTCGTCGACGGCGCCGAGGGCGGCACCGGCGCAGCCCCGCTCGAATACGAGGATCATGTCGGCACCCCGCTGACCGAGGGTCTGATCACCCTGCACAACGCACTGGTCGGTGTCGGCCTGCGGGACCGGATCCGGATCGGGGCCAGCGGCAAGGTCGCGACCGGGGTGGACATCGTCAAACGGCTCGCCCAGGGCGCCGACTACACCAACTCGGCGCGGGCGATGATGATGGCCGTCGGCTGCATCCAGGCACAACGCTGCCACACCAACACCTGTCCCACCGGCGTTGCCACCCAGGACCCGCGGCGCGCCCGCGCGCTGGACGTCGCGGACAAGGGCGAGCGGGTCCGCCGCTACCAGCAGGCCACCGTCGCCACCGCCGTCCAGATGATGGCGTCGCTGGGCTGCGCGGCGCCCGGCGAGCTGCATCCCGGCATGCTGATGCGCCGCGTCACGCACACCGACACCCGCAGCTACGCCGAGCTCTTCGACTGGCTGGAGCCCGGCGAGCTGCTCGCCGACCCGCCAGCAGGCTGGATCGCGGACTGGGTCACCGCCGACCCCGACAGCTTCCGGGCCTGACGGCTGGCGAAAACTGTCGGAGGGAGCAGCTACGGTTCTGCCCATCGGAGGCGAACAGGCGTCCGATCCAGGCGACCGATCCCGACGAAGGGTCCGCACATGCCTCCCATCACGCCGTGCCTGTGGTTCGACGATCAGGGCGAGCAGGCCGCGCAGCTGTACACGTCGCTGTTTCCGAACTCGCGCATCACCAACGTCAGCCGGTACGGGCCCGGCGGGCGCCGGCCCGAGGGCATGGCGATGACCGTCCAGTTCGAACTGGAGGGTCGGGAGTACGTCGCGCTCAACGGAGGCCCCGAGTTCCCGCAGACCGAGGCGTTCTCCCTACAGGTGTTCTGCGAGTCGCAGGCCGAGATCGACCGGTACTGGGACGCGCTCACCGCCGATGGCGGCACGGAGAGCCAGTGCGGCTGGCTCAAGGACCGGTTCGGCGTGTCCTGGCAGGTCGTGCCCACCGCGCTTGGCGAACTGCTCGGCGATCCGGATCCAGAGCGCTCGCAGCGGGCCACGGAAGCCATGCTGAAAATGTCCAAAATCGATATCGAGGAGCTCCGGCGCGCAGCGGCCGGCTGAGTTCCTGCCGGTGGGCCGGTGGGCAGTCGGTGGACGTGGGCCGATACCTGCCCGCAACCACGACCTCGACGCGACATACGATCATCCCTCGTGCGTAGGGTGCTCGTCGTCGGTGCGTCCGGATCAGGCAAGTCCACGCTGGCCCGCCGGGTCGCCGACACGCTGTCGGTGCCGTACATCGAGCTTGACGAGTTGCATCACGGCCCCGGCTGGGTGCCTCGGCCGACCTTCGTCGCCGACGTCGATGCGGCCACCGCGGCGCCTGCCTGGGTGGTCGACGGCAACTACTCTGCCGTCCGAGATCTCGTCTGGGCCCGTGCGGACACGGTGGTCTGGCTGGACCTGCCGCGGTGGCTGATCGAATGGCAGCTCGTCCGCCGCACGGCAGAGCGGTTGCTGCTGCGCCGCGAGCTGTGGAACGGCAACCGCGAACGCTGGCGCGATCTGCCGCGGGCCGACCATCCGATCCGCTGGTCGTGGCGCAAGCACCCGATCTACCGCCAGCGCTACGGCGCGCGCTTCGCCGATCCCACCACCAGCCAGACCTGCATCCGGCTACGCAGCCGCCGTGAGGCACGAGGATGGCCTGCCCACCCATCGCCCTGATGCGGCTGGCCGTGAGCTCAGCGTGCGGGGGCGGGTGTGGCGGGTGCAAGCAGGATCAGCGCGGTGCGGACAGCCACGGCGACGATCTCGCCGCGCTGGTTGCGGGCGGTGTGTTCGAAGGTGACCACGCCCTCGCCGGGCCGGCTGCGGGAACGCCGCTTGGCGAGCACCACCGTTTCGGCGTTGAGGGTGTCGCCGTGGAGGACGGGTGCCGGGAAGCGGATCTCGCCGAAGCCGAGGTTGGCGACGGTGGTGCCCTGGGTGAGCTGGCTGACGGACAGACCGACCAGGGTCGACAGGGTGAACATGCTGTTCACCAGGCGGGTGCCGAAGGGTTGGGTGGTGCTCCACGCCTCGTCCAGGTGCAGGGCCTGCGCGTTCATCGTCAGGGTGCTGAACAGCGTGTTGTCGGCCTCGCCGACGGTACGTCCCGGCCGGTGCACGTAGACGATGTCCGTCTCGAGCTCGTCGAAGTACAGCCCACGCTGCTCGACCCGCCGCCGCGAGCCCGCTGGCGTTTCGCCGTCACGGGGAGATGCCGCACCCTCGCGGCGAGATGAACCGCCCTCGTGTACCGGCGCCTCGCCGCCAGCGAGAGGCTGCTCGACCTCGGCGCGAGGTGTCCTGCCGTCGGGTGCGGTCATCGCGGTCACAGGCCCAGGTGGCGGGCGATGAGAAGCTTCTGGATCTCGCTGGTGCCCTCACCGATCTCGAGGATCTTGCTGTCGCGCCAGTGGCGGGCGACCGGATACTCGTTCATGAACCCGTTGCCGCCGTGGATCTGGGTGGCGTCACGGGCGTTGTCGACGGCGGCGGCGCTGCTGACCAGCTTGGCGATCGCGGCCTCTTTGGCGAACGGTCGGCCGGCGAGCACGCGGGCGGCCGCGTCGTAGTAGGCGGTGCGGGCGACGTGGGTGCGCGCCTCCATCTCGGCGATCATGAAGGCGATGGCCTGGTTCGAGGCAATCGGCTGGCCGAAGGCACGGCGGCTGCGGGCGTAGGTGATCGACTCGTCCACGCAGCCCTGGGCGAGCCCGACCGCCAGCGCCGAGATCGCGATCCGCCCCTCGGCAAGAATCGCCAGGAAGTTCGCATAGCCCCGTCCCCGTTCGCCGAGGAGGTGGTCTTCCGGCACCCGCACGTCGGTCAACGTCAGCGGATGGGTGTCGCTGGCATGCCAGCCGACCTTCGAGTACGCCGGCCCCACCACGAGCCCCTCGCTGGGCACCGGCACCACGATGGCACTGATCTCGCCGGTGCCGGTGCCGGTGCCGCGGCCGGTGGCGGTGCCGGTGCCGGTCAGGGCAGTGACGGTGACGAGGCGGGTGATGTCGGTACCGGAGTTCGTGATGAACGACTTCGAGCCATTGACGACCCAGGCACCGTCCACGAGCTCGGCGGACGTGCGGGTTCCGCCCGCGTCACTGCCCGCCTCGGGTTCGGTCAGGCCGAACGCGCCAAGGGCCTCCCCCGCGCACAGCGCCGGCAGCCACCGTTGGCGCTGTGCCTCGGTACCGAACCGGTAGATCGGCATGGTGCCGAGCCCGCAGCCGGCCTCCAGGGTGATCGCCACCGACGAGTCGACCCGGGCCAGCTCCTCGATGGCCAGGCACAGCGAGAACAGGTCGCCGCCCATCCCGCCGTACTGCTCGGGAAACGGCAGCCCGAACAGCCCCATCTTCGCCATCCCCGCGACGACCTCGTACGGAAACGAGCGCTGTTCGTCGTGCTGCGCGGCTACCGGCGCGACCACCTCGCGAGCGAACTCGGCGACCGAGCGCCGCAGCGCCTCCTGCTCGTCGCTGAGCTCCGTGTTCGGCACGGCACACCTCCCGTCCGAGACCCGCGTACCCGAAGCCTGTCGCCCCGGGCCGAGGATGGCACCTGTCACCACGGGCAACCGCCCGGACGCTAGCACGAGCAACGCCGCGCCCACGCGAGGAAGGAAGACCCCGCCGTGACCGACCCCTCGTTCCGCCCGCCGACCGTGCGGTTGATGCAGGCCAGCGCTGCCGGCGAACGCGAGATCCTCGAGTCGTTCCTCGAGTTCTACCGGGACGTGTTCGTCCACAAGGTGCGCGGCGTCAGCGCCGAGGACGCCGCCCGCCGCCTGCTGCCGTCGCAGACCACGCTGACCGGCCTGGTCCGCCACCTCATCCAGGTCGAACGCAACTGGTTCCACCGCCTCACCAACCCCACCATCGACGCCGACGACGAGTCCGAGGCGAACGGCGAGCCGCCGTCGAGCTGGAACCTGCACCCCACCGACACCCTCGAGGCTGCCCTCGCCGACTACGAACGCACCTGTGCGCACTCCCGGACGGCGGCGGCCGGCTTCGCCCTGGACGACGTCGTCGGGCAACCGGAACTCGGCACCGTGTCGATCCGCTGGATCTACATCCACATGATCGAGGAGATCGCCCGCCACACCGGCCACGCAGACATCCTGCGTGAACTCACCGACGGCGCCACCGGCGAACTCGGCTAGCGCGCCGTCCATGAACGTTTCCGGTTGTGGCCAGGGTGCCGGGGTGACTGCGGGCGCATCCACCGGGGGCGGAGGCAGCCACCCGGCACCGGCGGCCTGCACCCGGCGACCGGCGTGACGCACCGTGATCAGATTGGCTCGTCGGGTCGAGACAATCCCGGGCGTGTCGATCAACATGGCCCTTCTATAGGGGTCAAGCCGAAATTTTGTCCGTTTCATCCCTACAGAAGGACCCATCCGCCCCGCCAGGCCCGCCGACGCCGACAACGGCCCGTGACGGCGGCGAGGTCGGCCGTCGAAACCAGCCTCGCGGGGCCATGGAGCCACAGAGGGTGCCCGGGCAACACCGGAGAGCACCCACGGACAGCAGCGGACGCCAGCCAGCGACAGCCCAGCCAGCCCCAGCCCCAGCCCCAGCCCCAGCCCCAGCCCCAGCCCCAGCCCCAGCCCCAGCCCCAGCCCCAGCCAGCTAACCGAACGTGAGATCAAGGCCTCGCTGATGGCTCCGGGTCAGCAAGGATCCGGAAGGGCACGGCGTTCTCGCGGATGCGGGCGCACGCCGCCGCGGCGGGTTCCGGATCACAGCGACGGCCGTCGCGCAGCCGCAGCGCGATGTGGCCCGCGGCGACCTCGGCCGGGCCGAGGACAGCCTGGTAGGGGACGAGGCGGGCGGCGCGGATGCGGGCGGCGAGGGAGCCGCGGTCGGGAGCGGCGATCTCGGCGCGCAGGTCGAGGTCGGGGTCGAGGCAGCGGCGGGCGAGGACACCTGCGGCGGGGAGTTCGGCCTCGGTGACGGGCAAAATCATCAGCTGGATCGGGGCGAGCCAGGTGGGCAGCGCGCCACCGTGGCGTTCGAGCAGGCAGGCGACGGCCCGCTCGACGGAGCCGATGATGCTGCGGTGGATCATCACCGGGCGGTGGCGTTGACCGTCGGCGCCGGTGTAGTGCAGGTCGAAGCGTTCCGGCTGGTGGAAGTCGATCTGGATGGTGGACAGGGTCGACTCACGTCCGGCCGCATCGGCGACCTGAACATCGATCTTGGGGCCGTAGAACGCGGCCTCGCCGGCCGCCTCCTCATACGCGACGCCGGCTCGATCCAGCACCTCCCGCAGCAGTGCGGTGGACCGTCTCCACAGCTCGGGCGCCGCGACGTACTTGCCACCAGAGCCCGGCAGCGACAGTCGGTATCGGGCGGCAACGAGGCCCATCGCCGCGTACGCCTCGCGGATCATCGCGAGCGCGGCGGCGGCTTCGCCCGCGACCTGGTCGACGGTGGCGAAGATGTGCGCGTCGTTGAGCTGGATCGCGCGAACCCGGGTCAGTCCCCCGAGCACACCGGACGGCTCCGAGCGGAACATGCCGCCGAGTTCGGCGAGGCGCAGTGGCAGCTCCCGGTAGCTGCGCCCGCGGGACCGGTAGATCAGCGCGTGGTGCGGGCACAGGCTCGGTCGCAGGACGAGCTGCTCGCCACCGACGTCCATCGGCGGGTACATGTCGTCGCGGTAGTGCGACCAGTGCCCGGACAGTTCGTAGAGTTCCCGCTTGCCGAGCACCGGCGAGTACACGTGCCGGTAGCCGGCCCGCCGTTCCGCGGCGCGGACGTACTCCTCCAGCACATGGCGGATGGCGGCCCCGTCCGGCTGCCAGTACGGCAGACCGGCGCCGATCAGCGGATCGGTGTCGAACAGCCCCAGCTCCCGTCCGAGCCGTCGATGATCGTGGGATACCGGGTGGTCGTGAGATACCGGGTGGTCGGGCATGACGGGCTCCTCGCGGACGGGCGAGGCGGGCGCCCACGTGGCGAAGCCCCGGGGCACTCGCCCCGGGGCTTCGGCTGCAGGTCAACGTGTCAGCGCGCCGGGACGGACTCCGGCGTCGTCGTCACGGCGAACTCAGCGCGCTTCACGGCGATCACGGTAGGCGACGCCGCCTGCGCCGTCCACCGGATTTTCAGGCGAACTGGGCCTCCTCGGTGGAGCCGCGCAGGGCGACGGTGTCCGAGGTCGGGTTGACGGCGGTGCTGACCAGGTCGAACCAGCCGGTGCCGACCTCACGCTGGTGGCGGGTGGCGGTGTAGCCGTCGGCCTCGCTGGCGAACTCGCGTTCCTGCAGGTCGACGTAGGCGGTCATGCCGTCGCGGGCATAGCCGTGGGCGAGGGTGAACATCGAGTGGTTCAACGCGTGGAAACCGGCCAGCGTGATGAACTGGAACGCATATCCCATATGCCCGAGTTCCCGCTGGAACTTGGCGATGGCGGCGTCGTCGAGGTGAGCCCGCCAGTTGAACGACGGCGAGCAGTTGTAGGCCAGCAGCTGGTCGGGATAGCGGGCCTTGATTCCCTCGGCGAAACGGCGGGCGATTTCGAGATCCGGGGTGGACGTCTCCATCCACAGCAGATCGGCGTACGGCGCATAGGCGAGGCCGCGGGCGATACACGGCGCCAGGCCCGCCTGCACCCGGTGGAAGCCCTCGGGGGTGCGTTCGCCGGTGACGAACGGACGGTCCCGCTCGTCGACGTCGCTGGTGATCAGAGTCGCGGCCTGGGCGTCGGTGCGGGCGATGATGAGGGTGGGGATGTCCGCGACGTCCGCGGCGAGGCGGGCGGCGTTGAGAGTGCGGATGTGCTGGCCGGTCGGGATGAGTACCTTTCCACCGAGATGACCGCACTTCTTCTCCGCGGCGAGCTGGTCCTCCCAGTGCACGCCGGCCGCACCGGCGGCGATCATTGCGGCCATCAGCTCGTAGGCGTTGAGCACACCGCCGAACCCGGCCTCGGCGTCGGCGACGATCGGCGCCAGCCAGTCCGTCCCCCTGGCCGCGCCGGCCGCGCCGGCCGCACCCGCGGTGGCAGTGCTGCCGGCGCCAGCACCTGCCACGGCCGGGGCGGGAGCAGGGGAAGGGATACTCCTGGATGGGGCGCTGCCCGCCTCGGCACAGGCGATCTGGTCGGCACGCAGCAGCGCATTGTTGATCCGGCGCACGACGGCCGGCACCGAGTTCGCCGGATAGAGGCTCTGGTCCGGATAGGTCTGGCCGGCGAGGTTGGCGTCCGCGGCAACCTGCCAGCCGGACAGGTAGATCGCCTTGAGGCCGGCGCGGACCTGCTGCACCGCCTGGTTTCCGGTGAGCGCGCCGAGTGCATGGACGTAGTCGGTCTCGTGCAGCAGCCGCCACAGCCTCTCGGCACCGAGTCGGGCCAGGGTGTGCTCCTCCACGACGCTGCCCCGCAGCCGCAGGACATCACGGGCGGAATAGGTGCGGCTGACATCAGCCCAGCGCGGATCGTTCGCCCACCGGTCGGCAAGTTCCCGCTCGGCCCGCTCCGCCCGTTCCTTGTGCACGTCGGCGGGCGCTCCCGCCGCAGCCGGCCCGGGCCTCGCCATCTCGGTCTCGGTCATCGTCGTCTCCCTGTCCCGAATCCGTTCGTGTTGTCCGCCTGCCCTGGTCCCTGAAACTGACAGATACATTCCCTGGGGTCGACCCGACCAACGGGCCAACTTCTGCAAATCCTGGCGCCTGTTCCGGCAAATTCTGCAAATGGCGGGTTGGCAGCAGGTGGGATATCCTCCGATCAGGAGGAGGTCGATGCAGAAGACGTTTGTCGGGAGCCGCCTGCGGGAACTGCGCGAGGAACGCGCGATGAGCCAGGTCGAACTGGCTCGCCTGCTGGCCATCTCACCGAGCTATCTCAACCAGATCGAGCACAACTCCCGGCCGCTGACCGTCCCGGTCCTGCTGCGCATCACCGAGGCGTTCGGGGTTGACGCCGGTTTCTTCGCGGCGCCCGATGTGACCCGGCTGATCGCCGAGGTCCGCGAGGTGCTCTCCGACGACACGATCGGTCTCGGCGTGGCCGGACTGCGGGTCCGTGACGGCGAGATCACCCAACTCGCCGAGCAGCTGCCGCAGGTCGCACATGCGTTGATCATGCTGCACCGGCGCTACCGGCAGGCCGGCGAACGGCTGGTCGCCCTCACCGGCGAACGTGATCCACAGCTCGGTGGGCCCAGTGGGTCGGCGGCGGTCCCGATGCCGGACGAGGAGGTTCGCGACTTCTTCTACCAGCGCCAGAATTACGTCGATGAGCTGGACGTCGCCGCCGAGGAGCTGGCCGGCGAGCTGTGCCTGACCCCCGGTCGGATGCACGCCGCGCTCACCGAACGGCTCGCCCGGCACGGCGTCCGCGTCCATGTCCGCGAGCCGGAGTCGCCGACGTCCACCTGGTTCGACCCGGGCGGCGCCGGCATCGGCCCTGCTGCTGGTGGCGTCGGGGTGGGTGGCATCGGGATGGGTGGCATCGGTGCTGGTGGCGGCAGCGGCGGTGGCGGGCGCGATCTCGGCCGGGACGAGCTGTACCGGTTCGACGAGCAGACCGGCGTGCTGACCCTGTCACGCCATCTGCAGCCCGGGCAGCGAGCGTTTCGGATGGCGTTACATCTGGGGCTCACCGAGTTCGGCGCGTTGATCACTCGTCTCACCGACGAGGGCATCCCGAGCGGTCCGCCGGCACGCACCCTGACCCGCATCGGCCTCGCGAACTACTTCGCCGCCGCCCTGCTACTGCCCTACCATCGGTTTCGGAGCACTGCGGAACAATTCCGCTACGACGTCGAACGCCTTTCTGATAATTTCGGCATGGGCTTTGAGACAATCTGCCACCGGCTGAGCACACTACAACGTCCCCATGCCCGCGGCGTGCCGTTCTCGTTCATCCGGGTCGACCGGGCCGGGAACATGTCAAAGCGCCAGTCCGCCACCGGTTTTCATTTCTCCCGGGCCGGCGGAACCTGCCCGCTGTGGAACGTCTACGAGGCACTCGCGGCGCCAGGTCGTATACACACCCAGATTGCCCGGATGCCGGACGGGCGCAGCTACTTCTGGATCGCCCGCACGGTCAGCAACGGCTACGGCCGCCACGGGCGTCCCGGCAAGACGTTCGCGATCGGGCTGGGCTGCGAACTGCGCCACGCCAGCCGGCTGATCTACTCGACCGGGCTCAACCTCGACGATCCGGCAGCCGCGGTGCCGATCGGCATCGGTTGCAAGGTCTGCGAGCGATCCGACTGCGCCCAGCGTGCCTTTCCCCAGCTCGGCCGCGCCCTCGACCTCGACGAACGCCGCGGCACGTTCGCTCCCTACCCCGTCGCCCCCACCACCTGATCCGCGCGACAGCGCACCGTCGGGACGGACGATCCTCGGAGCGGACGATGCTCGGAACGGGACCTGCTCGGGGCGGAGGATCCCTGGGACCGAGGATTCCTGGACCGGGATCAGCGGGGCGAGGGCTCGCCGCGCAGCTGGTTGCGGCGCACCATGTCGACGATGCGGGCGACCGGGCCAACCACGAGCAGTTCGTCCCCCGGGCGCAGCCGCGTGTGCCGACCCGGCCGGTAGTTCGGCGGACCGCTCACTGCGCCCGTCGCCCCATGCACCGGCTCGGCCTCGCCGTCCGGCCTAGCCTCGCTGCCCGGACTGGCCTCGCTGCCCGGACTGGCCTCGCTGCCCGGACTGGCCCTGGCGACGGGATGCACGGCGAGGACCCGTGTACCGGTGGCGAGCTCCTGCAGCGTCGGGCCGACCAGCTCGCCACCACCGTGCACGGTCATCCGGGCCACCAGAAACGGCGTCCGGTCAACGTAGAAGGTGCTCAGGACGTCGTAGCCGAGTGCCACCCCGACGAAGTACGGCGTGGCCAGGTCGGACGCGCTGCGTGCGGTGTGGATCCCGAACCGGCGCTCGACCTCGTCGGCCATGGTCGTGTCGACGATCCGCAGCACCACCCGAAGCTCGTCGTGGGCCTCCCGGGCGGACAGGACCGTCTCCAGGTTCGCCAGGCCGTCGCTGGTCAGTGCGGCGATCGCGGTCGCATGTGCCAGGCCCGCCTCGAGCAGGGTCGAACGCACCGTCGCGTTCCCGATGACCACCGGCACGGCCAGCTCCCGCGCGACGGGCAGGTAGCGGTTGTTCTCGTCCCGTTCGATGACGACGACCTGGCGGCCGGCGCGCAGCAGCCCGTCCATGGTGGCGACGCCGACCGACCCCAGACCGCACAGCACCACGTGGTTACGCACGGCTCCGGCCCGTCTGCGGCCCAGGGCCCGTTCCAACCGGCGACTGATGATCACATTGGTGATGAACGCGTACACCACGGCGATCGACAGGGCGCCGAACAGCATCAGCCCGATGCCGAACACCTGCAGCCACCGGCCGGCGGCGCCGAAGTTGAAATCGCCGTAGCCGACCGTCACCATCGTTTCGACCGTCAGGTAGAGCGCGTCGAGCGGCCCGAAATCCGGCGGGGCGGCCCTGTTGTTGCCGGTGTAGGTCAGCGACAGGACCACCGTGCTGGTGGTCATGATGGCGAGAACCGCACCGATGGCCAGCCGAAACGGCCGGTCAAGCTCTCCCCGGACGGTCGCTACCAGCTCCCTCGCCCACACCAGCAGGCCGGGTCGCGCCCGCAGCTCCCCTCGCGTCCGCGTCAGCACACCGGACGGCAGGGCGCCGAGCGATCGTGCCTCGGATCGACGTGGGCTGGACGGACGTGCACGGGCAGGCCGTCCACCGGGCAAGGGCGCACCGGCGGCGTCGGGATGGCTGAGAGCGGCGAACAGACGCGCGTCGTGCAGACCGGAGACGTCCATACCGCGCTCGTCGAACTCGGCGAGGCGACCGATGACCGTCAGCCGGTCGCCGGGATGCAGTGGGATGTCCCGCGGCGGGCAGACCTCGGCGTCACGTTGGCCCGCGCGGCGCAGCGAGATCGGAGTGAGGTCGCCGTAGCGAGCCCGGAAGGCCCCCCGGCCGGCGATCTCCTCCTCGATCACGGCGAAGACGTCGGCCTGGGCGTCGGCCTGGGCGTCCATGGTGAACGCGTGGGTGACGTCGGAGCGTACGCAGGCCTCGACGAAGCTCGGCCCAGCGAGTTCCGCCAGGTTCAGCACCCGTGCCCGTCCCAGGGCACCGGCAAGCTGATCACCGAGCTGCGCGTTGTTGACGTTCATGACCAGGCGGACATCCGGCGCGGTGTCCGCGACGACCAACGCCGTCTGCAGTGTCTCGAGGTCGGTCTCGTGGCAGACCACCACCGCAAGCGCGTCGGCGACCCCCACCTCACGCAGCGCCTCCGGTGCATGTGGGCTTTCCAGCACCAGCCGCACCCCGAGCCGTTCGAGGCGGCGACGCGCAACCGGCGACACCCGGTCATCCACCGCGACCACACCGACGCCGGAGTCGCGCAACTGCTCGACGAGCCGCAGCCCGAGTCCTCCCAGCCCCTCGAGACCCGCCACGATCACATGCCCGACGAGCGTGTCCACGCCGTCCGTGTCGTCCGTGCCGTTCACGTCGTCCGTGCCGTTCACATCGTCCGTGCCGTTCACGTCGTTCACGTCGCGACGGGCATCCTCGAAGGGCTCCCCAAAGCCGTCCGCATGTCCCTCCTCACCAGCGGGTCAGTGTCGCATGGCCCCGCCGGGGAGGAGGTGTGCGTACGCCAGGGTCGCCGGGCGTTGACTGTTCGCGGTCAGATGCGACCTCTGCGTCAATAACGTCTGGCCGGGTGGGAGGCCTGATCGCCGTCGGCGAAGATTGTGGTGTCGAGTTTTTGACGCGGCTTTCCGTCCGCGTCCTGTCGCGGGAAGATTAGTGCAGGTAAACGCACCTCTGTCTGTTCTCTCTCTGCTGAGGTATGTACGCGTGTCTGACCAGATCGACCTTGCTACCGTCACCACCAACCTGGAATTCGGCCGCGCGCTCACCACCGTACGGCTGCACGCCGGGCTCAGCATCCGCGACGTCGCGCGTCAGGTGCGGATCCCGGCCAGCACCGCCGGAGGGTACTTCAGCGGCGCGCACCTTCCCGGCCTGCAGCCCGCGGACCTGCTCCCGGACATGCTGCGCGCCTGCGGTGTGTCCGACGAGGCCGAACTCGCCCGGTGGACGGCGACCTGGATGCGGCTGCGGCGTGCCCGCCGGGTCGAGGATGCCCACGGTGTCGGCCTGCACGGTGTCAGCCTGCACGGTGTCGGCCTGCACGATGGCGTGTCGGGCAGCGTCGATCCGCAGCGCGAGGGCGGGCGGGTCGAGCCTGGGGCGTCCGGCGCGGGACACGATCGCGCGCAGCCGGGACAGGCTCCGCTCGGCCATGTTCACGGCAGCGACGACCTCACCCCGGCTGGAGGCGGCTCTGCGCGCGCCGACAGCGACCGGGGGTGGGGCACCAGCGGCCTTGGGCGGGGTGGCGGCGCCGGGCGGTACGGCGCCACCGCTGCGTTCGGCGGCGAGGGGGACGGGGAGCGCGGCGGGGTGGGCGAGCTTGCCCCACCGATCACGATTGTCGCGCCGGTGGCGCGGTTGAACCGGATCGGCACGCTGCGTGGGCGTGCGGACATCCTCGATCTGCTGTCCGCGCGGCTGCCCGCCGTCACACCAGACCCGGCCGACCCGGTGGGTGCGGCTCTGCACGGAAATGGCACCGGAGCTGGTGGGGTGCACGTCCTGCATGGGATGGGTGGGATCGGTAAGAGCACGGTGGCGCTCGCTCTCGCCGAACGGGCGCTGCAGCGTGGGCTACGGACCTGGTGGGTCAGTGCGACGGGGGTCGGTGCGGTGCCGGCGGCCATGGCGGCGCTTGCGGTGGAGCTGGGTGCGACCCGGCACGAGCTGCGTAGCGGCAGCCTGCCCGATCTGCTCTGGCGTTACCTGCGCGGGCTCGACGAACCGTGGCTGTTGGTGATCGACAACGTTGACGATCCGGCGGCCCAGCTCGCGTTGCCGTCCGGTGAGCTGCTCGACGGCAGCGGCTGGCTGCGCCGGCTGGACGGCACGCGCGGCATGGTCGTCGTCACCACCCGAGACCGGTCGGCCTGGACGGCCGCGGCCGGCGTCGGCCTCGGCACCGGCCTTGATGGGCTGGGGGTGCGGCTGTATCCGGTGGCCAGGCTCGATGACGACGATGCCGGCGCGGCGCTGATCGATCTCGCCGGTCCGAACGCGGGAACAGCGGCCGAGGCCCGAGCGCTCGGGCGTCGCCTCGGCGGCCTGCCGCTGGCGCTCGCGTTCGCCGGGCGGTTCCTCGCCCGCACGGCACGGATGCCAGCGCACTTCGGCGACCGGGACGTACCACGTACCTATCCGGCCTACGAGCAGGTACTACGCGCCGGTGGGTCCGGGCCGGTCCTGCCCGACTTCGACGGGACCGCACCCGCCGTCGACGGCGGATCCGGACGGGCCTCGAGCCGCGACCGCGAGCGCGCGCTGGTCGGGCCGACCTGGGAACTGTCGCTGCAGGTCCTCGCCGACCAGGGCCGCCCGGCCGCCCGGGCGCTTTTGACCCTGCTCGCCTGCCTGGGCCGCGATCCCATCCCGCTCGAGCTGCTGGACCCGGCGACGCTGGCCGCCGGCCCCCTGTTCGACGGTCTGCGGCCGACCCAGCTGTGGGACCTGCTGGACGCCCTGGCCGGCCAGGGCCTCATCGACCTGCTCCAGGACCCGCCGCAGCCCGCGCAGATCTGGCTTCATCCGCTGGTCCAGGACAGCTTCCGGCGTGGCGCGCTGTACGGCGGGCAGCTGGCCGACCAGCTGGAAACGGTCACGGCGCTGCTGGCCCGGGCGACCCGGATGGACCCGCGCGATCCACACCACTGGGCGGGCTGGACCCGGCTGCGCGGGCATGCCGACGCGAGCCTGCTCCTGCTGGCCGAGAGCCCGGACCCCGCCGGCCTGCGCCTGCCACCGGAACTACTCGTCTCCGCCACCCGCGAGGGTCGCTTCCTGCGCGCCACCGGCCACCTCACCCAGGCTGTCGCCGCCTACGAAGCGGTCCTGGCGGTGGGACGGCCGCTGCTCGGCGACGAGCATGCCGACGTGCTCTCCGCCGAGCACGACCTGTACCGGGTGACGGCCGCGCTGGGCCGGCAGGCCGAGGCCGAACCGGGTTTCCGCCGGGTCCTCGACGCCCGGATCCGACTGCTCGGCGTCCACCATCCCGACACGTTGACCACCCAGCACTACCTGGCCCGCACCCTGCGGGAACTCGGCCATGTCACCGAGGCGTTGGAGCTGTTGGAACTGACGCTGCAGCGGCGCCTGCCCGTCCTCGGTGCCGAGCACCGCGACACGCTCACCACCCAGAACAACATCGGCGATGTGCTCGCCGAACTGGGCCGCCTCGACGAGGCGGAGCAGACCCTGCACGCGGTGTGGTCGGCCCGCGGCGACATTCTCGGCCCGACCCATCCGGCGACGCTGGTGACCCTGGCACACCTGACCCGGCTTGCCCTGCGCATCGGCGCGGCGGACCGGGCCGCCGCCCATGCCACCACCCTCGTCTCCGGCTGCGAGCAGGTACTCGGCCCGGACCACCCGCGAGCGCTGGCAGCCATGGGCCTCTACGGCGAGGTCGAACGGCGCCGCGGACGGCTCGCCCCGACCACACGGGCCACCTACGTGGCCGCACACGAACGCAGCCTGCGCGTCCTCGGCGCACAGCACACGACCACCACGACCCTCGCCCGCCTGGCCACCGCCGACACCCCCTGACCCGGCTGGCCCGCCAACCCGGCCGTCCTCCTGTTCGCGGTACGCACTGCTCTCAGCGGGGACGGGCCCACAGGGCGGCGGTCAGCGTCCAGCCAACGAGGATCGGGGGGGACGTCCACCAGGGGAGATCACCCGGTGTGGTCAGCAGCCAGGCGATGGCCGCCAGGTGGCAGGCAAGCAGGTTCACCAGGGCGAAGCCACCCCCCGGTGGCGAGGACCGGTGGACCGGGTCGAGGCCAGGTGCGCCCGAGCGCAGCAGATGGGCCAGGCCGATCGCCGCCACCAGGGCGGCGGCCAGCGCCGAACAGGCTGCGAGGCCGTGACCCAACGTGGGCAACCCAGGATCATCGGCCAGGCCAACCCCGACGACGACGGCCACCGCGACGAGCAGGCCCGCCTGCGCCGCGCAGACCAGCAACACATACCGCGAGGGAAAGACGAACCCGCTCGGTCGGCGCAGCCGCACCCCGGTGACCAGTGCCGTCGTGAGCCGGCCGGTGAGCCGGTCAATGGGCAGATCACGCAGGCCGATCACGGTCGCACCGGTGACGGCGGCGCCCAGGGCGAACCCCGCGGCCAGGGCGAACGCGTCCAGCCCGGGACGTCCGCCGGCGGCGAGCACCCCCAGCGGCACACCGGCGGCCGGTGCGAGGGTGGCCACCACCGCGTCGGCCAGCCACCAGGCGGCGCTGGCCTTCTGCACCGCTGTGACACGGCGCATCGTTGTCCGCGACGTTCGGGCGGCGACGAGCAGGGCGAAGCCGAGTCCGCGGGTCACCGTTGGCGCCAGGAGGAGGGCACCGAGCATCACGGCCAGGCCGGCCAGGCCCGCTCCCGCCGCGACCGGGGCCGTTCTCACCCGTCCTCGCACCAGCGGGCTGGCCCGCCGGGCCGGATTGAGGCGGTCGGCGGGCAGGCCGCCCAGCGCATCCAGAAGTCGGCCGTGGATCGACAGCAGCACACCACCGAGGGTCAGCAACAGCACCGTTCCGACTCGGGGATGGGTGATGGCCAAGCCCCCTGCGGCGAACGGGACGGCGTCGGCGAGCGCCAGACCCGGCCGCGCCAACGCCACGGCATCAGCGAGCCGACCTCGGCCCGCGCCCGCATCGCGGGTTCCCCCCATAGGACCTCACGATCACTTCTCGCACCCGGTGGAGCACTGCGCTCACGAACGATCGCAGCCTGTTGAGATAAACCCATTACGAGCGCCAAGAAAAGGTCCCGAGGGATCACCGTACAAGCTCGTACGGACAGCGTTCGGTGCACAGGCAACAACCCGCTGTCGAAAATCCGCCCGCCCGAGCCGAAAAAATTCCGCGAACGCGTTTCCCGGCGATCACGGTGCGAAACGAAGCTCCCGCTCCTCCTTTACCCATCAAGACCGGGACAAGCCGGCGCGATACTCAGCGCGGTCTCGACGCGACGCGGCATCGTGGCGTCCTACTGCGGTCGGGTGACCCGAGGAGACCAGCGGTACGCCACAATGCCGGAGCGGGCCTCCCCCCGACGAAAGGCCCGCTCCGGCGACAGCCCGGAGTCGGTGGTTCCGCCCACCGCCCCGCGACCAGGACGCGGGGGCAGATCATCCGGTGGTGGGAAACACGTTGGTCCGGCGCCACTAAGACAACCGTGGGTCGGGCCTTTCGCAAAGAGCATGAGGGTACATCCGGACAACGTCGGACAGGGGCGGCGTACAGGTCCGGACAATGCCCCGTCACCCGTCCTGGACAGACCCCCTCCGGGCGGTATCCGATGTGGCGCGCAGCATCTCCCGGACCGGTTCGGGGTCGGCGCCGACGGGCAGTATTCTCGCTGCATCGCCGCATTTGCGGGAGGGCACTGCGGTCCCGGCCGGACCGGAGCGGGCCATCCGCGCACCGGCGACAGGGAAGGTCACGCCCGGGCTCGTCGCCAGCCCCAGCAAAAGCCTCCTTAGACCCTAAATGTCCGTTCTCAGGAGACCCGGTATGACCCCCTTCGTGGACCAGCGGTTGCGGGAAAGACTCGATAAGAAGGCTGCGGACGAGCTGGATCAATGGTGCGTCCAGTCCGAGAACAGCTTCACGCTGGACCACTGGCTGACGAATGGGCTGTCGACGGCTGCCGTCGCCGCCGTCCTCGAGCGGCACCCCCACCGCGGGGCCGAACTGGTCATCATGAAGGCCGACCGGGCCACCGGCGAGCCTCGGCCCGGCGAGTTCGCCCGGCATGACGATGCCCTCCACCACGTGAAGGCCTTCGCCGAGTTGCACCTCGCCCAACGAGTGCGCGAGCCCGTCTCCGGCGGCAACGGGTGGTGGTTCGTGTTCCAACGGGTCGCCGGCGGCAGCCTGTCCGACCTGGTCACCCTGCAAACGGTGCTGCGCGCCGTTCTGCACCCGTCGCGTGACCGGCATGGCTCGCGCCTGGTGGCGGGCAACGGCCAGGGGTCGTCGTTTCCCCCGGCCCAGACCCGGTCCTACTCCCTGCCCAGCGCCGACGCCGCCATGTTCGCCGCCACCTTCGCCGATGCCAGCGCCACCGTCGTCAGCTCGACCCTCAACGACTGGGCCGGCCGGCCACAGGTGGAATTCCTGGACGTGCCCATGATCCTGCACCGCCAGCTCGGCCACCGCGCAGCCCCGAACGGCGCGGTCACCAAGCTTGCGCAGGCCCACCCCGGCCCCACCCTCGTCTGCGAGGACGAGGACCAGGCCCTGCCCAACCCCTTCAGCCTCGTGTTCGACACCGACCGCTACCGCGACATCCAACTCCCGACCTTCATCGGCCGCGCCCACGGTGACCTGCACATCGAGAACATCCTCGTACCCGCCTCCCTGCACAACATCGCCGCGTCCTACCAGCTCATCGACCTCGCCCGCTACTCCACCGACGCCGTGCTCACCCGCGACCCCACCCACCTCGTCCTGCACGTCCTCGCCCGCACCCTGAACGAACTGGGCCCCACCGGACGCACCGCCGCCATCGACATGCTCCTCGACCCACGCGACGAAGGAGTACGGCTCCCCACCTGGCTTGCGACGTTCATCTCCGAAACCCGTAAGGCCGGCGAAAACTGGGCCCGCCAGGCAAGCCTGGTCGACCACTGGCGTGACCAGATCCCCCTGTCCCTACTCGCCTGCGCCCTGACCTGCGCCGTACGCCCCTCAACCCGCCCCGAGGACCGCGGCTGGTTCCTCCGCCTCGCCGCCAACGCCGCCGCCGTCATCTTCGGCCAACACATCCCGGCAGGCGTTGGCACACCCACAGCGACGACCACCCCACCAGCAACGGCTACGTCATCCGCCACCGCGGCACGTCCGGCCACCCTTGCACCGTCCGCCACCGCCACGCCATCGTCTGGCCCTGCGTCCTCGGCCACCGTCGCCCCACCCACCGCCCCACCCACCGCACCGTCCGCCGCAGCTGAGGCTGCGCCGCGGAGCACCGGCGACTCGGCTCGGCGTTCCAGGTCGCAGCCGGCGTCGGACATCGACATGGTCATCTCCTACGCGCCCACCGACGAGTCCTGGGCAACCTGGATTCACTACCACCTAGTGAAGGCCGGCTGGCGGGTAGCGGACCTGGATCCCACCCGGGCCCACGGACAGAGCCGATCACAGGCCGGCTCAACGCAGACCCGAACCCTCGTCGTGGTATCACGAGCTCACCCCCTGCCCGCGACTGGAACGACGCACGATCTGGTCGTGGTACAGGTCGAGGAAACCCAGCCATCCGCCTCGGCCATCGACATCGACATGGTCGACCTCGCCGGCCTTGGCGAGAGCGAGGCCCGCACGACGCTCCTCACCCGAATCTCGGCGATCTTTCCCCGCTGAGCGACTGTGCCCTTCCGCCATCCCGCCCGGTGTCCCCGTCATCCGGCCGCCCCGATCCCCGTCCCGGCGCTGACGTCGGCTCCGGACTCGGTCCCGGTCCTCGTGCCGGCATCGCTTTCGGTCCCGAACTGACCTTCGGTTCCCGGTCCGGGTCCGGGACTGGGACCGGGACCGTCGGCTGAGGGTGCGGCGACGACTACGAGGAGCTGGTCGAGGCGAACCTGGTCACCACGGTGGGCGTGCACCTCGGCGACAACTCCCGAAACCGGCGCAGTCACGGGATGCTCCATCTTCATCGCCTCGACGATGGCCAGCGGCGTTCCGGCGACGACGGTCTCCCCTGGTGTCACCAGGACGGCGGTCACCGTTCCGGGCATCGGGCTACGGGCAGCGCCGCTGTGCGCCGCGGCGCGCGGCCGGGTCGACGGCGCGGGCGCCTCCGCGAACCCCCAGGCCCGGCCGTCACGCCCCAGCCACAGCACCCGACCGCTACTTTCGTTCGACGTACGGTCGACCGCGGTGCTCTCGCCGGTGGCCCACGCGAACGACCAACGAGTGGTGACCGATCCGATGGTGATCAGCAGGTCCCGCTCGCCGTCCACCTTCACCACCCGCACGGACGCGGGCACTGGCGCATTCTCGCCCAGGCGGACCCTGGCCGAGGCGGGTGTGCCCCGGGCTGAGACCCGCACGGTCCGCGACATGCCGCTCAGTGCGACGCCTCCCGCCGGTGTGATCTCCCCGGCCGGCTCGTTGTGCCCCGCTGCTTCGGCGCCTCCGGTCGTCGTCTCCGAACCTGCCCCGACACCGTTCGCGCCGACGTCTGTCGACCGGGATCCCGACGTTGCCGACGGCGCCGCGCCCACCTGCGCCCCCGTCCCGGCCGGAGGAAGCACGACCTCCCAGCTCAGCCAGGCGGGTTCACCGGGACGCCACCCCGAGGGGACATCCCACGGATCGATCAGCGCACCGGTCGGTTGTAGCGCGAGCAGCCGCACCAGCGCGTAGGCGTAGATCGCCTCGGCGGGCGGATCGTCCCGGACGAGGCCACCCAGATCCCGTTCGATCAGGCCGGTGTCAAGGCGGCCGGCGCGCACGTCCGGGTGATCGAGCAGCGCCCGCAGGAACCCGATGTTGCTACTGACGCCGAGCAGAACCGTGCCGGCCAGCGCCGCATCAAGACGAGACAGCGCGGCCCGCCGGTCAGCTCCCCAGGCAACGATCTTGGCAACCATCGGGTCGTAGTCGGTGCCGACGGTGTCCCCGGTGGCGATGCCGGCGTCGACGCGCAGGGCCGGGCCGGCCGGCTCGCGGAAATCGAGCACGTCCCCGCCGGTCGGCAGGAATCCACGGGCCGGGTTCTCGGCGTACACACGGGCCTCGACCGCATGGCCCGCAGTACGCACATCGGCCTGGCCAAACAGCAGCGGCTCGCCGGCTGCGATTCGGATCTGCTCGGCGACCAGATCCACACCGGTGACGAGTTCGGTGACGGCATGCTCGACCTGCAGCCGGGTGTTCATCTCCATGAAGTAAAACTCGTCGGGCACGTCCGCGGACATGATGAACTCGACCGTGCCCGCACCGACGTAGCCGACCGCCCGCGCCACCGCAACGGCAGCGGCGCCCAGACGGATTCTGGTCCGCGGGTCAAGCAGTGGCGACGGCGCCTCTTCGATGATCTTCTGGTGACGTCGCTGCAGGCTGCATTCGCGTTCGCCCAGGTGAAGCACCGCGCCATGCTGGTCGGCGAGCACCTGCACCTCGACATGGCGGGGCTGGGAGATCAGCCGTTCCACAAACAGGGTGTCGTCACCGAACGCGGCGGCAGACTCCCGGCGAGCGGAGGCCAGCGCCTCCGCCATCCCCGCCGGCGCACGCACGATCCGCATGCCCTTGCCGCCCCCGCCGGCCGACGGCTTGATCAGCACCGGATAGCCAATTTGACCGGCGGCCTTGATCAGCGCCGCGTCGTCCATCCCGGGCACCGACCGGCCCGGCACCACAGCAACCCCGACCTCCGCCACCGTCCGCCGCGCGGCGATCTTGTCGCCCATCAGCTCCACCGCGGTCGCCGACGGTCCGATGAACACCAGGCCAGCAGCCTCGCATGCCCGCACGAAGCCGGCGTTCTCGGCAAGGAATCCGTAACCCGGATGCACGGCCCGCGCGCCGCTCACTCTGGCTGCTTCGAGCACCGCGTCGATGTCAAGATAGCTCTCGCGGGCCGGCGCCGGCCCGAGCCGGACGGCCAGATCCGCCGCTCGAACATGACGGGCATCGGCGTCGGCATCGGAATGCACGGCGATCGCCCGAATGCCGAGCTCACGTAGAGTCCGTATGATCCTGACCGCGATTTCCCCACGGTTCGCCACCAGGACAGACGTAATCCCCAGCCCATCGCCGCCGGCTCCCCGTCCCAGCAGGGGATTTTTCGCGGTCGCAACCGCGTCCGCCACTCCCATCGCATCACCACCTGCGCCGACGTTCACACCCGCTGTCCCGCGTGTCTCCCCGTTTCCGGCCGGGTCGTCATCGGCCACCGGGGTGGGCAGCGCGGACGACACGGAGATGACCGAGTCATAGCTGCCGTTCGCGGACAGCCCCGCCGGCGCGAGAGCGGAAGGCACTGAAGCTGGCGGCGCCACGGCTGGCTGCGCCGGAGTCATCAGCGCCGGGTCAGTCCCTACCCGGCCATGATCTGCCGGTGCAGCGGGCGGCGCCGCAGCCGATGTAGGCGCAGACGCCGCTCCAGCAGCGATGGGGTGCTCACCGGTCCCGCCCGTCACGTCGATCCTTCCACGCACGCCCTGCCTGTCACGTCACTCGCTCCCGCCGTCGGCCCGCCCTTTCCCTCATGGCTACAGCTCACATCCGAAACACTCCATAACCAACCGGGTCCAGCGGCGCATTGGCCGCTACCGAAAGGCCGAGCCCCAGCACCATCCGGGTGTCTGCCGGGTCGATCACGCCGTCGTCCCAGAGCCGCGCGGTCGAATAGTACGCGTTACTCTGCGTTGCATACCTCTCCCGGATCGGCGCTCGGAAGGCGGCCTCCTCCTCCTCTTCCCAGTCAGCGCCGGAGGCTGCCAGCTGGTCGCGTCGAACGGTGGCGAGCACTGCGGCAGCCTGATCCCCGCCCATCACCGAGATCCGCGCGGTCGGCCACATCCACAGGAAGCGCGGGGAGTATGATCGTCCACACATCGAGTAGTTCCCCGCACCATATGAGCCGCCGATGACAACCGTGAACTTCGGCACCCGGGCACAGGCCACAGCGTTGACCATCTTCGCGCCATGTTTGGCGATGCCAGCGGCTTCGTACTCACGACCGACCATGAAGCCAGTGATGTTCTGCAGGAACACCAAAGGGATGCCGCGCTGGTCGCACAGCTCGATGAAGTGGGCCCCCTTGAGCGCCGACTCGCCGAACAGCACCCCGTTGTTCGCCACGATGCCCACCGGATGGCCATGCAGCCGAGCCGTGCCGGTGAGCAGGGTGGCGCCGAACTCCGCCTTGAACTCGACGAACCGGCTGCCATCGACGATCCGAGCGATGACTTCACGGACGTCGTAGGAGGTCCGCCCGTCCGGCGGCACGGCCGCGTACAGCCCCGCAGGGTCGACAGCAGGCTCTTCCACCGGCAGCACCTCCCACGACCGTGGTGCACGAGGTCCCACTGTCGCCACAATCGACCGGACAATGCGCAGCGCATGATGATCATCGTCGGCAAGATGGTCGGTAACGCCGGACGTGCGTGCGTGCAGCAGCCCACCGCCCAGCTCCTCGGCGCTGACAACCTCGCCGGTCGCAGCCTTCACCAGCGGCGGACCACCCAGGAAGATCGTCCCCTGGTCGCGGACGATCACCGCTTCGTCGGCCATCGCGGGGACGTAGGCACCACCCGCCGTACATGATCCCAACACTGCGGCAATCTGCGGGATACCCTGCGCCGACATTCGAGCCTGATTGTAGAAAATGCGACCAAAATGGTCTCGATCCGGAAAAACTTGATCCTGTAGCGGCAGAAACGCTCCACCCGAGTCCACGAGGTAGATGCAGGGCAGCCGATTCTGCAGCGCGACCTCCTGGGCGCGCAGATGCTTCTTCACCGTCAGCGGGTAGTACGTGCCGCCCTTGACCGTCGCGTCGTTGGCGACAACCAGGCACTCCCGTCCGCTGACCCGCCCGACTCCAGTGATGATGCCCGCACCCGGGACTGGATCCTCGTACAGCCCGTTCGCAGCCAAGGGGGACAGCTCGAGGAACGGGCTGCCCCGGTCAAGCAACGCGTCGACCCGGTCGCGCGGAAGCAGCTTGCCTCGTTCTACATGCCGTTCCCGCGCCCGCGGTGACCCGCCCGCCGCGGCGACAGCTAGCCGCTCCTGCAGATCCGTCACAGCATGCCAGTGCCCTTCGGCATTGCGCCGAGCCTGCTCACCGGACGCATCGACCCGGCTGACCAGAGCGGGAACGTCGACCGCCGAGGCGGTACCCACCTCGACGGTCGGCACCCCGGCGGCGCCTCCCACGCGTACTGCGGTCATGGCCACACCCCCACAATGTCGACACATCCTTGCCAAGGATGACGTTTTTCCAGGTCAGCAGGTTGCGAATCCTCTTGCCTCCGATGGACATAGAACCGCGCGGCGCCGTGTGCGGCCACGCGTGACGCACCCCACCACCCGACCGTCGCCATACCCCGAATTCGGTACACCGCCTCCGACTGAATTGTCATCATTGACGCCACCGCGGCATACCTTAGCGGCTACCAGCCGGCTGACTCCCCGCCGAGCTCGTAGCCCTTCCCGTGCTGGGCCGATTGGCTATCCTCCCGGCAGCATCGGTCCCAGGCCCGAGGTCCGCGGACAAACCGCGAGCAAATGCCAGGTGGTGTCGAGTTTCGCCAGCCTCCAGTCCTGATCCGACAGCGCGCGCACGGGCCACCGCCGCGGGCGTCGGGCGAGCACGCAACGCAGACACAGCCTGACAGGCGAACCCTCGACATGAAGATCACGTATGACCACTCCTCGCGAGCCATGATCGGCTCCGACTCCATGCGCCCGCGCACAGCGCGACTACCGTCCCAAGCGTGCTTCGAGCCCGTCCGCCCGGCCGACACGCATCCGTCTACGCGTTCCCACTCCGCCCGAGCCACCCGGCATCTACTCACCGCATCCCTGCTCTCACATCAAGAGAATCACCCGACCCGCCTCGCAGGTCATCTTCACCCCGGGAGAGACGACCGAAACCCATGGGCGACGTGCATCCAAAATTGCAATGTGAACCGACCTAAGAAACCACGAGACCATGGGTACACGAAAAATAATTTGAGGATTTAAACCCGAGCATGGATACAAATATCCAAGGCTACATACTCACCATCTCGCCCCAGCCTTCGGGGCCGACCCACCCTCGAGAGTCTGCCGATCTCTCAACGAGACAGCACCGATCATACATGAGATTGCGGCGCCGTCCATAGGGAGATCGACCGGAAGGGTCCCCTCTCGGACCAGGAGTCGCATCGGCACTCGGGTGGACGAAGAGCAGCCTCACGGACCCTCGAACACTGCACTTCACCACTTCTTTCTCGGTGTTGTGGTCGTGGTTCCGGGTGGGGTGTGGCGTGTTTCTTCGAGTGTGTGGTGGGGGGTTGCCGGTGGACGACGAAAGGTCTACTCTTCGAATGCACGTTCGAGCATGGCTGGTGGGTGTCGTCGGTGGTTACCTCTGCCGGCCGGGGCCTTCTGTTCCCGTGTTCCTTCGTGCCCTTCGGTTCTTTTTTCTGTCGGCTTTTTCTTGTCGGGAAGGGGGTGCTGGTGATGGCGGTGGGTGTCGAGGCGATGT
>NZ_JAMQQG010000295.1 GCF_023716925.1 Frankia sp. R82
ACGCCCGTCACCCGACACGCCCACTAGAGGCGATCATGAACCTTGCTTGCTAACCGACAACTATGCCGGGGCCCTGGAAGCAACACCCTGACCGGGAAGCCCAGTTCCGTTATCTGAACGAGCAGGTCGTCGACCATCAGAAAGCGGGCGAGCCGGTCATCAGCGTGGATGCAAAGAAGAAGGAGATGCTCGGCCAGCTCCCGAACCCGGGCCGCGAATGGCGACCGAAAGGCGACCCCGTCCAGGTTGAGGATCACAGTTTCTTCACCGGCCCCCAAGGCGAGACCGCCATCCCCTACGGCGTCTATGACTTAGTACTGCAACGGCACTTGGCTGTGTCCGCGTTGTTTGTAGTGGGAGCGTCGGGCCTGGTGTTGGCGGCGTCGGCGCCAGGCCGACCAGGCCCAGACGAAGTCGGCCGGGTGGACGCGGTGGAGCAGGGTGGCGATCAGCCGGCGGATCTCGGGTAGGGTCAGTCCGATCATGCCCATGCCGGCGGGTGGGGGTCCCCCTTTACCTGGCTGGCGCGAGCGGCGGCCAGCGCGGCGTAGGCCAGCATCGACAGGGTGATGTGGGCGTACCAGGCCCGGTAGTCCCGGACCTGGTAGTCATCCAGGCCGCAGGTCTGTTTCGCCTGCTGGTCGGGTAGCGGGGACGCATTGCTGCGTCCCCGCCCCCTCAGAACCGTGCGGGCCCGTTTCCGAGCACACGGCTCAAGCAAACCCGATGGAGTCGCGGGCGTGCAGAATTGCCGGTCCGTGTCTGCGGCGTCGTCCGACCCAATATCCGGTCAGGGTGGGGTCGTCTACCGACGCGTTGCCCTTGACCAGGTGGTGTCGGACGATCCTGGTCCAGGAGAATTTGGTGAGGTAGTGGCCGCTCTCGCGGTCACCGAAGACCCACCGGTCTCTCCGGGATTTGTTGAACATGCCGAAGTAGCGTGCGGTGATCCAGCGCTTCGACTTGTTCGGGTGCGTGTGGACCGCCCATTTATAGACGAGTTTCCACATGTATGCGTCCAGCCCATGGAAGGTGCGGCTGGACACCACGCCCCGGTAGTAGGCGGCCCAACCTCGGATGATCGGATTGAGCCTTCGTATCACCGCCGCGGCGTTGGCCCCTCGCAGGGCCTTCATCTCGGCGGCCAGCCTTTTGCGGAGACGTCGCACCGCGTCCGCGCTCGGCCTGATCAGCAGCAGCGTTCCGTCGCGGTAGCGTCGGACGTTGAACCCGAGGAAGTCACAGCCTTCCCGCAGATGGACGATCCGTGTCTTTTCCGCGTTGAAGACTAGCCCTCGCGGCTCTAGCCATGCGGCCAGCCGTGCCTGAACCTGTGCGCTTTCTTCCTGCGTGTGCGTGAAGACGAGCAGGTCATCGGCGTATCTGATCAATATCGGGGAGCCGGCCCTTGTCTCACCGGCATGTGAGCCGGCGGTGAAGTACCGGACCCCGGCGGCCGATTCCATCCCGTGGAGGGCAATGTTGAGTAGGAGGGGACTGATCGTACCACCTTGAGGGGTTCCCTCCGGGGTAGCGGTGAACAGTTCATTCTCAACGGCTCCGGATTTTAGCCATCCGGAGATCATTCGTCGGCCGGGAAACCCGCCCAGCATCTCCATGAGGTGATCGTGATCGATGCAGTCGAATGCGGCCGTAAGGTCCGCGTCGAGTACCCAAGGGCGCCTCGGGTTCTTTCCGTGCGCCACTCTGAATACTGCCTGGATCGCGTCCTGGCATCCTCTCCCGGGTCTGAAGCCGTAGGATTTCGGCTCAAACCGGGCTTCCCACTCGGGCTCCAGAGCGTTGACCGTCCTGGATTGCAGGACTCGGTCAACGATGACAGGAATTCCGAGCGGGCGCCGTTTTCTTTTGCCCTTCGGGATGTGGACCCGTCGGACGGGCTTGGGCTTCCACGAGGCGGACTGGTGCTGGACCCAGGTGGCCAGATCGGCCTTGGCTCCAGGAGTGAGCACCACCTGCCCGTCGACGCCCGCCGTCCGGCGACCAGCGTTGATCTCCGTCACCCGCCGCACGCTGACCAGCGTGTTGCTGCGGCAGCGGAGCATCAGTTTCTGCAGGTTACGGACCTTCTTCAGGTCACCTGCCTGCGACGCCGCGAAGATGCGTTGACGTAGACGACGTACGTTCTCCTCGGCAGCAGACCAGTCGATCTCCTGCCACCGGAGGCCGTCTTCCGGTCCGTTCACCGGGCCGCTTGGCGGCCTGGTGTCCAACGTGCCCTTCAGCTCCATTGTCCTCGCCATCGTCCTCTTCGCAGGCTCACCTGACCCACGTCAGCGCCCTTCCAGGCCGAGACATCTGCCCCTATCCGGCCAGTTATACGGAACGTTGCTACCCGTTCCGGTTTCCTGTTTCCTTTCGGCTGCCGGCATTCGCTTCTTGGGTCATCCTGTTCCTGCCAGGGAGTTGAGCCTTCCTTACGGTTGGCCTACCCGGCGCCTGTCCGCGTCGGGACCCTTTCAGGGTTTCCACGTTCTGCATGAGTGAGACACGAGCGGGATGGGTGCCCCCTCTACCCCGGGACGGCGGTGCTCTCCCGGCCGACTGCTTCTCTCCGACCGGCGCCTGCCGCTTTCCAGCGGCCAGTCCTGCACCCCGCTGAAACATCCCATCTGCGAGGCTCGAAGTTACGAGGCATAGTCAAGGGTTCATTCGCATTCACCCGTCCACTCTTCCCCTTGCCTGTAACCCCCGGATGGAACGAGAGTCCTTGGGCTTTTCCCCTGGGCTCCGCACCCCCCTGTTACCAGGGACGCACGCCAAGGCGGGGACAGGCCCTGAACACTGGCCCGGAACTCCATCTTCTCCTCTCGACGAGTCCACTCGACTCAAGCAGCCTCGTGTCGCACGAAGCATTCCTCGATCGGCCAGCGGGCCCCGGCCACCACCGCGAGCCGCGCGAGGCTGGTCCGCCGGGGCCCGTAGCAGACGTAGAACGCCAGCTCACCGCTGGTCCGGTGGCGCCGGGCGAGCAGCCAGTGCCCCCACCCCGGCTCCCAGAAGGCCCGGACCCGGATCTCGACCCGTGCCCAGTCGTAGTCCCGCAACCCGTGCGCACCCGGACCGGCCGAGATCCGACACCACACCCGCGCGGGCAGCGCGGCGATCAGCTCGTCGACGCGTCCGTCCCCACCCGAGGCGGTGATCACGGTGTCGTTGCGTTTCGTGGCCAGCACATGCGCCCGTCTGCGCTCCTCCAGCCAGACCCGCAGGTACTTCGCTTGCCCGTAGGCCTCGTCCGCGGTCACCCAGCCGAACGGCACCCCGGCCTCGATCGCCCGTTCCAGCATGGCGATCGCCTGCCGGGGCTTGGTGGCGAACTCGACCTCGTCCGGGATCCCCGCCGCCCGGCAGCGGTCCCGATCGTCGGTCCAGGACTCGGGCAGGTACAGCTCCCGGTCGATCAGCGCATGCCCCCACCGGGACCGGTAGGCCAGGAACGTCCCGATCTGGCAGTTCTCCGTCCGCCCCGCCGTCCCCGAGTACTGCCGCTGCACGCCGGCGGACCGGGTCCCCTTCTTCAGGAAGCCGGTGTCATCGACGATCAGGACCGCGTCCGGGTCCCCGAGCCGGTCGACCACATGACCACGGACATCGTCACGGACGCCGTCGACGTCCGAGTCCGCGCGGCGCAGCAACCGCTGCATCCCGTCCGGTGATCGCTCCCCGGCACGCTCCGCCAGCGTCCACCCGTTCTTCCGCTCCAGGCCCGCGACCAGCCCGGACACATACTCCCCGACCCGCCGCCGCGGCTCCGTGCGACCGAACCGGCCCCCGATCCGCCCACAGAGATCATCCAGTTCGGTCGCCCATGCCTCCACCACCACAACCCGGATCATCCACCACCGGCATCACAAGTGCCGTTGCAGTACTAGTGCCTACGAAGCGCCCAGGGCACCGAGGCGAGTCGACCAGGACGTCGAAGACGACGGCCAGATGCCCAGACGAGGTTCTTGACCCTCAGAGTCCCGACCCGCGCCGTCATGGGCTGGTCTCAGGCGCGCCGATCTGGTCGGCAGCCTGCTCTGGCGACCTCGACCTCGGATGACGTGGTGGACGACGGAGCGGCCGACGTCCTGGCTCCGACGGGGTAGCGGGGACGCCTACTGAGACCAGGACTGAGACCAGGACTGAGACCAGGACTGAGACCAGAGAAGCCGCCGGCGCCGCCGGTGGCTTCTGTCTTGCCTGCTTAGAAGAGTGGGCAGGGGCGGGGTCGAACCGCCGACCTTCCGCTTTTCAGGCGGACGGATGGTGCGATGTCATCCCAGCCCCGGGCCAGCTGGTCGCGAACCTCGGCGGCCTGCTCGCCCGGTGGACCATCGACCGTTGGACGTCCACCCCGCACCGCGTCCTACCTGCGACGGCGATGGCGCGGCGTAGTGTTGCCCACTTCGTTGGCGCCTACCCCGGCGCCCGGATGGAACCGGTCTCCACCTGCGTCGATGTCGACCATCCGCCGCACTTTGCCCCGGTGCTCGCCGACGACTGGCTGGCTGCCCGCACCCGCCGCCAGCGGGCCGCGGGAACGCGCCCGTCCTGAACTCACCGCATGGCAGCTGCTACGCGGCGATGGCTGACCTCGACCCGACATCGCGCCGCCAGAGCCGGCCACGGTGCGGCGATGACAGCCGGCAGGCCCGGATCGTGCCCACCGTCCTCGGACGCGCACCGGGCGATCGCCGAGCCACCCCACCAGTCCCGCCGACCCCACCAGTCCCGCCAGTGCCACCAGTCCTGCTAGTGCCACCAGCACGGCCGGCACCGGCGACGATCCGGCCGGTACCTGGCCGGACTCCGGCCGCCTCAGGGTCTGCCGGGTCATCAAGACGGCGGATGATCCCGATCCCACCGCTGATCGACGCGCCGCCGGTGGGTGGGATGGCGCTGGCGGGTCCCGCCTGACCCCACACGACGACGGTGCCGTGCTGGCGCACCGGGCCGCCAGGACGAACATCCACCGTTGCGGGAAGGTGCACCAGCCCCGGTCCGTCCACTGTGGCTGCCGCTCCCGAGCCGAACAGCAGGGACGACAGAACCTGCACCGACGGCGGGGCGATCTGGCCGCCGACCGGCGCAGCCGGCCGGGAGCGGGGCTGACCGAGGAAACCGAGGGTGGCGCGTGGGGTGAACACCCGGTCAGATATCTGCGCCGAGCCGGCAGCGTGGGCAAGCCCCGTGGCGGACGGCGCCGCACCGGCCACGGCGGACGGCGTGACCAGCGGCTCCACCCGGGACAACTCGAGGCGGACCTCGTCGAGCAGATCGGCGAGGCGGATCCCGAGGGCCCGGCAGATCGCCGCGAGCACCTCGGACGACGCCTCCTTGCGGCCCCGCTCGACCTCGGACAGGTACGGCATCGAGACCCGGGCGACATCCGCAACATCACGCAGCGTGCGCCCCTGGGCCTGGCGGTGGCGGCGCAGCGCCTGCCCGACCAGCCGCCGCAGCAACGGCACCTCACTCCGCGGGTCCGTCATCGTCACCGGGACCACCCTCCGCCCCTCGCTCGCGCCAGCCGCCGACACCGCCCGATCCGGATTACCGACACCATCCGACCCGGATCACCCACACCGTCTACGCCGGAACACCCAACGGACCGGGCAGCTCCGCAGCATCCGAGCGCCGATGACCGATGGCGACGGCGCCGCTCGAAGGCTCGAGCGTATCCGCTTTCCGCACCGCCCGGACCCCGTCCCAACGGTTGCGCGAAGCCGTCCTCCCGACACCCGGCGCCGCCGACCTCCTGACCGTCCATGGCGGCCGGGCGGGTTGTCATTCGGGGCGATCGGGCTATGTTGTGACGTGGCGCACTCTCAGGTGGTCGCCGGTCCGGTCTGGGCGCGCGCTGTGGCTCCAGCGCGTTCCTCGTCCGGGCGTCCACCGGCGTGGCCCGGGCATGCCCACAGGAGGGCCCGTGCTCAACCTTGCGGTGGTTCTGGAAGAGGCGGCCCGCACCTGGCCGGAGCGCGACGCACTCGTGTTCGGCGAGCGCCACCTCACCTACGCCGAGCTGGACGCCGCCGCGCGTCAGGTCGCCGCGGCGCTTGCGGGCCGCGGCATCGGGCCCGGTGACCGGGTGGCGCTGAGCTGCCCGAACCTGCCGGCCTTTCCCGCCGTCTACTTCGGCATCCTCAAGGCCGGAGCGACGGTCGTCCCGCTGAGCATTCTGCTCGCCGAACGCGAGATCGCCTTTCACCTCGCGGACTCGGCCGCCCGGGCGTACCTGTGCTTCGAGGGGACGGCGGAGCTCCTGATGGGCCGGGCGGGGCACGCCGCGTTCGCGTCCGTACCCGGTTGCGAGACGTTCGTCCTGATCACCGCCGACCCCACCGGGAACCTGTCACCAGCCGTCCTTCTGGACGAGGCGACGGGGCGTGGCCGGCCAGGTGGCGGTGTCGAGACGCTGGCGGCGTTCACCGCCGGGGCGGCGGACGACTTCGACACCGTCCCGACCAGCGAGTCGGATATCGCGGTCGTCCTCTACACCAGCGGCACGACCGGATCCCCCAAGGGCGCGCAGCTCACCCACTCCAACATGGTGCACAACGCCCTGGTGTCCACCCGGGTCTTCGACGCCGCCGAGCACGACGTCCACCTGGTCGTCCTGCCGCTGTTCCACGCGTTCGGGCAGACCACCAACCTCAACGCCGGGTTCGCCAGCGGCGCCACGCTGGTGCTGGTGCCCAGGTTCGAGCCGCAGGCCGCGCTTGCCGCCCTGCAACGCAACGCCGTCACCTTCTTCGCCGGCGTCCCGACGATGTACTGGGCGCTGCTGCACTGTCCGGACGTGGCGCCGGCCGACCTGGATCGCATCGCGTCCTGCCTGCGGATCTGCGTGTCCGGGGGGTCGGCGATGCCCGCCGAGGTGCTGCGTGCGTTCGAGCGGCGCTTCGGCGTCGCGATCCTGGAGGGCTACGGGTTGTCGGAGACCAGTCCCGTCGCCACCTTCAACCGCGCCGACCGGCCGCGGCGGGTCGGGTCGATCGGCCTGCCCGTCTGGGGGGTGGAGGTCCGGGTCACCCGGGCGGACGGCACCCCCGCCGCGGACGACGAGACCGGTGAGCTGTGCGTGCGTGGGCACAACGTGATGCGCGGCTACCTGGGCCAGCCCGAGGCAACCGCCACCGCGGTCGACGCCCAGGGCTGGTTCCACACCGGCGACCTCGGTCGCCGCGACGCCGACGGCTACTTCTACCTGGTCGACCGACTCAAGGACATGATCATCCGTGGTGGTTTCAACGTGTACCCGCGGGAGGTCGAGGAGGTGCTGCTCACCCACCCGGACGTCAGTCTGGCCGCGGTCGTCGGGATCCCGCACGAACGGCATGGCCAGGAGATCATGGCCTTCGTGATCCGCCGGCCGGGCGCGTCCCTCACCGCGGACGAGCTCGTCGCCTGGTGCCGCGAGACTATGGCCGCCTACAAGTACCCCCGTCACGTCGAGTTCCGCGATGCACTGCCGATGACCGCCGCGGGCAAGATCCTCAAGCGTCAGCTCGTCGCCGACCAGCCGACCCCGATCGTGGCCCCGGACGCAGCCCGGACCCCGGACGCGGACGCGGACGCCGCCACCGCCCGTTGAGCCACCGACCCCACAGACAGGTTTTGCGTGGCCGAAATGCGGGGCTGACGGCGGCGTCACGGCGCCGGACGAACGTGTTGAGCCCAGCAGCGCGCGGAGGTGACAGGTGCGGATCGGCGTGTTCCCGTTCGGCGGGGTCGAGATGACCGACGCCGGCCTCGGCGGCGCCGCATCCAACGAGCGCCGCGACGGAGCGCTGCTGGCCACCGCGGGGGAGTCCTTCGCCGAGATCGCCCGCTTCGACCCCCGCCCGTTTCGCTCGGCGGGCCCGTCCGGATGACGGAGGTTCTCGAGTTGCGGCCGGCGGCGGCCTGGCCCACTCCGTTCGGCGGCAACGAACTGCCGACGTCCGCGGACGTGGTGGTGGTCGGCGGTGGCCACGACGGCCTGGCCTGCGCGGCCTATCTGGCCCGGGCGGGTCGGGCGGTGGTGCTCCTGGAAGCCCGCGACGATCTGGGCGGCTGCGCGTGCACCGTCGACGCGATCGGCACCCGGCTCACCATCTGCACCTGCGACCACACGATGGTGCTCGCCAGCGGCATCGTCGAGGAGCTGGAACTCGGCGCCTATGGGCTGCGTTACCTCGACGTCGATCCGATGGGCATCGCGATGGGCTGGGGCGGCGAGCCCGTGTTCGTCCACTGGCGTTCGGTGGAACGCACCCTGGACGGCCTGGCCCGAACGGACCCCACAGCCGCGACCGCAGCCGCCTACCGGCGTTATCTCGAGGTCGCGCTGCCCGCCGCCCGTCTGGTCCAGGCGGTGCAGCGGTCCCGGCCGACGGGCGTAGCGATTGCCGCGCGGGTGGCCCGGAGCCGGCTGCGCGGCTCGGCGACCGTGTTCGCCTGGTCCCGCGCCAGCCTGCAGGATGTGCTCGCCTCGTTCGGTCTGCCTCCATGGTTCATCGCCGCCGCCCACACCGGCGGCCCTGCGCTGCGCGGCCTGGCCCCGGACGCGCCCGGCAGCGGCCTCGACGCACTCGGTTTCGCCCTGCGTCACCTCATCGGCGTCGCTCGCCCGGCCGGGGGCAGCGGCGCCCTGCCGACGGCGCTCGCCGCCTGCGCGTGCCAGCACGGCGCCCAGCTGATCACCGGCGTCCGCGTCGCTGGCGTGCAGGTTCGCGACGGCAAGGTGCGGGGCGTGCGCCTCGTCGACGGGCGTACGGTACGCGCCCCCACCGTCGTCGCCGCCGCCGATCCGCGCACCGTGCGCGTCGACTGCCTCGACGGCGTACCCGCCGCGGCCCGGTTGCCCGCCGCGGCCCGGTTGGGCGCCGGCCGGATCGTTGCCCCCACTCCCACTCCCGCCGTCAACGTCAACGGATACGCATCGAAGCTCGACGCGGTCGTCAGCGCCCTGCCACGGCTGCACGCTCTGGAACGCCTCCCCGTCGATGTACTGCCCGCAGACGCTCGCCACATGCCGACAGTCGCGATCAGTCCCACCCTCGCCGAGCAGCGTGCCGCCGCCGCGGCCTGCCGCGCCGGCCAGGTCGGCGAGCCGCCGATGCTCCTGCTGAACACCCCCTCGTTCCTCGACGCCTCGCTGCGCCTGCGTGCTTCGCCGCGCGGCGCTGGGGACGGCGCCGCCCACCTGCTCAGCCTCGAGGTGCTGGGGACGCCCCACCAGGTCGCCGGCGGCTGGGACAACCCGTCCCGCCCTTGGTCGTGGCTGCGCCGCCTGGCCTCGCTTGGCGATCCGGCGCTGCTCGCTGCCATCCGCGACTGGCGGGTGCGGACCCCACCGGACCATGACCGCACGGTCATCATGGCCAGCGACTATGCCCCGTCCCTCCCCGGCGGCGTCGTCGCCGACCTGCTCGGTCACGGGCGAGAGATCAGTCGCTACCGCACCCCCGTTGCCGGCCTCTATCTCACTGGCGCCGGCACCTTCCCCGGCGCCGACATCTGGGGAGCCAGCGGTCGCAACACCGCCGCAGTGATCCTCGCCGGCCGCCGCGACCGCCTGTCCTGGTAGCTCACACTTATCGCAGTTCATCTGGCGGATATGCGCGGTTCACTATGTGGGAGCCTCGGCCCGGTAGCGAGGATGGGGTACGACTTTCCGCAGGCAACAGGACGATCCGTGGAGGAACCAGCGTGATCCCCAACAACGTGTCCGGCGAGGCTGCCGAAGCGGTGCCGGCAGGTGCCGGCGGCACTCCAGCTTCCGGTGGAGATCCGGCGCGGGTGCTCGATCTGCCTGGGGTGATCAACCTGCGAGACGTCGGTGGCTACCACACCGCCGATGGCCGTGCCGTGCGCTGGCGAAGTCTGCTGCGCTGCGGGGCCATGCACCGACTCGGCGACGACGCCCGCGCCGCCTTCATCGAGATCGGCCTGCGCACCGTCGTCGACCTGCGGGAGAACTCCGAGTTCACCCGCGAACCCGACGCTCTCGGCCTGGTGCCGGTCAGCTTTCGCCACATCCCCATCTATGCCTCGGTGGTGACCGACAACGACGGGGCATCCGCCCAGCCGGTATCCGCCCAGCTCGCGGCCGGCCAGCCGGACAGTGCGGGTCAGGCGGTCGCGGCAGGCGCGGCCTCCGCATTGCGAGCGCTCACGGCCGACGGCACCCCCATCACCCTTGAGAAGATCTACACCTTCGCCATCGAGGAGCGCGGGGACCGGCTGACCGCCGCGGTACTCGCCCTCGCCGCGCCCGACGCGCTGCCCGCCGTCGTGCACTGCAGCGCCGGCAAGGATCGAACCGGCCTGGTGATCGCCCTGGTCCTGGCGCTGCTCGACGTGCCGGACGAGACGATCGCCGCTGACTACGCGCTGACCGCGCAACACCTGATCGGCGAGATTGCCGAGGCGGTGTCCATCGCGCCGGACGGCAAGCGGGTACCGCCGCAACTCATGATCTGCCCACCCGAGCTGATCGTTGCGACGCTCGCCCGCGTTCGGGAGCGCTATGGCGACGTCCGTGCCTTCCTGCTGGCCCATGGTGCGACCTCCGCTGCCCTTGACGAACTCCGGAACGCTCTGCTCGACGACGCGCCCATCGCCCCCTGAAACCTGTCTCCCATCTTCTGTACTTCTGCTGACCTGCCAGTTTCATTCGCCGCCAGCTCCTCGGTCGTGTCAGCTCCCACGGAATCCTATCCCCTCCCTGGACGCGCTTCGAAGTTTTCCACAGGTCGGGATGCTCTCTAGTCCGTTTGGGTGGGTGCGTTTTCCACAGGGCTATTTTTCCACAGGTTTCAAACAGGGGTTCGACGTTTTGGTCGGGATGCAGTATGGTCTGATCATGCTCATCCATCCGGAGGCTTCCGCTGTCCCTGAAGCACCCGTCGTTTCCTTTCCCGATCCTTGTCGTGATGGCGCTTCCGCTATTTCTTCGAATTTTTGTGACCGTTCCATGCAGGAGACCTCCGGCGATTCTCTTTTTGCTGGGAGAGGTGCTTCGCCGGTTCGGTCGGAGGGTCCTTCTGCCGGATCGGAAGGCAATTTTTCTGGCCGGGGCGGAGATGTTTTCATCGAGGATCACGTCGAGCCTGGTGATGGCCTGTGTGGGGATCCTGCGGCTTCCGCTGGTGATCTGCCCGGGAGCGCGGTGACCGGCCGGCCTGATGCGGCTGCGGTGACGGAGGCGGAGGGTTTGCTGGGCTGCTTGGAGGATGCGGCGCGGGGGCTGGTGGGTTCCCGGTCGTGGCGCTGGTCGCTGGGTGAGGTGTCGTGGGCGATCAGCCTGCTGGCGCAGGTGGAGGCGCGGCTGGCGGCGGTGCGGGGCCGGATGCTGGTGGAGGCGGACGTGCAGGGTCTGGCCGTGCATGTGGGGCTGTCGAACCTGTCGCAGGTGCTGGCGGCCCGCCAGGTCATGGTGCCCGCGGAGGCAGCGAGGCGGGTGAAGCACGCCCGGTTGATGTTCGCTGGTCCGTATCGGCTGACTGGGCAGGCATTGGCCGCGGGTCAGCTCAGCGAGGATCATGCTCAGGTGATTGTCGAGGGGATGGAGGCTTTTCCTGACGATCTGCCCTTCGAGATGCGGGGGCGGGCGGAGCAGGAACTGTTGGGCTATGCACGGCAGTTGGACCGGTTGCAGTTGAAGAAGGCCGTGGTCCGGCTGCGGGAACAGCTCACCGATGTCGACTGTTCTCCCGGCGGGGACGATCCCGAGCGGGACGGCAGGACCGGCGAGCACTCCCGCCGTACCCGCAAGAAGACCAGGAGCGGTCGGAGCGGCGAAGACGGCCGGAGCGGCGGTGGCGCCGAGGCTGATGGTGACGGCTCGTCCATCTGGAACAGGCGTGATCCGGAGGCGGTGCGAAAGCTGACGTTCATTGACACCCCGGATGGCACGACGGTGATCCGTGGCGAGCTGGATGTCGAGGGCGCCACACTGGTGCGTACCGCGTTGGATGCGCTGTCCGCGCCAACCCCCGTGCACGACGGGCAGCGTGATCCACGTAGCCCTGCCCGGCGGCGGGCGGATGCGCTGGTCGAGTTTGTTCGCCGGGCGCTGTCCGCGGACGTTGGCCCGTCCGCCGGGGGGACTCGGCCGCATCTCAACGTCACTGTTGATCTCGACACCCTGCTTGGGAACGGGCACGAGCCGGCGATGACGGACTGGGGACTTCCGCTGCCCCTGGACGCGCTGCGTCGGCTCGCCTGCGACGGGCAGGTCACTCGGATTGTTCTCGGGCCGGACAGCGTGCCGTTGGACGTGGGTCGGGCGGAAAGAATCGTTCCCCCACAGCTCCGCCGTTCCGTGGTATCTCGAGACAAGTGCTGCACGTTTCCTTTCTGTGATCGTCCGCCGTCGTGGTGCGAGTGTCATCATGTGGTGGAATGGGCTGAGGGCGGGTGTACGAAACTTGGCAACCTTGTGCTGCTGTGTCCTCGCCATCATGGTCAGGTGCACAGGGAGAAATGGCAGATCGTGATGGAAGATGGCAGTCGGCCGTCGTACATCCCGCCGGCTTTTATCGATCCGCAGCGCCGGCCCCGGCGCAATCCGTACTGCCAGCCGCCGCCGGATCTTTTCGGCCGCATCGTCAACTGAGACCGAGGCTGGCTGAAAGCCAGGACGACACTCGTCCTGGCTCGATGATGCTGTCGGGTTGGTCGAGTTCGGCGGGACTGGACAGGCGGCGGCCTCCGAGTTCGGCGCGAGGGCTGCGCGCCGGCTCCGGAAGATCTGACCGTGCTCGAGGGTGGCATGGGAGTGCGTTCTGCGCACCGCCCGGGCTGTGCCCGGCCCGGGCTGGCCGCCCGGCTGGGCTGGTGGGCGAGACGGTGCTGCCCGCGTGGTTCCGCGGCTCACAGTCCGGATGATCGGCGGCTTCGGGCTTCCCGTGACGTTAGCATCTCAACATTAGGGATCGATGTCTCAAGGAGTGAGAAAATGTTGATCGTGGGATGCGGCGGTGGCTGGGGAAGGCCGTGACCGGGCCGGCGGCGACGCCAGCGGCATCGGCCTGCGGGCAGCCGGAGCGTGGACCGACCGAGACCGGGCCGCCGATGGTCCCGGCACAGCGGGAGCCGGGTCGGCGGCGCTGGCTGATGCTGGTGCTCGGGACCGGGGCGCAGACTGTGGCGTGCGTGTTCGTCTATGGCGTGCCGTATCTGGTGCCGCAGCTGCGGGAAACCGAGCATCTCTCACTGGCCCGGGCTGGGGTCGTCGTCGCCTGCCCGACGATCGGGCTGGTCCTGGCGCTGGTCGGCTGGGGCGCGCTGGCGGATCGGTACGGTGAGCGGCTGGTGCTCGGCGGGGGGCTGTTGCTGTCCGCGGGGTTGCTGTGCGGATCGCGGCTCACTCACGGTGCGGTGGTTCTCGGGGTGACGTTCGTGCTGGCGGGGGCGGCAGGTGCGTCGGTGTTCGCGGCCAGTGGACGGGTGGTGATGGGCTGGTTCTCCCGGCGTGAGCGGGGACTGGCCATGGGCATCCGGCAGATCTCGACGCCGCTGGGGATGGGCATCGCCGCGCTGCTGGTCCCGCCGTTGGCCGAACACGTCGGGCTGCGGGCGACCGTGCAGGTCATCGCCGCGATGATGGCGGCGGTGGCGGTCGCGGCAGGCCTGCTCGTTGCCGACCCACCACGTCCGGCAACCGCCGTCGCCGTCGCCGTCGGTGGGGGTGTTGACGGCGCTGCTGGCACCGGTGCTGGGCTGCGTGGCACGTCGGCGGCGAATCCGTACCGGTCCTCGGTGCTGTGGCGGATCCATGGCGCGAGCGCCCTGCTGGTCTGGCCGCAGTTCACCCTCAGTGCCTTCGGCCTGCTGTTCCTGGTGGACGTGCGGGGCTGGTCGGCCACGTCCGCAGGACAGCTGATGGCGGTGGGGCAGGCGTTCGGTGCCGGGAGCCGGATCGGCGCGGGTGTCTGGTCGGATCGGCTCGGCAGCCGGCTGCGCCCGATGCGGCGGCTGGCCGGTGCCACCGGCGTGCTGCTCGTGGCGCTGGGGCTCGCGGCGCTGCGTCCGTCGTGGGTGAGCGACGCACTGCTGGTGATGGCCTGCGGGTTGACGGCGAGTTCCAACGGTCTGTCGTTCACCGCCACCGCGGAGCGGGCCGGGCCGCACTGGGCGGGACGGGCGCTGGGTGTGCAGAACACCGGGCAGAACGTCGTCGGGTCGCTGACCCCGCCGGTGGTCGGCTGGCTCGTCGGCGCCACCGACTACACGGCCGGGTTCCTGCTGGCCGCTGCTCTGACTGGTGTCGCCATTCTGGTGATCCCGGTGCGCTCTGCGGCCTCGTCCACCGGCTGGGAAACCGGGGGTGCCGGGGGCGGCACCGATCGGATACCGGCCCCGGCCCCGGTGGCTATGCGGGGTTCTGGGCGTTGACGATTCTGGTCGCCTGGTCGTCGGTCAGGGTGTAATGCAGGAAGTCGCGGAAGAAGGTCCTCGTCTCCGCGACGATGTTCAGGCCGGTGAACAGCTCGGGGTGCAGCGTCTTGGCCGCCCACTGGATCTGCAGGGCCTCCTCGATGCCGTAGCGGTCCCAGTGCCAGCCACCGGTCGGGTTGACGTAGGCGCGGTGGTCGCGCACGGCCGGTTGGCTGCTCCAGAATGGGTCCGTGGTCAGCTTCTCGAGGGTCTGCGCGCCGGTGTCGTTGCCGGTGAACGCGCTGCTGGCCAGGATGATCACATCCGGGTTCCAGCTGGCGACCGCCTCCTTGGTGACCTGCCGGGCGTTGCCCTTGACCTGGGCGGCGTTACGGCCGCCGGCGGCAGTGATCCACTCGTCGATGATGCTGTTGGTTCCGTCCACGACCAGCGGGTCCAGCGAGTAGATGTGCAGCACCTTGGGGCGCTGGTCGGCGGCGATCGGCGAGGTCCTCGCGCGGATCTCGGCGAGCTTGCCGTCCAGGTAGGTGTTGTACCGCTGCGCCTGGGCCTTCGCCTCGGGTCCGAGCACGTCCGCGGTGGTGTTGACGACCTTCTTCAAGCCGTCGAACGTCTGGAAGCTCAGCTGCAGGGTGGGCAGACCCACCTGGGAGGTCTTCGACACGACCTGGGTGCCCGCGTTGTTGAACAGCACGTCGGGATGGGTCGTCAGGAGCTCCTCGGTGTTCGCCGTGGTCGTGGTGAACACCGTCCTGGCCTGGCGCAGCTTCGGGCTGATCGTGTAGAGCCACGGTACCGAGGACGGCGTCAGCACCGTAGCCACGATCTTGTCGCCACCGCCGAGCATCTGCACGACCTCGTTGTGTGCCGGCCACGAGTCGGCGATCCGGTTGACCACCCCGGGAACCTGCACCGCCGTGCCCGTCGAGTCGGTCACCATGTGTGGTGTTGTCGAGGCGGACGGGGTCGCTGGCGAGCCGGAGCTCGCCCCGTCGGTCGAGCCGCCGCAGCCGGCGACCACCAATGCCACGGCGCTGGACAGTGCCGCCGCCACCATGACGCGATGCCGCCGCGTTCGCCACCGTCGTGGCGATCCTGCGAGCGACATCGAACCCGAAATCCGTGCCCCGGCACGGCCAGCCCAAGAACTCATCGACGTCTTCCTCCGCGTTGACCGGCGCGCGAAACAGAACCGCTCGCCCATGTCGCAGTCGCCGGACCGGAGGCATACCGCTGGATAGTGCATCTGCAGGACGCACATGGCGGGGCCAGGCTATCGAGGGGAAGCCTGCTACCAGCAGATATCAGGTCATCCGGGGTCTGGGTCACATACCGGGCATCGCCGTCTCGCGTGTGCCCGGGCAGGATCTCCGGCGCCCGGCCGAGCCGCGGGCGATGTCAGCGTCGTCGGAAGCGGCGGTGGAGGCGGCGGAAACCGCCTCGGCGGCGAGCACGGACACGGTGCTGCCGCGGCCGTTCGCCACGACCATGTCGGTGCGACCGCGACCGGTCAGGTCGCCTTCCGCAAGCGATGCCGGGCCGGGCCCGGCCAGGTAGACCTGCTGTGGGGCGAAGGTGGCGTCGTCCCGACCCGCCAGCACCGAGACGGTGGCATTGCCGGCATTGGCAACAGCCAGGTCGCCCACATCGTCCCCGGTGACATCGCCCAGAGTTACCGAAGACGGCCCAGGGCCGGTTGGATAGGACCAGCCTGCCCCGAACCCGCCCCGGCCGGTCGCGGGCAGGACGCTTACCGTCGCGTTGCCGGCATTGGTCACCAGCAGGTCGGCGCGTCCGTCGCCGGTGACGTCGCCGGTGCTCACCGAGGACGGCCCCGGACCGGTCAGGTAGGGCTGCGGTGGGCCGAACCGGCCGTCACCGGCACTGGAGAGCACGACGACCGTGCCGTTGCCGGCGTTGGTCACCGCCAGATCGGGACGGTCGTCGTCGTCGAGACGACCCACTGTCAGCGAGGACGGGCTGGGGCCGGCCGGCAGAATCCGCGGGGGCTCGAACGTGCCATCCCCGTGACCGAGTAGCACTGCCACCGTGCCGTCGAACTGGTCCGACACGGCCAGGTCGGCCGTGCCCCGGCCGGTCAGGTCGCCGATGGCCACGCCGGAGGGGCCCGACCCGGTCGGATAGGCCACGGGCGTGCCGAACGTCCCGTCACCGCGTCCGAGCAGCACCGTTACCGTGGCGTTGTACTGGTTGGACACGGCGAGGTCGATCGCGCCATCGCCGTTGAGGTCGCCGGTGGCCAACCCCGACGGGCCAGGTCCCACGGGATAGGTCACGGGGGGCCCGAACGCGCCCTTCCCATCGCCGAGCAGCACCGCCGCGGTCCCGTCGCCGACGTTGACGGTGATGAGGTCGGTGCGGCCGTCCGCACGCAGGTCGCCCACGGCCACCGACCCCGGCCCGTGCCCGGACAGGTAGTCGACCGGTGCCGCGAACAGGCCGGGCTGGAACGCAGCCGATGCAGCCACCAGCCCGGCCTGCAAAAGGTCGGTCTGCGGAAGGTCGTTCTGCGCAGCCCGTGGCTGGCCGGCGACCGCACAGGCTGCCGCCACCAGCACCGCGACCAGCCCGGCACGGAAGCGCCCACCGGTCGGGCACGCATCCACGGGCACGCTCCTGGGTTGGGGTTCCGGCCAGCCGGGCTAGACCCAGGCCGGGCCGGGGTCAGGCCGGGGTCAGGTCGGGGTCGGGCTGGGTCGGGGTGGAACTCTCCGTGTGCGGCTGCTGACGTCGGGCTGATGGTGGCCCAGCCGTCCCCTTGGGTGCCGGAGCGACACACCAGATGATCCATGAATCACGAATCGATCTGGTTGCCGCACCGGCTGCCGTCCGCTGTGCGACCGCCCCGCTCGTCCTGCCGGCCGTGCTGCTTTCGCTGCTGGTACCGCGCCAGGCGTCGGGCGTGCTCCTCCTGTCGGGTCTGCTCGCGGCGGCGGTTGCGCAGATGGAGCCGTGCCGACCACTGTTCGTACCCGGGCCACAATCGGGTGTTCCGCAGGGTCAGCGTGGCCAGTACTGCAAGGGGGAGCTCCACAAGGACGGCGAGCGTGCCAGCTGCGAGATGGGCAACCCCTCGCCCTCGGTGGGCCTGCACGTCGAGCTGCAGCCAGACGACGACGCGGCGCAGGGTGGCCGCCGGCCCGGAGCGGGCCTGGTCGACACCGGCCAGCGCCAGGCGCAGGCGGCGGACGAAGCCGGCCAGGTCCGCCCCGGCATCGTGATAACCGAGGACGGGACGGCCGGCCACGAGCCGCACGACCTCGTCGGCCACCGGGGCGTCCCCGACTGTGCGCCGGTTGAGGGCGCGCAGCCGGGCGCAGTCGCCGACGAACACGCACGTGGCGCGCGAGAACCGGCCGACGGTGTCGATCTCCCAAGCGATGCTCGGTATGGGCTGGGACACATCGAACACGGCGACGTGGCAGACACCGGCGATCGCCAGCACCGCCTGCGGCCAGATCGCACTCTGGACCTGGACGATGCCAAGACGCGGCGCGAACAGGCGCCGGTTGCGCAGCCTCAGTTCCGCCACCTCGTCCGGGAGCTGTTCGATGCGGTCGATCCGCACCCGCTGGCCGCTGTCGGCCTCGGCGATCATCGCTGAGAGCGCTGTCGAGGTGAGGGTCGCCGGCAGGATCGCGATGTACAGCGCCAACGGGATAAGCGGCAGTAAGGAGATTGTCATGGCCACGGCGAGGACCACGAGGGTGGCCGCGAACGCCACCCGCGTCAGCACGGGTGCCAGCGGGGACTCGCCGACGACGGCCACCAGGGCAGCAGCGATCAGGGCGTAGAACACATACCGGCCGAGTCTCAGCCGCGTGGCCAACAGCTCGGACAGCTGTTGGCCACGCATCGACCAGACCGCGAGCCGTTCACCGAGCCCGGTGACGGCGTTGGCCGGCGTGCGCAGCGGCACCCGGGGGCCCCGCGCGGCCACCGCATTGTCGTCGAGGGTGACGAAACGCCACCGCCGTCCGGTGGCGGCCGCGGCCCGGCTCAGCATCGCCGTCCCGGCGGTGTGCCCGAAACGGCGCAGGTAGAGCACGCCACGTCGCCGCCGTCGGGTCCACCAGACGGCGGGCAGGAACGCGCAGATCGCGAAGGTCAGAAGGTCGCCGATCGGGAACCCGGGCGCCCGGCCCGTCGGTCGGGTGGAGGTCGTCAGGAGAGCGGCCGTGGATGGCCCGCCGGGGCCGCGATACCCGTGAGCCCACAACCATGCGAACGCCAGCCCGCCCACGAACAGCAGCCACCCGGCGAGCCGCAGCGCGGAGTACCGCACCGGGGCCAGCCATCGGGCGGCGATCTGGCCCGGACCTGCTGGTGTTGACGCCACCTCGATGAGGCTCGGATGGATGACGTTCAGCGTGGTGTGCTCGCTCACGTGTGCCCCCGCCGTGACCGGACCATGGCCGGCCGTACGCGGATCATCCCACCAGGGTCGCCTGCGCAGACCGGATTCTGCCCGGGGACACGTGGCGAGACCGGCGACGCCGCCGTGCTGCCGGCGTGGCTACGTGCCCAGGCCGATCGTCGCGTCGACGAAACTGCCGTCCACCAGATCGGCCGGCTTCAGGTTGGCCGCGATCGGTTTGTTCTGCGCCTGGTAGATCGGGCCGAGAATCTTGATGAGTTTCTCCATCCGTGCCTCGTCGAAATCACCGACAGTGTTGTTCGAACCGTTTCCGATGATGCCGAGAGATTTCATCGTGCTGACCGCGTACTGTGCGACGCCGTCGGTGTAGACCCAGCCGTTGTTGTACCTGGCGACCAGGCTGAGGATCAGCTTGTTCGTCGCATCGGGGCTGGCCGTGAAATCGACGATCGCCTGCTGCATGATCGGGACGAGCCTGGTCAGGCAGGGCTTCAGTGCGGTGAGCCTGTCCCGTCGCACGCCGATGGCCTGCTGATAGAAGTTGAAGCCCGCGTCCGCGATCAGCTGGTACTTCAGTGGCTTGTTCCACGAGCGGACCTCGTGCGACCAGGTGTAGGGCTCGGAAGTGGCGAATCCCTGAACGGCGCCGGTGCCCCGGGAGGCGACGAAGGTCGCCGGTGTGCCGTCGTAGCTGCCGTCGATCTGACTCTTCTTCAGGATGCCGGACCCGGTGAAGTAATCCATGTAGGCACTGCCCTGGAAATACAGCACCTTGGCATCGGTCTTACCGATATCGGCTATCGTCGTCCAGTCCGGATGGTTTTCCGGCGACCACTGGATGATCTGCGGGCTCTTCTCCAGCCCGGCGAGCAGCGCGACTGTCGGCTGGGTCTTCGACAGCGCGATCTGCTCGTCGGTGCTCAGATAGCCCAGCGTGATGTCCGGGTCCTTGTAGAGCTGGGAGGTCACCGCTTCGTAGCCGATCGCGGGCCCGCCGGCGCGGATTTCCAGCTTGACTCCGGTCCTCACCCCGCCATGGGCAACGAGATCGCTGCTGACCGACTTCGCCGCAGTATTGATCTTTGGGTTGGGTCCGAGCAGCTGGTACTGGCCGCCGTGCTCGGACTCGGGATTCCAGTCGGTCTGCAGCACAACCGTGGACGGGCAGCCGGCCGCCCTCAGGTCGTCCTGGGCCGGCACCGTCCCCGATGCCCCGGACGGCGCGGCTGTCGACGAACTGCCACCCCCGGCACTGCCCCCGCTGCTGCAGGCCGCGGCGGTGAGCGCGAGCACCATGGCCGCCGCCGCAAGCTGTGCAGGCCGGGCAGGCCGGGCAGGCCGGGCAGGCCGGGCAGGCCGGGCAGGCCGGGCAGGCCGGGTTGGCCGGACGAGCCGTCGCCGAGATCTGATCAACGTGGTACTCCCCGTGCTGTGTGGACGTCCCGTTCGGGCGGTCGGGCCGGGCCGAATACCTCCGTTGGGCGCAGGCAGTCGAAGGGCACCACGACGTCCGTCCGCACCCGGCCTGGCTGGCCGCTCATCACCACCACCCGAAGTGGACAGGAACACCGCTTCGGCCGCCGAGTGGGTGATGACCAGGGCGGCGCACCAGTGCAGCCAGGGCGGCGCACCGGTGCGGTAGGAACATTCGTAGCAGTTCGTCGTTGAGCCGTTCGCGGGTGATCTCGTTGAAGGCGCCGAACGGCCCGTCGAGCAGGACGATCGACGGGTCCAGCGCCAGCGAGTGGGCCGGTGACACCCGCATCCGCATCCGGTCGAACAGTCCGTGCGGTCGACTCTTCTCGAAGATCGAGCAGGCGGCGAACCGAGCCGGGGACGGGCCAGGCCACGATGGCGCCGAGAACACGGCGGGCAATCTCGACAGCCGCACCGGGTCGCAGCGAGCTCGTGTCCCGGCGCGGCGCAGCCGGAGAGGGTTCACCCGGTCCACACCGTCAGGAGCCCGCTGCCGGCCTGCTGCCGCCCGGGAGGTCGGGTGGTCCCGTCCGCGGAACCGGGGTTCGCCGTCCTCGGGTCGCCGTCAGGTGCCGCAGGGGGCGAACGTGGGGCCTGCGTGCGCAGCGCCGCGGCCAGGAACCTGAGCGGTGTACTGCTCGGCCCAGGACGGGAGCCGACGCTCGTCCACCGCCGGCTGCCAGCTGCCGTCCATCAGGGTGTACGACAGGCGCGGGCCGGTGCGCAGGTAGGAGTCGAGCGCGGCGAGCAGCCGATCGATATGCGCGGACGTCGTGCCGACTCCGATACTCGCCCGCAACGCCCCGCCGGGGGCTCCGAGCCGGGCCAGCAGTGGATGCGCGCAGAATCGGCCGGCCCGCACCCCGATCCCGTGCTCGGCCGACAGATACGCCGAGACCAGCGCCGGATCATGCCCCGGCAACGAGAACGCGACCACCCCCACCTCGTCGCCACGGACATCAACCGGGACGCTGGCGAGATGCTCGGTGCGGGCGTCGGCTGGCACATGGTCGGCTGGCACATGGTCGGCTGGCACATGGTCAAACGAAACGTCGTCAAACGAAACGTCGTCGGACGAAACATCGCCGGACCAGATGCGGTGGACGACGGCGCGGCCCGGCGTGGACTGGTTCAGCGCAGCGAGGCCGTCGAGCAGTCGGTCACGCAGCGCCGATTCGTGGTGGTGCCACGCACCCGCGTCCAGGTCGGCAAGGGTACGGCAGGCGGCAGCGATCGCGGTGGCGCCGGCAAGGTTCGGCGTGCCGGCCTCATGCCGGGCGGGGCAGGCGGCCCAGTCGACACTCGCCGTGCCGACCTCGCGCACCGCGCCTCCACCGGCGAGGTATGGCGGGGCCGCGTCCAACCAGTCGGCTCGTCCGACCAGCACCCCGGCGCCGAACGGCGCGTACAGCTTGTGACCGGAGAAGGCCAGGTAGTCGATGCCGAGGGCGGCCATGTCGATGCGCCGGTGCGGGACGAGCTGCGCCGCGTCGACGAACAGCCGGGCGCCGACCGCATGGGCCAGCCGGGCCAGGTGCGCCAGGGGCGGGGCCTCCCCGGTGACGTTCGACGCTCCCGTCACCGCGAGCAGTCGCACCGGGGCGGCGTGTAGCTCGGCAGCGAGCGCCGCCAGGCTTGCGGTCAGGGTTTCGCGGACAGCCACGCACCGCGCCCCGACCCGTCGCCAAGGCAGCAGGTTCGCATGATGCTCAAGGTCGAACACCACGACCTCGGCAGCCGTTCGGCGCCCGGCAACCGCGCCGCCGTCACCGATCGTGGCGGTGGTCACCGGCGCGGACGCAGGGGTGGCGTCGGCACCGGAGGCGGTCACGGCCGTGCTCGGGGGCGGGGTCGTGCTGGTGGCCGCCACGGCGTGGGCCAGCAGGTTTACGGCGTCGGTGGTGTTGCGGGTGAACAGGACGACGTCGTCCGTACGCGCGCCGACGAACCGGGCTACGTCGTGGCGCGCGCCCTCGTACAGCGACGTGCACACCGCCGAGGCGAACCCGGCGCCACGGTGCACACTCGCCGAGTACGGCAGCACCCGGCGGACGTGCTCGGCCACGGCGACCAGGCACGGCGCGCTCGCCGCACAGTCGAGGTTGGCGTACTCCACCTCGCCACCGCCGGCCAGCGGCACCTGTAGCCCGGCGCCCTCTACCGGCAGCAGCGCCGCTGTCTGCGGGGCGCCGGGCCAGGAGAGTACGACGGCATCCGGGGTCTGCACGATCGGCGGCGGGCCAAGCGGGCCCACCTCGCCAGGAATCGCCCGCGCGGACGCGGATGTGGACACGGCAGAAATGATCGAGGTCATCATTGCTCCGAGGAAAACCCGTATCGGGTCGGCACTTGCCGTCGGCTGGTCGCCGCGGCCCTGTCGTCACCCGGGGCACCCCGCTGCGGGAGGAGGGTTGCCGGCCAGCAAGCCGGGGCTTGAACGCTGGCGCTCAGGACAGTGACCGGACTCTAGCAAAACCCGGCATTCCCTGTCGGCAGAGCCGAGATAGCCCCTGTTGGCAGAGCCCGGACGGCTGCGCCGGCCGCCCCCGCGCATGCCGATTCCGGCGCCCTCGTCCGGCCGGTGTCGACGCCCTCGCCTTCTCACTCCTCGGTCGGCCGGTCACGGCGGCCTCGTCCGGCGGATGCGGGCGCCTTCGTCAGGGCGGCGCCAGGCACCGCTGTGCCTCCCGATGTTCGCCCGCGTCGGTTCAGTGCCGTTCAGGGCCGGGTCAGAATCTCCAGATAGTGGCCGGCCGGCTCGACGAAGTACACCCCGCGACCACCGTTGTAGTGGTTGATCTCGCCGGGACGCGACCGGGCCGGGTCGGCCCAGTAGTCGATTCCGGCCGCCCGGATCCTGGCGAAAACGGTGTCGAACTCGTCCTCGGAGAGCTGGAAGGCGTAGTGCTGCGGGGCAATGGACCCGGACGAGTCGGTCGCGAAGTCGAGAGTGACGCCGTTCGCGAGGGAGACCGGAAGAAAGCGGCCCGCCTCGGGACCGACCGCCAGCCCCAGAATACCGGCGACGAACTCGGCGGACTCGCGCCGGTCGGACGCATGGACGATGGTGTGGTTCAGCATGACAGTCATGGCATTACCTCCGAACTGCGCAGCCGCGCACGGCGGACAGGCGAGCTACGGTCCTGTGAACTGCGGTCCTGTGAACTGCGGTCCTGCGTACGGTGGCCCGCCACGCGGCGAGTCCGGCCGGCCGGCGGTCGGGCAGCGGCGGTCGGGCAGAGGGGGTCGGGCCGGACCCTGCCGAACGCGTGACATCGCCTCTTTACGGTACGCCGAAGCGTCAACCCACGGTACGTATTTATTCGATGATCCACCGCAGTGGGTGTTGCTCCGGTGACCGGTGGACCTGGGTCGGATCGCCTCGTCGCACCGGAGTGGGTCGCATCCTCGCAGGCAGCTGTGGGTGGGTGCGGGACTACCCGGCGGCGCCCAGCCAGCCGGCGACGGCGAGCAGCACCAGAACGACCGCGGCCACCGCGGCCAGCCGCGGTCGCTGCCCGCGCAGCCAGTACCAGCCCGCCACGGCGACCCCGGCGGCCGGAGTGGCCGCAAGCACGACCATCCCGAGCAGTACGACCGCACTCGCCTGACCATGGCGCAGTCCGCCGACCAGGTCGGACAGTCGCAGCGCGGCCCGCGGCCCGAGGAGGTCCCCCCGGGACCCGGCCGCCGTCCACAGCGCGCTGTCCTGGCTGAACGCCGTGACGAGTCCGGCGAGCACGACCAGCACCCCGAGCACCCCCCCGACGCGCAGCACCAGCGCGACCGGCCGCGCCCCGATCTCCCTCGGTTGCGGCCCCGCGGCCCGTGCGGACGGCTGTGTGGCCCGCTCGGACCGGTCGGTGGCCGGCATGGGGTCCGAGCTGGTCTCGTGCGGGGTGGCGGCCCGTGCGGGGTCGGTGCTGAGCCCGTCCGGGGGAGTAGGGGGGGTCACGCGAGGCCGCGCAGGAGCATCTGGACACTGATCACCAACAGCACCACCAGAAAGATCATCCGCAGGGTGGCGACGGGCACCATGGACAACAGACGCGCACCGATGCGCGCGCCCAGCACCGTGCCGATCGCCACCGCGCCGGCCAACGCCGGCACCACGTCCCCGCGTTGCAGGTAGACGACGGCGCTGGCCGCGCCCGTCACGCCGATCATGAGGTTGCTCGTGGCCGTCGAGACCTTGAGTGGCAGGCGCATGGCGAGGTCCATCGCGGGCACCTTCATCGCGCCCGAGCCGATGCCGAGCAGCCCGCTCACGGTGCCCGCCGCGGTCATCATCGTCAGGCCGGTGGCGGTCCTGGTGACCCGGTAGGCCCGCCGCCCTCCGCCGTCGGCGACGCTGCCGTGCAGGGTGAGGAGATCGGCGATCCGGTCGCCCGGCACCGCGAGCGCGGCATCCGAGTGGTCCGACCGGGTCCGCAGCATCTGGATCGCGCTGAACGCCAGCACCACACCGAACACGGTGAACAGGACGTGCGTGCCCAGATGGCCGGCGAGCAGCGCGCCGACCACCGCCCCGGTGACAGTGGCGACCTCCAGGGTCACGGCGACGCGCAGGTTGGCGAACCCCTCGTCCAGATAGCGCGGCGAGGCGGCGGCGCTGCCGGCCACGACCGAGATCAGCGAGGCGCCGATCGCGAGGCGGACGTCCAGGCCGAACGCGAGGGTGAGGATCGGCACGATGAAGGTGCCGCCGCCGAGGCCCAGCAGGCTCCCCAGGGCGCCTGAGGCGACACACACTGCGGTGATGACCGCGAGCTCCACCAACGGACTCACGAACTCACCTCGCTCCCATGATTAGGTCTGCTACAGACAATATCTGTGTTGGACCTTTCGGGGGCGGGAAAGTCGCGGGAGTCGCGGCGTCGCACGTGGATGTGGTGCGGGTCACGGCGTTTCGGGGGGCCTGAATTCCGGTACGGGCCGGTACTGTTTCGGTTGGTGGTCGACGGTCCCTGACCTGGCTGTGGCCCGCCGGGTGGGTGTCGCGACAGAAGGAGGTTCGAGTGTCGCCTCCGGAGGGTTCCGGGCGGGGTCGTCCTCGGGACGAATCTCGCGAGCAGGCGATCCTCGAGGCAGCGCTGGAGCTGTTGGTCGAGGTCGGCTACGAGCGGATGAGCATGGTCGCCGTCGCGAACCGGGCCCGGGCCAGCAAGGCGACGATCTACCGACGCTGGTCCTGCAAGGACGCGATGGTCGTCGACGCGTTGCGTCGGCGGGCGCCCGCCGAGCACGTCCCGGCCGACACCGGCAGCCTGCGTGACGACCTGCTGATCGAGGTCGGGCTGATGGCCTGCGCGACCATGGAGGTCGGTGGCGGGCTGCTCATGGGGGTGCTGCGCGCCGCCTCCGAATCGCCCCGGTTGGCCGAGGTCATCCAGGACCACATGGTGCAGCAGAAGGCCGCGCTGTGTGGCTGCGCGCTGCAGCGGGCGGCCGCTCGGGGCGAGATTCCCGCCGATCTCGACCCGGTTCCGCTGGCCGAGGCGATCCTGTCCATGATCCTCACACGTCAGCTGCTCGGCGTGGGCCCGCTCGACGAACAGTTCGTCGCCCACGTCGTGGACGACGTTGCCCTGCCCCTGATCACCGGCCTGGCGAGCCGGCTGCCGTCGCCTTCGAACGTCTGAGCTATGATCTGTCCGAACGTCTGATCGGGGATCGGCCGGCGCCGTTCGGGTGCGTGCCGGGAGTCTGGCACGGCTGCCCGCCGTGTCACGGCCTGCTGCGGTGCCCCGTCCTGGTCAGGCGTACCCGAAATCTGCCCGTACACGATCTGTGTCCGCCCTGCTTTCTGCCAGCTTGGCCGGCCCGGCCCCGGCCCGACCAACTCGTTCGTGATGGCGATGTCCGCGTGCGTGTCATCCGAAGTGAACATCCGGCATTTCGATTGTTGTGGCTAGGAGCCCACCCGTGACCGATACTGTCGCCGCCCGGACCCATGAGAATCCGGCGCAGCTGGCCGACGACGCTCCCGATCCACGGCGCTGGCTGGCGTTGTCGATCATTGCCGTCGCACAGCTCATGGTCGTGCTCGACGCGTCCATCGTGAACATCGCCCTGCCGCACGCGCAGAACGCACTGCACATCTCCACGGCCAACCGGCAGTGGATGGTGACGGCCTACACCCTCGCGTTCGGTGGCCTGCTGCTGCTCGGCGGGCGGATCGCCGACTATGTCGGGCGCAAGCGTGCCTTCATCTGGGGTCTGATCGGGTTCGCGCTGGCCTCGGGGCTCGGCGGTCTTGCGCCCAACGCCGGGCTGCTGTTCGCCGCCCGGGCGCTGCAGGGCGCGTTCGCCGCGGTGCTCGCGCCGGCCACCCTGTCCCTGATCACTGTCACGTTCACCGAGAGCAAGGAACGGGCCCGTGCCTTCGGCGTGTACGGCGCGATCTCCGGCGGTGGTGCGGCGATCGGCCTGGTCCTCGGTGGGCTGCTCACCGAGTACGCCTCATGGCGGTGGTGCCTGCTGGTCAACGTGCCGATCGCGCTGGTCACCGCACTCGCTGCGGCGCCGATCGTGCGGGAGAGCCGCACCGAGGGCAGCGCCAGCTACGACCTGCCCGGCGCGTTCACGGTGACCGCAGGTCTGGTTGCGCTCGTCTACGGTTTCACCGTCGCCGCCGAGGACGGCTGGAGCGATGCACGCACTCTCGGGCTGCTCGTCGGTGCGGTCGCCCTGCTCGTCGCGTTCGTCGTGATCGAAGTACGGACCGCGGCGCCGCTGCTGCCCCTGCGGGTCGCTCTGGAACGCAACCGGGGCGGGTCGTTCCTCGCGTCGCTGCTGACCGGCGCGGGGCTGTTCGCGATGTTCCTGTTCCTCACCTTCTACTTCCAGCAGACCCTGGGCTACAGCGCGCTGAAGACCGGTCTGGCGTTCCTGCCGTTCAGCGGTGGGATCATCGTCTCGGCCGGAGTCGCCAGCCAGCTGCTGCCCCGGGTTGGCCCACGGATCCTGGCCGGCGGTGGCGCCGTGCTCGGCGCGATCGGCATGGCACTGCTGACCCAGGTCGGACTGGACACCGGCTACGCCTCGCACGTGCTACCCGCCGAGCTGCTGATCAGCTTCGGGATGGGCTTCTCGTTCGTGCCGCTGTCGAGCGTGGCGCTCATCGGGGTCGACCCGCAGGACGCCGGGGTGGCCAGTGCGCTGGTCAACACCACCCAGCAGGTCGGTGGATCGCTGGGTACCGCGCTGCTCAACACGGTGTTCGCCACGGCGGTCTCCGGCTACCTCGCCGACCACCGCAACTCCCCGCGGGCCGTCGCGCAGTCCCAGATCGAGGGCTACACGACGGCCTTCACCTGGAGCGCCGTGCTGGTTGCCGTGGCCGCGGTGGTGACGATCGTGCTCATCAACGCCGGGCGTGAGACGACCGCATCCGCCGACGGGGTGCCCGCGCACGTCGGCTGACCGTCGTCGGCCGAGGCGCCGCCGGGCGAGGCGCCGTCGGCGGCGCGTACCTGCGAGCAGCTCCCGCTCGGCCCGGTCCGGACCATCCCCACAGGGTGGCCCGGGCCGGGCCGGCGGGGTGAGCACAGTGGGCCGGTGTGGTCGGACCCGAGCCTCGATCACCTCGATCGGGGTGGGTTACGGTGTGGTTGGGGCGCAAAGGATTATCGTCTCCCGGGTCCGGTGCTGTCCCAGTCACCCGTCGGGGGGACGATGCCTTCATGAGTACGTCCAGTGGGGGTGGCCGCATCGCGGGCACCTCGGGTTCGAGCGGTCCCCGGCCTCCCGCCGCGAGCCGTTCGGCCCTCGGTCGACGCCTCGCCAGCGCACCTGGCGCCCGTGCCCGCGCGCACGTGCGTGGCCTTGCCCGCACCGGCGGCAGCCGCAGGCTGCGCGGTGCCCCGGGTGATCCGGATTCCCGGAGCGGTCCGGGGGGTCGGGATGATCGGGTTCCCGGTGTCGCGGGGCAGACCGCGGGCCGGCAGACCGCGGGCCGGCAGACCGCGGGCCGGCAGACCGCGGGTCAGCGAGAGACGGGGGAGCGACCCCAGGGCGATGGTCGACGCGGCGGAAAGCTGACGTTGCCGGCGTGGGGGCGGCCGTGGGTGCCGCGGCTTGCGGCGCTGCTGACCTTTGTCGTCGGACTGCTCGATGTGGTGTCCGCGCTCACCCCCGAGTGGCGCACCCGGCTCGCCGACCTGCGGGCGCTGGTGCCGGCGGCCGCCTCCCGGCAGGCGGCGGCGTTCACCGTCGTCGTCGGTCTGCTGCTCATGCTGCTCGCCGCGGGTCTGCGGCGACGCAAACGCCGGGCGTGGCGGGCGGTCGTGACGCTCCTCGGCCTCGGGGTCGTCCTGCATGTCGCGAAGGGCCTCGACTATGACGAGGCTGCGGTGTCGGCGGCGCTGCTGGGCATGCTGGTGCTCGCCCGCGGCGAGTTCCAGGCCAAGGGCGACCCGTCGACCCGGTGGCGGGCCCTCGGCGCCGGCCTGCTGCTGACCACGCTGTCGATCGGTTGTGGATTTCTGCTCTTCCACCTACGCGAACATCGCATCGTCGGGGCGCATTCCGCGGCCGCACAGCTCGAGCAGATCGTGCTTGGGCTGGTAGGTATCCCCGGCCCGCTGCATTTCGGCTCCGACCGGTTCGCGGACCTCGCCGCCCGGGTGCTGCTCACTCTCGGCGTCGTCACCATCGGCGTCACCGGCTACCTGGCGCTTCGCCCGCCGTGCCCGGCGCCGCGGCTCACCGATGATGACCAGGCCCGGGTGCGTGCCCTGCTCGACAGGCATGGCAGCGCCGACTCGCTCGGCTACTTCGTGCTACGCGCGGACAAATCGGTGATCTGGTCGCCCTCGGGCAAGGCATGCGTCGCCTACCGGGTGGTCAACGGCGTCATGCTGGCCAGCGGTGACCCGCTCGGTGACCGGGAGGCCTGGCCCGGCGCGATCCGCGCGTTCCTGCAGGAAGCGGCCGACCATGCCTGGGCCCCTGCCGTCATCGGCTGTTCGGAACCCGCCGGCCAGGCGTGGACCCGTGCCGGTCTGACCGCGCTCGAGTTCGGCGACGAGGCCGTCGTCGACACCGCGACCTTCTCCCTGGAGGGCCGCCCGATGCGCAACGTCCGCCAGGCCGTCAAGCGGGTGGAACGCGCCGGGTACACCGTGTGCGCACGCCGGGTGCGTGACCTCGATCCCACGGAGATCGCCGCTGTCGAGGCCCAGGCCAAAGCCTGGCGGGGCGCGCAGACCGAGCGCGGTTTCTCGATGGCTCTCGGTCGCATCGGCGACCCCGCCGACGGCGACTGTGTCCTCGTCCTAGCCTACGACTCCCCCCCGGCCGAGCAGACCGCGGACGGCGCCGGTGGTGCCGGTGGTGCCGGTGGTGTGGACAGTGCCGGGGACCTGGACGGTGCTGGTGCTGACGCGGCGGCGGGCGTCGACGGGGGGTGCGCTGCGGCGCCGCGGTTGCGGGCGTTGCTGCACTTCGTCCCGTGGGGTGGCGACGGGCTGTCGCTGGACGCGATGGTTCGCGACCGGGACGCCGACAACGGCCTCAACGAATTCCTCATCGTCAACACGCTGCGTCAGGCCGGTGAGCTGGGAGTACGCCGGGTGTCGCTGAACTTCGCGTTCTTTCGCTCAGCGCTGGAACGTGGCGAGCGGCTCGGCGCGGGCCCGGTGATCCGCTGCTGGCGGGGGCTGCTGATGTTCATGTCGCGGTGGTTCCAGATCGACAGCCTCTACCGGTTCAACGCCAAGTTCGCCCCGCAGTGGACACCCCGGTTCGTCTGCTACCCGGCGACCGCCGAGCTGCCGCGGATCGCACTGGCGATGCTCGAGGCCGAGGCCTTCCTGGTCTGGCCGCGGTGGCGACCACGGCTTCCCCACCCGGTCGGCCGGCTCATCGCGACCGTCCGGTCGGATCGCGCACGCAGCGGGTGACGTCCGTCGAGCACGGTCGTTGACCCGCGACGACTGCTCACGTGCGATAACTGCTCACGTGCGACGGTTGCCGGCTCGCGACAGGTGGGGCGCGACGACCAGGCGTGACGAGTGGGGGTGGGACGGTGGGATCGCTGGTCATCATCGGAAAGTGGTTTCTGCTGGGCCTCGCCCTGCTCGCGGTTGCCGCCTGGGTGGGCTGCGCGGGGGCCGTGCGCCGGCAGCGCCGGATGCTCGTCGCGGGGGTCGGCGCCCTGGCCGTCACGTTGACGCTGGCCACGGCCGCCGACCTGGTCAACGCCCACTACAGTTATCTGCCGCGCCTCGATGACGTCCTCGGGGTGCGCTCGTGGCCCACCGCCTCATCACGGGACGCGGTGGTTGCGGCCCCGGTGCGCGGTCATGCGCAGGGATCCGTCATCAGCCTGGCGGTGCCCGGCGCCCATAGCGGGTTCGGCACCCAGCAGGCCCTGGTGTATCTGCCACCGCAGTACTTCACCGAGCCCCGTGCCCGCTTCCCCGTCGTGTATCTGATGCACGGCTCGCCCGGGGTGCCGGTCGACTGGTACCGGGCGAACCGGGCCGCACAGACCGGCGCGTGGCTCGCCGGGCGCGGCCGGCCGGTGATCCTCGTCGCCCCGCGCCTGAGCCACGGCTGGCTGGACGACTCCGAATGCGTCGACCGGCCCGGTGAGCACATCGAAAGCTACGTCGTCGACGATGTGATCCCCACCGTCGACGCCCGGCTGCGGGTCCGGGCCGACCGCGCCGACCGGATCTTCGCCGGGATGTCGGCCGGCGGCTTCTGCGCGCTCAACCTGGGGCTGCGTCACCGTGGTCTGGTCGCCACGATCGTCGACATGTCCGGGATGGACCGCCCCACCCACGACGGTGGCATGATCGCCCTGTTCGGTCATCGCCGCGACCTCGCCCATGTGGTCATGGCGAACACCCCTGCGGTGTACGCGGCGCATCTGCCCGCGTCCCCGCCGATGCGGGTCTGGCTCGACTGCGGTCGCAGCGACCGGGAGTCCTACTCCGACACCCGGTATCTGGCGGCGACGCTCGGTGCCCGGCCCGGGTTTCAGGTGGAGGTGCACCTGCGTCCCGGCGGCCATGACTTCGGCGTGTGGCGCCCGGCGTTGCGCGAAAGCCTCGCCTGGGCTCTGGGCGCGCCTGCCGCGGTGCCCGTCCGCGCGCCGGTGGACCCGGCCAACACGGTCCGTCATCTACAGGATCATCCTGTCCGGGCCTGACCTGGTTACTGTGACCAATCGAGCGCGGATGGCGTGCAGATCCTTCTTGTTGGGTTGCCGCGGCGTACCGGGCCGGGGTTCGGGGAATGTCCGTGGTCGGCGCAGCGTCATGTCAGTGCGCACCGCCGTCGCCGGGCGTCGCGGATGTGGTCCGGTGCGGGTCCTCGCGATGGGTGGTGCCGCTGTGGTGGGTGACGCCCGCCGCTGACGACGATCCTCCTGAGGTGGGGGTACATGGTGCGACGACCATGGCGCAGAGCCGATGCGGTCTGCGGTCTGCCGATAGCGGGATTCCGGACTCTGGGCGCGCCACCGCTGCCCTCTCGCCGCATCGCCGCGTCCCACGCCGATGCAGGTGCAGGCTCCACTCGACGGCAAGGCGCGACGCGACGTCCAGCGGGCGCCCGGACGGCCGCCGAGGGGGGATCGGCCCAGGGACTGTCGCCCCTGGCGATGGCCCGGCCCGATGTGTCGGCGGCGCGGGCAGCGGGCCGGCGGCGTGCGGCCACCGTGGCGGCCCGCATCGCCGCGGTGCCGCGCAGGTACCCCGTGACGGGGCTGCTCATGGTGGCACTGTTCACCGCGCGGATCCTGCGGCATGTCACTCCGGATCTCGTCCATCGCTGGTGGTGGGCGACCAGCACCAGCCTGGAGCAGCTCGCGCATCATCCCCTCGGCGTACTGGTCGGCAGCATTCCCTGGGTGACCGGTGGTCCCGTCCTGCCGTGGCTGGCGCTGGCCGGGCTCGCGGTCGGCGGCCTGGAGGCGACCGTCGGCAGCCTGGCGGCGTTCGCCGTCGTGTTCGGCGGGCACACCGTCGCCACCCTGATCTCCGAAGGGATCCTGGGCCTGCGCGTCGCCACGGGGAACCTGCCGGCCAGCGCGCTGCACATCCTTGATGTCGGCCCCAGCTACGTCGTCGCCACCGCGCTGGCCGCCGTGGTGGCCCTTCCCACGGGCCACCGGTTGCGGCTGACCTGCGCCGTCGCTCTGGGCGCCATCGCCCCCGCCATGATGTTCGACCTGGTCTACGGCGACGTGGACGGCATCGGCCACACCGCCGCCTTCGCCCTTGGCGCCCTGGCCGCGGCCTTTCCGGCCCTACGCCGCCGCGCGGTTACCCGCGGTCGTCCCGTCCCGTCTCCGGCAGCGGACATCGCCGTCACCGGCGCCGCCACCATGAGCCTCGGTGGCGCCGCCACCAGTGCCACCAGCGCGGTAGCTCTCAGCGACAACGTCGTGTGACGGCTTCCCGGTGGCCTGCGGGCTGCGGGCTGGCGAGGCGTCAACTGGCCGGGTCGGCCCAGCGGACGGGGCCGCTGGCCGGGTGGGCGTCGAGCAGGCGGTCGCCGGTGCCGTCGGGGTTACGGACGTGGACGGGGCCGGAGGCGGCGAAGGGCTGCTCGGCGGAGGAGTCCTGGACGTAGACCAGGCTGCCCTGCGGCGACCAGCTGGGATGCCACGAATCCGGTCCGCCGACGGGGCGCACCTGTCCGGTACTGACGTCGACCAGGTACAGGGCGCCGGTCCTGGTGCCGAACACGATCGACCTCCCGTCCGGCGACCAGGCAGGTTCGGTGATGCCGAGGCCGATGCCGGCGACCGGGGAGGTGGTCAGCAGGGTGTCGGTGCCGTTGCGGCGGACAATGTGCAACGACTGGTCGTTGCCGTTGCGGTAGGCGAGCCGATCGCCGTCCGGTGCGAAGGACAGCTCGAACGCATTGCGGACCGTGCTGATCCGGCGCCGGCCACTGCCGTCCGCGCCGATGAGGAAGATGCCACCGATGGTGCGGGTGTAGGCAATGGTGCGCCCGTCGGGGGAGTACACCGCGTTGTCCGACGAGCTGCCCGCTTCGTCGGTGAGCTGGCGGGCATCGCCGCCGTCGGTGGCCCGCACACTTCTGATCTCACCATCCGTGTCGGTGAAGATCGCCCGGGAGGCATCCGGGGACAGCGCCGGATGGTCACCGACGCCCACCTGGCGTTCGGTGCCGGCCGGGTCGACCACGATGATCGGGCTCTCGTTGATCGAGGAACCGTCGGTGTGACGCAGGAACACCCGCCAGCCGCGTGCCTCGGCCAGCGAACCGTCGCCGACCTGCACCACCACGACGCTGCCCGGCGCCACCCGGGATCCGGACGGCGGGGTGGTGTCGATGACCCGGCCGCGCGTCGTCGACGTGCTCGTCCGCGACACGGTCCGCACGACGAACCCGGCACGCCGCAGCCGTGCCACGACCACGGTGCTCTCCCGTCCCCGGTAGTCGGCGAGGGTGAACGGCCCGGTGGTGACCGACGGCGTCGGGCCGATCGGAGGTGAGGTGCCGCCCGGCGGCTCGGCACGCAGCCCGAACGCCAGCCCTACCCCGCCGGCGGCAACCACGGCGACAGCGACCACGACCAGCAGCGGCATCGTCCACGGCCGCTTCGTGGCCGGCGGTGTGGTCCCTGCCGGCGGTGTGGTCCCTGGCGGCGCGGTCCGGGTTGCGGGCGGTGGCAGCAGTGGTGGTGGGGTTGCCGTCGTCGGCGCGTCCGCCGGCCCGCCGTCGATCTGATGGGGCGAGAAGGCGCGGGGCGGCGGTGCCACGGCTGGCTGCGGCGTCATGGGCGGGGCTGGGATGGGCGGGGCTGTGGCGAGTGGCCCCGCGGAGTGGGCGGTGGTGAGCGGGGCGGGGACGGGATGCGGGGTCGCGCCGGTCAGGTGCAGCAGCAGGGCGGCGGCGCTCGGGCGAGCGGCGGGATCCCGGTTCATCGTCCAGGTGACAAGGGCGTGCAGCGCCGGGGTGAGCCCGGACAGGTCCGGTTCGTCGTGCACGATCCGGTACATCAGCACCGGGGTGACGGCCTCGCCGTGCGGGGTGCGTCCGGTGGCGGCGTACAACATCACCGCACCCCAGGCATAGACGTCCGCGGCCGGGGTGAGCGGTTCGCCGAGGGCCTGTTCGGGAGCCATGAACGCCGGGGTGCCCAGCACGCCCCGCTGGGTCAGTGTGGTGGTGGCCTCCAGCGCCCGGGCGATCCCGAAGTCGATGACGCGCGCCCCCGACGACGACAACAGGATGTTGCCGGGTTTGAGATCCCGGTGGATCAGGCCTGCCCCGTGGATGGCGCCGAGTGCCCCGGCCACGGCCACCCCGACCCGCTCCAGCTCGGCCGCGGGCAGCGGCCCGCCCCGACGGACCCGTTCGGCCAGCGTCGGCCCGTCGATGTACTCGGTGACCAGGTACGGCTCGGCCCGATCGGTGTCGACGTCGAGCACCTCGGCGGTGCAGAAGCGGGCGACACGGCGGGCGGCCTGTGCCTCGCGCCGGAAGCGGATACGGAACTCCGGCTCCCGGGCGTACTCCCGCCGGATCACCTTGACCGCGACCGGGGCGCCGCCGGGTGCCTGCCCGTAGTAGACGCTGCCCATCCCGCCGACCCCGATCCGCCCGGTCAGCAGGTATGGGCCGGCCTGGGCCGGGTCGCCGTCATCCAGGGGCTCGACGCCGGCCGGCAGGTCCGCCATCTCCGTCCCGTCCGTTCTCGTCCGTTGTCATCCCGCCGACGCGTGCGGCGCGTCCGTCCCGATGTCCCCCAGTATGCGGATCGTGGTGTCCGGGCCGTCACGGCGGTCGGGTCCCGGGACGTGCATGGGCCCGGATGGACGTTGCCGATCCACCCGGGCCCGTGGCGAAGGTGCACGAGACTGCGCTGGCGGCATACCGCGCCACCCGCACGCCGTGCGGCGGGAAGTCATGCCGCGGTACGGCCGGCGGAGCCGGCAGGCGGGCTAGTGGTCGTCGCCGTTAGTTCGTCGGTGATCGGTGGTGTCAGGTAGGTAGAGGCTGGCGGCGAGGTCGAGTGCG
>NZ_JAMQQG010000296.1:0-32910 GCF_023716925.1 Frankia sp. R82
GCGAGGAGCCGGTCGCGACCGGCGGGCAGCTCGGCGACACGCCAGGCGGACGCCGCGGGACCACCCGCCGCGACCAGATCGACGAAGGCCCGGGCCGCGGCAAGCAGCGCGGGCACGGCCACGGCATCGGAAACCCGCAGCCCCCGGGCTTCGCCGGCCACGGATACCACCATGTGCCCGGCCGGCAACGCGCGCAGCGCAAGATCGGCCGGAATGGCGGAAAGATCACCGGTGCCGTCGTCGACGGCGAACAGGATCCGCCCGGGCAGCGCGGCCAACGCCGGACCGGCGCACAGCCCACGGTCGAGGGCGGCCACGAAGGCCTGCACGTCCCGCCCGCCGGCCAGCCGCCCGGACAACGGCGACGCCACGATGTTGCGGACCCGCTCGTGGGTGTCCGACGGCAGCAGGCCGACCGCCCTGGCCCGACCGGCCAGCACCTCGGCGCCACCGTCGGCGAGGCCGCGCAGCTGCACGTTGCCGCGGGAGGTCAGCTCCAGGTGCCCGTCGGCAAGCTCGCGGGCACAGGCCGCAAGCTCGCGCGCCGCCCGGGCCGTGAGCCGACCGCCGGGCAGCCGTAGCCGGGCCAGTGCGCCGTCGGCGGCCGGATGCGTCCGAAGTACCCCGGGGCAGGCGTCATGGGCGCGCTCCCGCCGGCTGGTGGACACCGGCGGAGCATACGTGCAACCTGCGACAGGTGCGGCCAATCCGACCAGGCAGCCCGCGGATCAGAAACGCCAGCGAGTGGCGCCGCCGGGTTCGACGGTCCGCAGCGCGGTCGCGGCGCTGGCGACGATCCGGTAGACCGACCAGGGCGGCGGCCCGGCGGACGGCGCGCTGAACGCGGCCGTGAGGGCCCGGCCGGTCTCGTCCACCTGGCAGGGCCATCCTGCGGCCGCCCACTGCCCGGCGAGCTCGGCCACCGTCGGCGGATCGGTGATGAGCTCGGCTCGCCCCTCGACCACAAGGTCGTAGGCATCGGTGGCCAGGCTGAGCGTGCAGCGGGCGTCGCGGGCGAGGTTGCGGGCCTTGCGGGTGCGCCCGCCGGTCTCGAACCAGAAGCTGCCGTCGACGTACAGGGCGCCGACGCCGGTGACGTGCGGGCTGCCGTCCGGATTGATCGTGCTCAGCCAGCAGGTGTGCCGGTTCGGGCCGCCGGAGCCCGGTATCTGGGTGAAGCCGGCGTCAAGGCGCGCCCGTACGGCGTCCCAGTCCAGAACCGGCAGATCATAGAGCTCGGCCAGATTCGTGGCATCCATACTTCCGGCACGCTACCGCACGCCCCTCGGCGGGAAGACGCATCCCATGATCATTGGTGAGTGCTACGGCGGGAAGCGGTCGGTGTCGTAGATCCGGAAGCCATGGAAGGGTTGGTGTGGCAGGGAGGCATAGAAGTCCTCGGCGCTGTCCGTCCCGAGATCGAGGCGCGCGGCTCCGCTTCGGCGGAGCACCTCGGTCACAAGGTGGCGGCCGATGCCCTGTCTGCGGTGGTCATGCGCGGTAACTAGGAGCGACAGATGGGTGTGGATGACGCCATCGGTGAGCGCCTGGGCGAACTCGAAGGCGGTGATGTGGGCCACGCGGAAATGTTCGCTGGCTGGTGTCGAGCGCGGCTACGTGCTCCGCCGGGTCGTGGTGCGATCGAAACGCGTCGCCTCCGCCAGGATGATCCCATGGCGGAGAAGAACGACCGGCGGTGGAACCACAACATCCACTACCACCCTCACATCCTGCGCGCGATCCCCGACGGCGCCCAGCGCGCCCTGGACATCGGCTGCGGCGAGGGCATGCTTGCCCGCGAGCTGCGGCGGACGGTGCCGAAGGTCACCGGCATCGACCTCGACGGCCCCAGCATCGACCAGGCCCGCGGGTACCCGGACGACGTCGACTACATCCTCGGCGATGTCCTCAGCCATCCCTTCGAACCCGCCTCGTTCGATGTCGTCACGTCGGTGGCCACCCTCCACCACATGGACGCCGCCGCCGCGTTGGCCCGCATGCGTGACCTGCTGTGCCCCGGCGGCGTCCTGGCCCTGGTCGGTCTCGCCCGCAGCACCATGCCAGGCGACCTGCCACGCGACCTTGCCGGTGTCGCCGTCGGTACCTTCCACCGGGCCAGAAGGGGTCACTGGCAGCACCCGTCCCCGCTCGTGTGGCCACCGCCGGTGACCTACCCGCAGATGCGGGCGCTGGCCGCCGAGATCCTGCCCGGCTCCCAGTACCGCCGCCACCTCCTGCTGCGCTACAGCATCATCTGGCACAGCCCCGCCGCCACCCGGTAGCGGACTCGCACCCATCCCCACTGCGTGATGGCCGTCGCTCCCGGCTGGGGTGAGGAACCTGCCAGCCGCCAGAAACCAGCGGATCGGGGTCCCGGCCGGCGGAGACCGCAACCCGCCTCCCAACCGAAATCGCCTTCCGAACGGGTTGAGCGGGCGGGCGCCTGCGTCGGGCGTCGGGGCTATGACTCGTCTGCCAGAAACCGTCGGAAGATCATCGTGGGTCGTCCTGGGCCGTTGTGTTCCGGGATGGGACCGTCGATGGCGAAGCCGAGACGGCGGTGGAACGCGATCGAGTCGGTGTTGCTCGGCCCGGTGATCGCGTGAACCTCGCGGCAGCCCGCCGCTCGCATGCGGTGGAAGAAGTCCCCGTAGCGGCGGCGGGCCAGGTCGAAGCCGCGCTGGTCGGACCGTACGCCGAGGAAGTGGATGTAGGCGACGTGGGGCTGGGACGGCGAGGGGAGGGCGATGAGGAAGCCCGCCAGACCGTGGTCGTCCTCGACCTCTGGCACTTCGGCGACCCAGGTCGCCCACGCCTCACCCGCTCCGGTGTAGGAGACGAAAAATCCACCGCCACCGGTGATTCGGATGCAGTGCCAGCCGTTGCCGAGGCCCCGTGTCCATAGCCGTACGCCCTGCCACCTCGGCCACGAAACGTCACAAAACGGCTGCGCTGAACATCAGGGTCAGATGCGGTAGAACACCCTTGTGTCTTTGCAGTCGACGTCCAGCACTCTCCGGCAGGCCATCGAGGTCCTCGACGCGCGGTTGGTCGCGGCTGACCCGGCAGCCCTGGCGAACCAGTCTCCCTGTGACGAGTGGACGGGCGCGGATGTCGTCCTGCATGTCGCCCGTAACCTCGCCGGCCTTTCGGCGGCCCTGCGGGGAGGCGACTACCGCGCTTCGACCGTCCAGCCAGGTCTCGATCCACGTCAGGCCTGGGCATCAGCGCGGGAGCGTGCCGTGGCTGACCTCGAGGCCTTCGACGCGCATGGCGTCCCTGACTCGCCGGTGCGGATCGGAGCGGACACGGTCACGGCCGAGTTCCTGCTGGTGGCGCTCGTGCGGGACGTGACGATTCACGCCTGGGACCTCGCCCGCGCCGTCGGCGGGGACGACCTGCTGCCCGCAGACCTGGTGGAGGCCGTGCTGGCGGACATGCCCGCGATCACTGCGCAGATGCGGGGATCGGGGCGCTACGGCTCCATCCTTCCCACCCCGCAGGATGCCGGAGCGCAGGATCGCATGCTTGCGCTCGCCGGCCGTAAGGCACGCTGACGCGACCGGTCGACTGGCCAAGGGCCGTCCCCACCGGCGAAGAAAGTGGCCGGGATACGGCCGTTGACGTGGGCGCCGTTTGACAGTGCGGGTGCCCGATCTGTCATGGTGAGGCGGCCACAAGCGGCGAGCGGCGAGGAAGTCCGGTGCGAGTCCGGCGCGGTCCCGCCACCGTCACCGGGAAGCGGACCCCAGGCACGGCCACTGGCGCGGGCACGCCGTCCACGCCGGGAAGGCCGGGGCGAGCGAACGTCGACAGACCCACCCGCGGGCAGCGGGAGCGGGCAGGTCCGGCGGGCACCCGGGAGCCGGGATACTCGGCTCGGCCGCGCGGGGCACGGCAGGTCCCACAGCCCGGTCCGGGGTGCGGCAGTGCGGGTGGCGCCATGGTCACCGCTCGGCCCGTGCGTCCGTCCGGGTCGGGTCGCCGTCCGGTACCGCCGGCGCAGTGCAGGCGCCGGCCGACGCGGGGACGCGGATCCCCGGGGAGAGGCAGCCCGAATGACCCCCGCACGCCCGCAGACACCTTCCGTCCCACCCACCGCAGTTGAGGCCGAAGCCGCCACGAACGTCACCGAGGCTGGCACGGGCACCGGCGGCGCGCCGGCGGAGTTCGACGCGACGGTGCTGCTGCTGTCGACGTCCGACACGGATCTGCTGTCCGCGCGGGCCAGTGGGGTGCGCTACCGGCTCGGCAATCCGGCCCGGCTCGGGGTGGACGACCTGCCCGGGCTGACCGACGGGGTCGACGTGGTGGTCGTGCGGATCCTCGGTGGTCGGCGGATGTGGGAGGAGGGCCTGGCCGCGCTGCTGGCCGGGCCGCGGCCGGTGGTCGTCCTCGGCGGGGAGCGGGTGCCGGACGCGGAGCTCATGGCCGCCTCCACCGTGCCCGGCGGGATCTGCGCGCAGGCGCACGCCTACCTGGCCGAGGGCGGCCCGGCGAACCTGCGCGAGCTGCACCGGTTCCTCGCCGACACGCTGCTGCTCACCGGCGACGGCTTCGCCCCACCGGTGGTCACGCCGTCCTGGGGCGTCCTGGCCGGTTTCACGCCCCCGGTCGACGCCCAGGACCAGACCGCTGCCGGGACGACGTCCCAGCCAGGACGGCCGGGGCGACCGGTGGTCGGGATTCTGTACTACCGGGCGCATCACGTGGCCGGTAACACCGCGTTCGTCGAGGATCTGGCCGCGGCGGTGCGGCGGGCCGGCGGGGTGGCGCTGCCGGTGTTCTGCGCGTCGCTGCGGACCGCCGAGCCGGAGCTGCTCGCCGTCCTCGGTCAGGTGGACGCCCTGGTCGTCACCGTGCTGGCCGCGGGTGGCAGCCAGCCGGCGAAGGTCGGCGCCGGGGGCGACGACGAGGCGTGGGACGTCGGCGCGCTCGCGGCCCTGGACATCCCGATCCTGCAGGGCCTGTGCCTGACCAGCCCGCGGGAGGTGTGGGCCGGTTCGGACGACGGGCTCTCGCCACTGGACGCGGCCACCCAGGTGGCGATCCCCGAGTTCGACGGCCGGCTGATCACGGTGCCGTTCTCGTTCAAGGAGGTCGACGCCGACGGCCTGACCAGCTACGTCGCCGACGCCGAGCGCGCCGACCGGGTCGCGGGTCTGGCCGTGGCACACGGGCGGCTGCGCCACGTCGGCGCGGCGGACCGACGGGTGGCGCTGATGCTGTCGGCCTACCCGACGAAACACTCCCGGATCGGCAACGCCGTCGGCCTGGACACGCCCGCGAGCACCGTGCGGCTGCTGCAGGCGATGCGCGCGGCCGGGTACGACGTCGGTCCCGTCGACGGCCCGGACGCGCTGCCCGGGATCGCCGCCAGCGACGGGGACGCGCTCATCCACGCGATCATCGAGGCGGGCGGGCAGGATCCGGCCTGGCTCACCGAGGCGCAGCTCGCCGGCAACCCAGTGCGCATCCGCGCCGCCGACTACCGGGCCTGGTTCGACACACTGCCGGCCGACCTGCGCGACCGGGTCGAGGCGCACTGGGGGCCGGCGCCGGGCGAGCTCTACGTGGACCACGGCGCACAGGCCAGCCCGGACGGCGACATCGTGCTGGCCGCGCTGCAGGCCGGCAACGTGGTGCTGCTCGTCCAGCCGCCGCGCGGGTTCGGGGAGAACCCGGTGGCCATCTACCATGATCCGGACCTGCCGCCGAGCCACCACTACCTGGCCGCCTACCGCTGGCTGTCCGCCGGGCCGGCCGAGGGCGGGTTCGGCGCGCACGCCCTGGTCCATCTCGGCAAGCACGGCACCCTGGAATGGCTGCCCGGCAAGACGGTGGGGATGAGCGCGTCCTGCCCGTCGGACGCGGCGCTGGGCAATCTGCCGCTGATCTACCCGTTCCTGGTGAACGACCCCGGTGAGGGCACCCAGGCGAAACGGCGCGCGCATGCCACGCTGATCGACCATCTCGTGCCGCCGATGGCCCGGGCGGAAAGCTACGGCGATCTGGCCCGCCTCGAACAGCTGCTGGACGAGCACGCCTCGATCGCCGCGATGGACCCGGCGAAGCTGCCGGCGATCCGCGCCCAGATCTGGACGCTGATCCAGGCCGCCCGCCTCGACCACGACCTGGGCCTGGCCGACCGGCCGCACGACGTCGAGTTCGACGACTTCCTGTTGCACGTCGACGGTTGGCTGTGCGAGGTCAAGGACGCGCAGATCCGCGACGGCCTGCACGTGCTCGGGGTCGCACCGACCGGGGCGGCCCGGATCAACCTGGTGTTGGCGATGCTGCGGGCCCGCCAGATGTGGGGCGGGCAGCGCACCCTGCCGGGCCTGCGTGAGGCCCTCGGCCTGGACGAGACCGCCGAAACGGCGTCACGCACCACCGTGGACGAGGCCGAACGCACCGCCCTGGCCCTGGTCACCGAACTGGAGCACCGCGGCTGGGATCCCGCCGCCGTCCCCTCCATCGTCACCGCCCTCCTCGGCGAGCCGACCAGCCCCGGGCAACCGGTCGACGGGACGGATGCGGCCGACGGGGCGGGACCCGCGGTCGTCGGTTCCGCGGAACCGTTCGACGGTGGGGCGGATCCGGCTGACGGTTCCGCGGAACCGTCCAGTGCGACACAGCCGTCCAGTGCGACACAGCCGTCCAGTGCGACACAGCCAGGAGGAGACCCGACCGCCCGCCACGAGGCGGTGGCCGCGGTGTTGCGGTTCGCCGCGACCGAGATGGTCCCGCGGCTGGCGCGGACCACCGACGAGATCGGCAACGTGCTGCACGCGCTCGACGGCGGGTACGTCCCGGCGGGGCCGAGCGGGTCACCGCTGCGGGGGCTGGTCAACGTGCTGCCCACCGGACGCAACTTCTACTCGGTCGATCCGAAGGCAGTGCCGAGCCGGCTCGCGTGGGAGACCGGGCAGGCCATGGCGGCGAGTCTGCTGGACCGGTACCGGGCGGAGACCGGGCGCTGGCCGGAGTCGGTCGGGCTGTCGGTCTGGGGCACGAGTGCGATGCGTACCAGCGGCGATGATGTGGCCGAAGTGCTGGCCCTGCTCGGCGTGCGCCCGCTGTGGGACGACGCGTCCCGCCGGGTGCACGGGCTGGCGCCGATCGAGCTCGCCGAACTCGGCCGACCGCGCATCGACGTGACCGTGCGCATCAGCGGCTTCTTCCGCGACGCGTTCCCGCACGTCGTGGCGATGCTCGACGACGCGGTGCGGCTGGTCGCGGACCTCGACGAACCCGACGAGGACAACCATGTGCGCGCCCACGCCCGCGCCGACCTCGCCGAGCACGGCGACCAGCGGCGGGCCACCCTGCGGATCTTCGGATCGCGCCCGGGCGCGTACGGCGCGGGTCTGCTGCCGCTGATCGACAGCCGCAACTGGCGCGACGACGCCGACCTCGCCGAGGTGTACGCCACCTGGGGCGGTTACGCCTACGGTCGCGGGGTCGACGGGACGCCCGCCCGGCCCGACATGGAGGCCGCCTACCGGCGCATCGCCGTGGCCGCGAAGAACGTCGACACCCGCGAGCACGACATCGCCGACTCCGACGACTACTTCCAGTACCACGGCGGCATGGTCGCGACCGTGCGGGCGCTGACCGGCCGGGCGCCCGCGGCCTACATCGGCGACAGCACCCGGCCCGAGGCGGTGCGGACCCGCACCCTGTCCGAGGAGACCTCGCGGGTCTTTCGGGCCCGGGTGGTGAACCCCCGTTGGCTCGCGGCCATGCGCCGCCACGGCTACAAGGGGGCGTTCGAGATGGCGGCCACCGTCGACTACCTGTTCGGCTACGACGCCACCGCTGGCGTGGTGGCCGACTGGATGTACGAACGGCTCGCCGAGACCTATGCCCTGGACGCCGAGAGCCAGAAGTTCTTCCTCGAGTCGAACCCGTGGGCCCTGCACGGCATCGCCGAACGACTCCTCGAGGCCGCCGCCCGCGGCCTGTGGGAACACCCCGAGCCCGCCACTCTGGACGGCCTGCAAGAGCTCTATCTGCGCACCGAGGGCCAGTTGGAGGACGCCACCGCCACCGACCCCACCGGCGGCAACCCGTCCTAGCCGCGGGCGGCAACCCGTCCCGGCGGTGCGCGGCGACCGACGGCTGCGGTGGTATCCACCGGACGGGCGGGCGGTCGGCGCGATCGAGCCGGGACCACAGTCCCCGACCGGGGTGCCATACCTACCCCCGGTTGGGGCTGTCCGTCCCGGTGCCGCCCCGACCGAACGGCTTACGCAGCCCGCTGACCAGCCACGACGGCGTGAGTCGCGGCCGAGAGCGTGGCACGGGGTCGAGGGCCGGGTCCGCCACCCGAGGATGCCCCGGTGGGAATTCCGCGCGGACATCGGGGAAAATGGCGAAGGTGCGGACGACTCTTCTGCTCGTGGGTGACGAGGCGGGGACGCGCCGGGAGCTGCTGACCACGCTGGTGGACGAGGGCTACGGCGTCGACACGGCCCGTTCGGCCGACCAGGCCCTGGCCGTGCTCGCCGCCCGGTCGGTGGACCTGGTCCTGACCTGCCTCCCGCTCAGCACCGAGCCGGGGGCGCTCCCCCTGCCCGACGATCTGGCCGCCCTCGACGACCCCTGGTTCGACCGACTCGGCTGGGCCGGGCAGCAGGACCGCCCGCCCGCCCGCGAACAGCTGTCGCCGCCCGAGCGGGCCGAGCTCGCCGCGGAACGGCTCGACACGCTCGTCTACGGCCCGGACGGCCCCCCGCCCGTCGATCTTCCTTCCTCGGTCCTCGGCCTCGCCGTCCCTGTCGCAACCCCCGCGGTCCCCCGTGAACGTGTCACCGTCGCGCTGCCCACCGGACCGGATCCCACCGCTGCCACCGGCACCGGGCTCGCCACCAGCGCCACGGCGGGCGTCGGCGTCGCCCTGGCGGCCGACGGGACGGCCGTCCAGGCGACGGCGGAGCTGGCGATCAGCGGGCTGGAGTTCTGTCGACGGGTCCGGGCCGCGGGGGACGTTCCGCTGGTCGTGGTGGCCGAGCGGGGCGACCCGAGCGGCCTGGTCGCGGGACTGGAGGCCGGTGCCGACGACTACATCACCGCCCCGCCGCTGTCCGCGGAGGCGCTGGCCCGGCTGCGGGCACTGCTGCGCCGGACCCGCCCCGACCAGGCCACGGCCCGCGCACTGCGGGTCGGCGAGCTGCAGATCCGTCCCGCCGAGGGGGTCGTCTGCCGGCACGGCGAGGACCAGTGCCTGACCCGTACCGAGTTCCGGTTGCTGTGTGAGCTGGCCGTGGCCGGCGGACGGGCGGTCAGCCGCCGGCAGCTGATGGAGCGGATCTGGGGCTATGACTACTACGGCGGGGCGCGGATGCTCGACGTCCATGTCCGACGGCTGCGCCGCAAGGTGGAGGTGGACCCGTCGGCGCCCACCCACATCCTCACCGTGCGCGGCATCGGCTACCGCGTCTGCACCCCGTCCGGCGGCGACTGACACCCGTCCCGCGGTGGGGAGCCGGCGGCAGGGAGCCAGCCGCCGGTCGGTCAGCGGTCGATCGTGGACATGTCGGGGTAGCGGGCGCCGGCGGCCGACGTGCCGAGTGTGCCCAGGTGGTCCGCCTCCGCGTCGGTCAGGGTGATCGCGGCGGCGCCGATGTTGTCCTCCAGGTAGCGGCGGCGCTTCGTGCCGGGGATCGGCACGACGTCGTCGCCTTGGTGGTGCACCCAGGCGAGGGCGAGCTGGGCCGGGGTCACACCCTTGTCGGTGGCCAGCTTCTCGATCTCGGCGACCAGCGCGAGGTTCGCCGCGAGGTGCTCGTCCTGCATCCGCGGGTAGCCGCGGCGGTAGTCGCCGGGGCCGACGTCCGCCGTCGACCGCAGGGCGCCGGTGAGGAAGCCACGGCCCAGCGGACTGTAGGCGACCAGGCCGATGCCAAGCTCGCGCAGCGTCGGCAGGATGTCCTGTTCGAGCTCACGCGTCCACAGGCTGTACTCGGACTGCACCGCGGTGATCGGCGCGACGGCGTGGGCACGGCGGATCGTCGCCGCCGACGCCTCGGACAGGCCCAGGTAGCGGACCTTGCCGGCGGTGACGAGCTCGCTCATCGCCCCGACGGTCTCCTCGATGGGCACGGTCGGGTCGACGCGGTGCTGGTAGTACAGGTCGATGTGGTCGACGCCGAGGCGGGCCAGCGACGCATCGGCGCTGGCGCGGACGTACTCCGGGCGGCCGTTGATGCCGCGGGCGGACGGGTCGGCCGGGTCCCGGATGATGCCGAACTTCGTGGCGAGCACGACCTGCTCGCGGCGGTCCGCGATCGCGGCGCCGACGAGGCGCTCGTTGGTGTGCGGACCGTACATGTCGGCGGTGTCCAGAAGCGTGACGCCGAGGTCGAGGGCGCGGTGGATCGTCGCGATCGACTCGGTGTCGTCGGTCTCACCGTAGAACTCGGACATGCCCATGCAGCCCAGGCCCTGCTGGGACACCTGCAGGCCCGCGGAACCCAGTGTGACAGTGCGCATCAGCGAATCTTCTCCTCGTACTGGGCGATCTTGCAGTCGATGGCCGCCAGGTTGCGCTGCTCCTCCTGCAGCCGGTCGAGCACCCGGCGGCGATGCTCGGTGAGCAGGGCCAACCGGTCCGCCTCGGTACCGGCCCCGGCCCGGGCGAGCTGGGCGTAGCGGGCCATCTCGCGGATCGGCATGCCGGTCAGACGCAGCCTGGTCAGGAAGCTCACCCAGGCGATGTCGGCCCTGGTGTAACGGCGGTGCGACGAGGCGGCCCGGGCGACCGGCTCCAGCATCAGCCCCACCCGCTCGTAGTACCGCAGGGTGTGGACGCTGACGCCGGTGGCCTGCGCGGCCTGGGCAATCGTCTGGGCCGACGGGTCGCCGACGCCGGGCGGCCCGTCCTGAGCGGACGGCTGCCAGGACACGGATGCGGACGCTTCGAGCGTGGCCATGTCCAGAACGCTAGGGCTTCGAGTGCACTCGAAGTCAAACGTCCGAGGTCAGTACGTCAGCCGAGATGCCAGTGTTCGGGTTCGAGACGCAGCCAGCGGTCGACCTCGGCACGCCACCAGATCCGGGTGCCACTCCAGGTGGCGGTGCGGTTCACCACCGCGGCCGGTTTCGGCGCCGCCGGGTCCACCCGCATCCGGTGGTCCACCGCCTGACGGGTCAGACCGAGCGCACGGGCGATGTCGCCGGAGCCGACAAGCAGCGGAAGCTGATCCACACCTGACGACGTTAGCCAATCACCCCTGCCACGCGCCCGTGGATCGAGCCCACCGCACCCCGACCCGCACACCCACGGCACCGCTACGACACCGTTACGGCGCTGCTGCGGCGCTGTGGTAGCTGCGTTTCACCCGCCATGTGCGGGAGTATCGGCATTGCACCGTCGGGGAGCGTCGGCATGTGCTTGGCTGATCACACACCCCGCTCCGGGCGCCAGCGGCGCCTGACCGACCGGCCATGACCGAAGCAGGGAGACCAGACTCAGTGGGTAGGGACAATCGTGGGCATTGATCTCGCCAAGGGCGCCCGCACCGCCCTCGTCGAAACCACCGGCGTCCTGACGCATATCAGGGTCGGTCTGGGCTGGGACCCGAACAGCCCGGGAGCGCAGGAGTTCGACCTGGACGCGAGCGCGATCGCGCTGCAGGGCAACGGCCGGGCGCCGAGCCGCGACTATTTCGTCTACTACAACAATCTGAGTACTCCGCGCGGTGAGATCGTCCATCGCGGGGACAGCCTCACCGGTGAGGGCAGCGGAGACGACGAACAGATCGAGGTGCGCCTCGACCTGTTGTCCCGCGCGATCACCCGGATCGTGTTCCCGGTGACCATCCACAACGCCGAGTACCGGCGGCAGAGCTTCGGCGACGTGCACAACGCGTACATCCGCGTGGTCAACACCGACACCGACACCGAGCTCGTCCGCTACGACCTGTCCGCCTCCGCCGCCCACGACACCTCGATGCTGTTCGGCGACCTGTTGCGCGAGGGCGACGGCTGGCATTTCCGCGCGCTCGGCGAGGGCGGGGTGCAGGAGCTCGCCGAGATCGCCCGTTCCTACGGCCTCGACGTCTGATTCTCCTGCCCCCGGCGCCTCGGGCCGGGGGCAGCGCTCAGCGCGGGATCGACGTGTGCTTGAACTCGTTGAGCTCCGGCCATCCGGTCAGCAGGTCCACGACCCGCTCTACGGCTCGGATGGACGTGGCCGCCTCGGCTCCGGGCCGGGCCCGGTCCATCAGCCGGACGAACACGGCCTGCTCGCCCGCGATGAACGTCGGCACTCCCCATACGGTGTGTGATGCCACGTGCCCCTCGTGTTCGCTGCGCACCCGGGTGAGGACGTCGCCCTCGTCGATGCGTGCGAGCACGTCCGCCGCGGGGACGCCGACGGCGGTGAGCGTCGCGGCGATGACCTCCCGGTCCTCCAGGTGGAGGCCCTCGTCGTGCCGGGCGGCGAACAGCGCGCGGTGCGCCGCGGGGAACAGGTCGGGGTACTCGTCGCGGACGACGACGCCGGCCTGCAGGGCGAGGATCCCGGAATCCTGCTCGGGTTTCGCCCAGACGCTGGGCTGTCCCTCCTCCACATGCGCCTGCCCGAGCGAGAACGGGACGAACGTGACGTCCCAGTCGGCGCCGGCGGCCAGGCCGGTCAGTACATGCTCGTGCGCGTTGCGCGCGAAGGGGCAGCGGTAGTCCCAGGTGACGGCGAACGTGACAGCGGTCATGCCGCGAGCAACGCCCGTCCGTCCCGCGGTGTTCCACCTCGCAACAAGGCGGCAACACAACGCCGCAGCACCGGCGGACGCCCGCTCACCGCCGACCGCGCTGGCCCCGGGTCAACCGGGGCGGGGCGGGCTGGCGCGGCAACCCGCCGGACAGGCCGGGCGTGTGCCCGTCCCCGCGGCGGGACTGGATCAGACCATGCACGTACACGACGGCACCGATGATCACCAGCAGGTCGTCGATCAGGCCGATCGGGCCGAGCGGGATCTCGGGGACGGCGTCCACCGGCGACACCACGTAGGCGAGGCTGCCCAGCGTTGCCACGATCCCGCGTACCGGCAGGTCATAGCGCCGGATGACCACCAGCGCGGCGATCGCCAGCACCAGGCCGACCGCCACGAGCACACCGAGGCCGATCAGCAGCGCAGTCCCGAAGTCACCCATCGCCCACGTCTCCCTGTCCGGACCTGCGCACGCCCTGCCGCACGGCCATGATCTCCTGACCGCCATGATCTCCTGCGGCATGCCCCGTGACGGGCCGATCCGAACCTCCACCGGCACTGCGGTGACGGCCGCAACGGGCGCATCGGTAACCGGCCGCGGACACCTCGACGACCGACGACGAGCACCTCGACGACCGGCATCGGGTGCGTTGACAACCGGGTCGCACCCGATATCCGGACGAAGCGGCCACGGACGGTGTCGCCCGTCGGATCCCGGGACGAGCGGACAGGGGTGCGACGGCGCCGGTAGGCTTCACGTTGTGTCCCCCGCGGAGTCGTCGGCGCACAATGGCCTGAACAGTGGCCTGAACAGTGGTCTGCGCAGTGGTCCGAACAGCGGTCCGCGCGACGATCAGCATAGTGGTCGACTGATGGCTGTCAGTGATGTTCACATCGGCTACCCGGAAAACCGGGGCCTGGTCGAAAGCATCGAGGCGCACTCTCCCGACGACTGGCTCATCCTGGCCGGCGACGTGGGCGAGATCGCCGCCGACATCATCGCCATCATGCGGCTGATGGCGAGCCGTTTCGCCACGGTCCTCTGGGTACCCGGCAACCACGAACTGTGGACGGCCAAGCAGGATCCGCTGCGCCTGCGCGGCGATGCGCGATATCGCTATCTCGTCGCCGCCGCCCGTGACGTTGGCGTGCTCACCCCGGAGGATCCGTATCCGGTGTGGTCGGGCGAGGGCGGGCCGGTGGTCGTCGCCCCGCTGTTCGTCCCATACGACTACAGCTTCCACCCGGCCGGCACCTACTCTCGGGACGAGGCGCTCGCTCTGGCCCGCAGCACCGGTGTGGTGTGTACGGACGAATGGCTGCTGCACGCCGACCCCTATCCACGCATCGACGACTGGTCGCGCGCCCGCGTCGCCTACACCGAGCAGCGGCTGGCGGCGCTCGATCCGGCCGTTCCCCCGGTGCTGGTCAACCACTGGCCGCTGGTGCGTCAGCCCTGCGACATTCTGCGGTACCCGGAGTTCGCCCTGTGGTGCGGCACCACCGCCACCGCCGACTGGCACCTGCGTTTCGGTGCGACCGCCGCTGTCTACGGCCACCTGCACATTCCCCGCACGACCTGGTACGACGACATCCGCTTCGAGGAGGTCTCGATGGGGTATCCGCGGGAACGGGCCGCCTGGGAGGCGTACGGCCGGCCGTACGCCGGGCCGCGCCAGATCCTGCCGTACGTGCCGCGGCCCGAACGCAGGCAGGTGGGCACCGCGGCCGGCGGCTCCCCGGCGTCGACGTCGGCGCCGAGGCGGGGCTGACACCAGGTGCTCTCGAGCCTGCTACCCGCGGCGGCCATCGCGGTCGAGGCGTTCGAGGATGATCCGGCCGCCGTGCTGTTCCCCGAGGAGTCGGCGTTGCTCGCCCGGGCCGTCGAAAAGCGGCGGCGCGAGTTCACCACCGCCCGCATCTGCGCGCACACGGCGCTACGCCGGCTCGGTCTGCCGCCGGCGCCGATCCTGCCCGGCCCGCGTGGTGCCCCCGGCTGGCCGGACGGGGTGGTCGGCAGCATCACCCACTGTGCCGGCTACCGGGCGGCCGCCGTCGCCTGGTCCTGCGACCTGCATACCGTCGGGATCGACGCCGAGCCGAACGAACCGAACCCGCCCGGTGTCACCCGAGAGATCACCGTCGAGGACGAGGCGGACCGGCTCACCTCGCTGATCGCGTCCCGGCCCGGCGTCCGATGGGACCGTCTGCTGTTCAGCGCCAAGGAGTCCGTGTACAAGGCCTGGTTCCCCCTGGCCGGGCGCTGGCTGGGCTTCGAGGACGCCGCCCTGACCCTCGACCCCGGCACCGCACCCCTCGCCGGCGCCCCCGTCATTCTCGACGGCCCGGTCGGCCCGGTGGCCACTCCCAGCTTCGGCGCCACGGCCGGACCCGGGAAAAGCACCGGGTTCGGCGGTGCGGCGGCACGGGTGCCGGTGCGGGCCGAGGGGACGTTCACCGCGCGGCTGCTGGTTGACGGCCCTGTGCTCGGGCCCGGCGCCCTCACCGGTTTCGACGGACGTTGGCTCGTCGAAGGAGGCCTGCTGATCACCGCGATCACCGTCCCGCACATCGACGGCACACCGACACCGTCGGTCACCGCGTGATGCGCCGCAGAGGACGCCGGCCCCGCCCGGCCGGCCGCTTCCGCCCCGCCGGCCGCACCGGCCCCGGCTCCCATCCCGCCGGCCGCCGCCCCCGCACCCGCGGCGTCGAGGGCCGCAAGCCCCGGTAGCCACACCAGCCCACGTCCGAACGGCATGATCCGCACTTCCTCGATGATGACCGGCAGACCCGTATGACGCTCCCTTTCAGTCGGGGCGGTCCGCGAGGCGGTCGAGCAGCTCGGCGGCGATCCGTACCAGCTCGACCTCGGCGTCGGTGAGATCTTCCAACGCTTCGACGAGCCAGGCGTCCCGCTGCGCCATGTCGCGTACGAGCGCGTCCCGGCCTGCCTCCGTGATGGCCAGCACGACGGCCCGCCGGTCCTGCTCGGCCGGTCTCCGGGTGATCAGTCCGTCGCGCTGGAGCTCGGCGAAGGTACGTGACAGCGCCTGTGGCTGGTGACGTTCGGCCGCGGCTATCGCCCCCGCCGAGCTCGGCCCCAGCCGGTGCAGGTGGCTGAGCACGCTGAGCTTCGTCCCGTTCAGGGCGCCGGCGGGCCGCTGCGCCCGCAGTCGGCGACCCAGATGGGTGACGGCCCGGCGCACCGTCACTGCCGCCCTCGCCCGGTTCGCCGTCGCCCCCGCTGCCCCGAGACCGGGCTCCTCATATGCCACGCAACCACTTACTATCATGGCGAGCACCTGCCAGGAAGATCTGCATGAATCCAGCAGTCCTTCGCGAGGAAAAGTTAACAATGACGACTATCTTTCGCCAGCGCTCTGCTGCCAGGCCGGAGACCGAGAGGCCCACCGTCACCATGCATCCGGTCGTGGGCACACAACCGCGGCGGTGGCCAGGTCTCGTCCGGGGCCGCCAGCCGTGGCCGGTGGTCGCGACCACGATGGGCGCGGTCCTGGCGACGTTCGGTTCGGTCCTGGCGCTGCGCGCGCTGATGGACGTGTCGGCCGGGGCCGTCGTGCTCGCCGTCGTGCTCGCACTGACCCTCGGGCGGGTTGGGCAACGTCAGCCCGATCATCTGCGCGTCTCACGACACGCCTGGCTGCGGGCGGTCCGGCACCCCCGGCTGCTGACGATTGTCCTGCCACCGGCGGTCGCACTGCTCGCCAGCGAGATCGCCACGCTCGCCACGCGGCACCGGGCCGCCGGTGAGGCCCTGTTCACCGTGGCGCTCGGCGGCGCCGTCTGGCTGCGCCGGTTCGGGCCGGTGGCCACCCGGATCGGCACCCTCGTGACGTTGCCGTTCCTCGCGCTGCTGATCACGCCGGTTCCGCCGGACACCCGCGGCCTGTCCCGGTTCGTCCTGGTCACGGTCGCCCTGATCGCCACCGCCTGGACCACACTCGCCGGCGTCCTGGCCACCCGCCTCGGTCCCGGGCCACCCGCCATCGCAGCGACCGCGCCCCCGCCCCTTCCCGCTCCCCGCGCGGCTCCTGTTCGTCCGGCGGTTTCCGCACTCGCGGCGGACGCGTCCCGCGGTGACACGTCGCCGATGCGGTCGGCCACGGCCGAGATGCGTACCGGTCGGCCGAGCCGGCGCCGGCTGCCCGCCAGCACCCGGATGGCCGCCCAGCTCGCCGTTGCGCTCGGGGTGGCGTTCGCGCTGGGCCGTGTGCTGTTCCCCGAGCATCGGACCTGGCTCGTCCTGACCGCCTACCTGGTCAACAGCGGCAACCGCGGGCGAGGCGACGTCGTGCTGCGCAGTGGGCAGCGGCTGGTCGGCGCGGCGCTCGGCACGGCCGCCGCCAGCCTGCTGGCCGGTCAGCTGCCGTCCCACAACCCGTGGTCGATTGTCGCGATCTTTGGGCTGCTCACCCTCGGTACCTGGCTACGGACCGCCTCCTACGCCTGGTGGGCGGCCTGCGTCACCGGCGTGCTCGCGCTGCTCTACGGCTATGACGGTCAGGGCGGTGCCGAGATGCTGCGCGAGCGGCTGCTCGCCGTCGGACTCGGCGCGGCGCTGGGTCTGGCCGCGGCCTGGTTCGTCCTGCCCGTGCGCACCGAGGATGTGCTGCGCCGACGGGTCGCGGATGTCCTGGCCGCCCTCACCGACTATCTGGTCGTCGCCCAGACCGGCCGTCGGCGTGGCGCTGCCCGACCGGCCGGGCGCGGGCCCGATCCCACCGATCTTCGGCTGGCCCTGGCCGATGCCCACGCGCGGGTGGAAGCCACGCTCGACCGTCTGGCCGAGATCGCCCCCACGCTGCGCGCCCACCGCACCTTCGACCGGCTCCGGCTCCGGCTCTGCGTCCGGTTCCGGCGTCGGCCCGGGCCTGGACGCCGGCCCGATCACCACGCGCCGCACCGCTACGACGGAGTCGAGGCGTTGCTTGCCGCCCGGCCGGCGCTGGACGCCCTGACCCACGAGCTCGATCGCCGGGGCAGCCCGCCGTCCCGGGCCGCCGGCCGGGAGATCGCCCGAGTGCGCGACACCATCGTGGAGTTCCGCCGCGCCCTGGGCCGAGCCGGCGCCGCCACCCCCACGACCCTGGCGCAGGCGCCGGTCCTGCAGCAGGGGCAACAGTTCCGCCCGGTCTAGCGCGGAGGCGTTCGTCCGGCGGTGACCGCCGGGACGGTGTTCAGCGCGCGGTGCAGGCTGCCGACGTGTTTGTGATGTTCGTCGAACGGAACAGCGATCGTGTGCACGCCGAACCGGGCGAGCACCGGCTCCGTCCACGGCGCGCTCGCCGTCGAGACCAGCGCCGCCGGCTCGTCGCTGCCGGCGGAACGACGTGGTGTGGGCAGAAAGAAGACCCCGGCGGCGAAGGCGGCGACCATCTCCGGAGCCAACGGACAGACCGCCAGATCGATGCTGCGCAGCGCATCCACCAGCGTGGTCTCGCGTCCGACGACCCCCTCGCCGTCCGGACCACCGAGCCCCTCGGTGCCGTACCCGCCGCCGGCCCCGTTACGGTCGGCCCGTTCCCCCGCCCGGTACTCGAAGCTGTCCTGGCCCTGGCCACGGCGGCCAGGGCCTCCGTAGCCGGCACCCCCGTCATAACCAGCACCGCCGTAGCCAGCACCGCCGTAGTCGGCACCGCCGTAGCCGGCGCCGGGGTCACGTTCGACGACCCGGCTCTCCACGACGGCGGGGGTGTTCAGCCGATCCGCAGCCACCAGGGCGATACCGGGCCCGAGGCCCAGCCAGTGGTCCAGGTGCGCCTCGCCGGGCCGCCGCAGCTCGTCGCGGACCCGCACGACATGGGTGAACGCGGCGCGCAGGTATGGACGCAGCAGCCCCCACACCGCCGGACTGGTCCGCGCCCCGGTGGCCAGAACCGCAACCCCGCCGCAGGTCACCACATCTCCGCCGGCAAGATACAGCGGTTCGGGCACCCGCACTTCGGCCGAGCGCCCCCGCAGCCCTCGCAGCACAGCAGCCATCACCACTGTCTCCCGGGCCCGTTCCCGCCGACGCAGCCGCCCGACGGCAACCGCACCACCAAGATCGACATAATGATCCCGCGGAAACATCAGGCCGGACAACGGTCGCAGCGCGTAGCTCTCGTCCCGTGCCTCGGCTCCGATCACGCCACCGCCGGCGCCGGCTTCGACGAGCAGCCGCGGCTGACGCAGGACCACCGGCGCCAGCGCCGGCACCGACCAGTCGCGCAGCGCCTCTCGAGCCGCGAGCAGCCGCGCGTCGTCGTCGGCACTCACCGCCCGGGCCGCAAGCTCCAGCAGGACGTGCCGGGGCAGCATCGTGAGCAGTTCCGACGGCGAACGCGGGTCGGCACCAAGCTCGACCAGCGCCGCCCGCACCGCAGCCGACTCCGCCGCTGCCCGCACCGGATCATAGGCCGGACGCCCGGCCCGGAAAACGAACGTCTCCACCGGCTGAACGACCGTCGGACTCTGCACCAGCACCATCGGCACGGCCGACCCGCGCCTCACCCGCCCGGGCGCACCCCGCTCATATGCGGTCCGCCCGCTCCGATCCGCCTCACCGTTCCAGGCTGTGCGTTCTTCCCAGCCCGTGCGTTCTTCCCAGCCCGCCTGCCTGCCGCCGTCCGTCCGCCCGCTCCCTTCCGGGACATCGAAAATCATCTAGCCGATTTCCGGCGCGTTTCCTTCACCCTCGCATTATGCCAACCTCATGAATCGCCTCCATCAACGTCGCGTCGGCATCCTTGGTCACCGTCCCGACAAAATATCGGAAATGGCCTTTACATCCGGCCGTCCGGGCGTCTGCCCCGAGTTCCTGGACCAGGACTACGGACTTGTGGACTCGGGGTGTTCGCGTGCGGCGATCCGTCGATCCCGGACGCCGCATCCCGGCATTTCCGCCGCACAGACCACACGCGAGGCTCGATCACAGCCACGCCAAGGGATAATCACACTGATGTGGAGGGTTATTCGGAAAATCGGGCCCTGAAACCCGAACAACCCTCCACCTCGGACGTGGACGACGACACTCTCGAGGGTGTGCGACCGAGCACCGGGGTGCGGCGGGCGGGTACAGCAGCCGGCGGCGACAGATGGACACGCATGGTAACGGATGGACGCGAAATGTAGCAGACGAACGCGGAACGTAGCATATGGATGCGGAACGTAGCAGGCGGGTACAGGCGTCGGCGGGTGGAGCGGGAGCGGGAGCGGGCGCGGTCAGAGGACGAGCTCGCCGACGCCCCAGACGGCGGCCATGGCGACTCCGGCGAACAGTTCCACAAGAACCCCGATGCCGAAGGCGACGATCGCCGCCCAGGTGGTGGCGGCGGCGGTGCGATGGTCGCCGAGGCGAACGAGTTCCGCCACATAGACGCCGAGCACCCCGCCGATCAGCAGGCCGATCACCGGGATCACGAAGAACCCGACGATCGCGCAGGCCAGGCCGACCGCAAGGCTCGGCCAGGGGACGCCGCGCCCGGCGGTGGCCCGGGCGGGCAGGACGTATTTCGTCAACGCGCCGATCACGAGCAGGGCCGTCATCAGCGCCAGCACGATCCAGCGGCCGACCCCACCGCCGTCCGCGATCACCCACCACAGGCCCGCGGCCCAGACCAGAACGAGCCCGGGCAATACCGGGAGCACGACACCGACCAGTCCGACGGCCATCACCGCAGCGACGGCCAGAAGCTGCGCGGTACTAATGGTGCGCCCTCCCTCTCATTCACCCTTTCGGCGACGTTACCGGCCCGCCGACACCTTGCGGGACAGCATGACAAACGTCCGACTCCCGCGCCCACGACAGTAGCGATCAAGAAGTCGGTGGGACTGGATGCGGAGCAGGGCCGACGGCAGCAGGGAGCGGACCGCGGCGGGCAGGACTACCGCGAAGCAGCGGTGGACGGCGGCGAGGACAGCGGCGGCGAGGACGGCGCGGGAAACGACGTCGACGGCGGAGGGAGGCCGGCGTTACGGTCGGCGATGCGTCGGGCCTCGGCGGCGAGGGCGGCACGCAGGTCGGCGGGGGCGAGGACCTCCACGCCGGCGCCGAGGTCACGCAGCTGGCCCAGAGCGACCTCGAAACCCTCGGTGGAAAGGTCCACCACCCGCCAGCCGCCGGAGTCGGGGGGCGAGGCGGTGGCCTGAGCGTCCCGGGCGGCGACCGGGCCGACGGCGTGACGCAGGCCGGCCAGGGCCTCGGGCGAGAGCCGAAGCCGGCAGGTCCAGCGCATCAGCGAGCGGGCAAAGTCGTCACCGGCGTCGTGCCACCAGGTGGCCAGCTCGAACCCGGCAGGGCGGGCGAACGTCTCGGCCCGCGAGGCGACCCGGGTGATCCGGGCGACCCGATAACTCAGGATGCGGCCCCGATGGCAGGCGACGAGATACCAGGTGCCGGCCTTACAGACCAGGCCCAACGGGTCGACGCGCCGGGTCGTCGCGCCACCGTCCCGGCGGGTGTAGCCGAGGTCGAGGCGGCGGGCGGCCCAGACCGCCTCGGCGAGGGCGGACAGGTGCGGCACGGGCTCGGAGCGCCGGAACCACCCGGGGGCGTCCAGCAGGAACCGCTGCTGCACCTGCCCGGCGTGGACGCGCGGCCGGGGCGGCAGGGCGGCGAGGACCTTGGTGCGGGCGGTCGCGGCGGCGGTGGCCAGGCCGAGGCCGGCGAGGATCTGCGGCCCGGCCCCGGCGAGCAGCAGAGCCGCGGCCTCGTCGCCGGTGAGCCCGTCGAGATCGGTGCGCCAGCCGTCGGTGAGCCGGACCCCGCCGTGGCGCCCCGGTTCGGTCCACAGCGGGACGCCCGCGTCCTGCAGAGCGGCAATGTCACGGCGGACGGTCCGCAGCGACACCTCGAGCTCCGCGGCGAGCTCCGGTGCGGTGGCCCGGCGGACGGCCTGCAGGTACAGCAGCAGGGCGGTCAGTCGACTCGAGCGCATCCCGGGATGCTAGCCCCGAAACGGTGACATCGGATGGCATGGTTACCCGCCGGCAGACGGGGTGGCGGCGAGGGTGCCAGGCGGGGGCTGCCGGGGCATACCAGCTCTGCCATGACTGACGGGGAAGCAGGGCAACCAGATCGCCGAGCGTGGCCGCGCCGCGAGCGGCACAGCGAGCTGCGCGGCGATCGGCCCGACGAGCGGTTCCGGGCCGTGTTCTCGCGCACGGCCGGGTTGGTTCCACGCCGGACGGCCATGCTGCTGGGGGGTGCCCTCGGCGGGACTGCCGCTGTGGCCGCGGCGGTGTGGGTACCGACGCTGCTCTACGGCGAGCCGGGCGAACCGCGGGCGACGCTGCAGGCCGCGCTGCTCGCGATCATCGCGGCGGCGCTGGTGGCTGGCGCACTGGCGCTGGTCGCGGCGCAGGTCCGGACCGCGTCGGAGCGGGCCCAGCGGGTCGCGACCACCCGGCATTCCAGCGGGCGGTACACGAGCGCGGTCGGCCAGCTTGCCGCCGAGGCGGTCGAGGTCCGTCTCGGCGGGATCTACGCGCTCGGTCGGTTGGCCCGGGAATCCCCCACCGATCAGGTCACCGTCGTCGAGGTCCTGTCGGCGTTCGCGCGGGCCCGCAGCACGGACACGGCGCGACGGGCCTCGTCGGCGGCGCAGCGCGGGCCGCTCGGAGAGGTGACGCCGGCGGCCGACATCCGGGCCGCCGTCCAGGTCCTCGCCGGGCTGCCGCAGCGAGACGGCGTCCTGCGCGCCGATCTGCGGCACGCCGATCTCACCGGGCCGGCGACCCTGCGTGAGCTTGGGCTTGCCCGGGCCGATCTGCGCCGGGTCCGGCTCGACCAGGCGGATCTGACCGGGGCCGATCTGACCTTCGCCGATCTGCGTGGTGTCGAACTGACCTTCGTCATCCTGACCGGTGCCGATCTGACCGGCGCCGACCTTGCCGACGCCCGGCTGTCCGGGGTGACGCTGCGCGGCGCGCGGCTGTCCGGGGCGAACCTGCGCGGTGCCCGCCTGATCGGGACGGACCTCACCGAGGCGCGCCTGATCGGCGCCCAGCTCACCGGCGCCGATCTGCCCGGAGTGGCGCTCGCGGGGGCGCGTCTCCTCGGCGCGGATCTCACCGACGCCCGGATGATCGGCGCGGAGCTCGCCGACGCCGACCTGGTGGGGGCGAACCTCACCGGCGCCACGCTCACCAAGGCGCACTGCCGCGGCGCGGACCTCACCGGCGCCGAGCTCACGGGTGCCGACCTGACCGGCGCGGACCTGACCGGCGTCCGGTCGCTGACGCAGGACCAGGTGGACAGCGCCCTCGGCGGCCTGCGCACGCTCCTGCCCGCGGGCCTGCGACGCCCGGCTGCCTGGGAACCCCACCCGATGGACGACGAGCCCCCCGCCCCCCCGCCGCCCTGAAATCCCCGCCGCCCTGAAATCCCTGCCGTCCCGACATCCCTGCCGTCCAAAGATTGCGCCGCGGGACTCCCGAGGCAACGCCTTGCGCGGCGAGGGCCCATGGCTGCGACCACAGCCGCGAACCCTGCCAGTAGATGGCCGGGTTCGCCCCGCAGGATGGCAGCGTGACGACATCCTGGCAGGACTTCGCCGACATCCAGCCCGCCCTTGCGGCGACCGTGCAAGCCCGGTTCGAGGCCTTTCGCCACCATGTGCTGGCCACGGTGCGGCTGGACGGAGCCCCGCGCACCAGTGGCATCGAGACGACGTTCCGGCTCGGTGAACTCTGGCTGGGCAGCATGCCCGGCGCCCGTAAGGTCGCGGACCTGCGCCGCGATCCCCGCTTCTCGTTGAGCGCCAACCCCGGCCCCGGCACCGACATGGCCGGCGGCGACGTGCGCGTCGCCGGGCTCGCCCGGTGGGTCGCCGACCCGGCGACGCTGGCCCACTTCGCCGAGGAGGTCACTCCGCCGGAGCCGTTCGACCTGTTCCGCGTCGAGCTCACCGAGATCGTCCGCACCAGTGTGGACGAGGCCGCGCAGGAGATCATCCTGGAAAGCTGGCGCCCCGGCTACCCCGCCATCCGCGTCCAGCGGCGCGGCAACGGCTCTGACCAGCCCGTCGAATCCTGGTCCGCCGCTCCCCGCACCACCGAGACACCCACCGCCCACGCCTGAGGCGCCGGCCACTGGCATCGGAGTCGACGGGCCTTCCCGCCGTCCACGGGCCTTGCCGCGTTTACGGAGGTGACTGGCCCGCACCGGCGCTCACGGAAGCTCACGGGCATCTTTTGCTCCGGGCCGGGGCACGAAGGCATCGTCAGAACGGGTGACGGGCCGGGAAAAACCGGCCGTAGGTGCTGGATGGCCGGCAGCCGGGAAGGACTCTGTCAGGTGCGTCGAACGTAGGGACCTACCGAGTCTCGCGGCAACCGGGGCAGCAACGACGGCCGCACCAGCAGAACCAGCGACCGCGCCGGTGGCGGCGACCCCACGACGGCGGGCACCGCGGCTACGGGCACCATCATCACGGAAAAACCCAAGATCGGTAGGAAGCCTGCAGCCGTCAACGAGATTGGGATATCCGTGAGCTTGTCGCCGCGCAACCCCAAAGTGGCCGTCAGCGTCGTGTTCGTGGCCGCGATGTTCATGTCCATCATGGACGTCACGATCGTCAACGTCACGCTGCCCACCCTGGGGCGCGAGTTCGACATCGGGCCGTCGGGGCTCAGCGCCATCTCGGTCGGCTATCTGGCAAGTCTCGCGGTGGTGATCCCGGCCTCCGGCTGGGTCGGCGACCGGTTCGGTGGCAAACGCACCCTGCTCGCCGCGGTGGCACTGTTCACGATCGCCTCGATGCTGTGCGGGATCGCAACCAGTTTTGCCGAGCTGGTTGCCTTCCGCATCCTGCAGGGCGTCGGCGGCGGGCTGCTCACTCCGACCGGGATGGCGATGCTGTTCCGAGCCTTCCCACCAGGCGAGCGGGTGCGGGCATCGGGCATCCTCACCATTCCGACCGCCTTCGCGCCCGCCCTGGGACCGGTGCTCGGCGGTCTGCTGGTAACCGACCTGTCCTGGCGCTGGGTGTTCTTCGTGAACCTGCCGATCGGCCTGTTCGCGCTGTTGTTCGGCCTGATCTACCTGCCCGAGCATGTCGAGCCCGACGCCGGACGGTTCGACATCCGCGGGTTCCTGCTCTCCGGCCTCGGGTTCGCCCTGGTCATGGTGGGCATCAGCGAGGGCCCGGAACGGGGCTGGGCGTCCCCGCTGATCCTGTCCAGCCTTGCCGTCGGCGCCGTGCTGCTCGTCGCCCTGGTCTTCGACCAGTTGCGCTCGCGCGCTCCCCTGCTGCACCTGCGCCTGTTCGCCGACCGGCTGTTCCGCTCCACCAACGCGGTGATGTTCCTGGCCACCGCGGCCTTCCTCGGCAGCCTGTACATCGTCGCTCTGTTCTTCCAGGACGGTCTGGGTCTGTCCGCGCTGAACTCGGGCCTGTCCACCTTCCCCGAAGCGCTGGGCGTCATGGCCGGCTCCCAGGTCACCAGCCGCATCCTGTACCCCGCGTTCGGTCCCCGCCGGGTCATGATTGGCGGCCTGCTCGGCGTCGGCACGATGGCCGCCCTGATGTCGCTGGTCGACGCCGGCACCAACCTGTGGTGGATGCGCCTGGCGATGTTCGGCCTGGGCTACTCGATGTCCCACGTCTTCGTCCCGACCCAGGCGGCGGCGTTCGCCCGGATCAGCCCCGCCGAGACAGGCCGGGCCTCCACCCTGTTCAACGCCCAGCGCCAGCTCGGCGGCGCCATCGGCGTGGCGGTCCTGTCCACCGCACTGGCCGCCGTCGGCACCTCCCACCTGGTCGCCGGTCGCCCCGCCCCCAACCTGACCAGCTACCACGTCGCCCTGCTCGTCGCCGCAGGCATCGCTCTCCTCGGCGCCCTGGCCGCCCTGACCATCCATGACGCCGACGCCGACCGCACCCGCTCCCGTCACGACTCCGGCTCCGACTCTCACCACGCCCAGGACTCCCACGGCGGGGACACCCCCAGCAACCCGTCTCCACGGACGTCCCAGGTGCCGTAAGGCCAAGCCCGCCGCCGGCCGCGCGGCCTTCCGGCCGGACGGCCGCGGGATGGCGTCAACACCGTTGATTATCATGATGGCGGCGAGGCACAGGGACGGCGAGGCACAGGGACGGCGACGGACGCGGAGGCGGAACGACGGCATGAACGAGCACGAACACAGCCAGCCGGACGGCACGCCAGATGGCGACCCCGCCGCGGACGGCAGCACCCCATCGGACGGCAGTACCCCACCTGACAGCACTGCCCGGCAGGACGGCAGCTTCTCGGCGGGCGCCGAGACCGCCGCGGCACAGCCAGCACCCGCGGAACCACCGGAACGCGGGGCGCAGCCAGAGCAGCCAGAAGCGGCGGAAACAGCAGGTGGTGGTGGGCGGCGCACCCGCAGGCCGCGGCGGACCCCCCGGGGGACGCTGTCGCGGGAGGTGCTGATGGCAGCGGCCATCCAGGTCGTGGACACCCAGGGTGCCGGAGCGTTCAGTATGCGGGGGCTCGGCGCGTTCCTCGAATGTGACCCGACCGCGATGTACCGGCATTTTCGGACGAAGAACGCGCTGCTGGACGCGCTGCTGGACAGCGTCGTGCGGGAGGGTTCGGCGGACCTGCCGTTGTCGGACGACCCACGGGCGGACATCCGCGCCAACTTTCGGCAGCTGCGCCGATCCCTGCTCGCGCACCCGACGCTGGCCCCGCTGGTGCTGCGGCGCCCGCCGGGGGTCGGCGCCTACTGGGAGCGATCAGATCATGCGGTCGCCCAGCTGCACCGGGCCGGAATGGATCCGGTCGACGCGGCGAACGTCTACCAGACGCTGCTGTTCTACACCCTCGGCCACACGTTGTCCGAGGCCCGCCAGCTGGCGCGGGCCCTGGAACGGGAGGGTGCCGGCGCCGACGGCGGGCCGGTCGCGGCCGTCAACGCACCGCAGGACCGCCATCCGGACCTTTCCGATGTCGCGCCGCACCTGCGCGACGACAACGAGGCCCAGTTTCTGGCCGGACTCGACCTGATCCTGCGCGACCTGCCCCGCTGAGGTTGTGACGCCGACCAGAAGCCTGCGCACCGATCGGCCCGTGCGCCGGATTCCCGGACCACTCGATCCACTCACGGAGCCGGCCGCGGCGGATCCCGGCCAAGCCCGGATCGGGTACCCCGCCGCAGGTACCGGACGGCGCAGCCTTGCTACGGTACGACAGAGGCTGAGCCCGCCAGACCGTACCAAAATTTCTCAGGATGGCACACCAGATGGGGTCGTGCCACCGATACTCGACATCCGATGGCACCACATTCGATGCCATCCACATTCGATGCCATCCACGTTCGATGCCACCCAGGTCCTATGCGACGAGGTTGCACGCATTCGAGATCGGAACTCCGCATGAGGTTGCTCGACGGGCGGTCGATGGCCGCCGAGATCGGCCGGTATGTCATCGACGAGGCCGATCGGCTGATGAGCGCCGGCAAGACACCGACACTTGCGGTGGTCCTGCCGACTGCGGATCCCGCGGCCAGTTCCTACACCCACATCCTCGAGCGCACGGCGGGCAAGGTCGGCGTGCGCTGCGAGCCGCACGTCCCGATCGGCGGCCCGACGGCGCTGTTGGACGCCGTCGACGCACTGGCCGAGGATCCGCTGGTCGACGGCATCATCGTGCAGACGCCACTACCGGCGGGGATGAGCTCCTTGGAAGTCGGTGAGCGCATCCCGGTCGACAAGGATGTGGACGGGATGAACCCGGCGAGTCTCGGACGGCTCGCGCTCGGCCTGCCGGGGTTCGCCCCGGCGACGGCCTCCGCCGTGGTGGAGATCCTGACCCGGGCGCGCATCCCGATGGCGGGGGCCCGGGCATGCGTGATCGGTCGGGGGCCGGTCGTCGGCAAGCCGGTGTCCCTGCTGCTGCTGGCCGAGGATGCCACCGTCACCGTCTGCCACTCCCGGACGACCGACCTGATCACCATTGCCCACGAGGCGGACATCATCGTGTCCGCCACCGGGCGACCGCGGCTGGTGGGGGCCGGGTTCGTCCGGGCCGGCGCAACGGTCATCGACGTCGGGACCGCCGTCACCACCGGTGGACAGATCGGGGATGTGGACGCGACCGCGATCGCACCGGTCGCCGGCGCCCTCACCCCGGTACCCGGGGGCGTCGGTCCGGTCACCACGATGCTGCTGCTACGCAACACGATCCGCGCCGCCCACCAGCAGCAGCGCTAGGACGACCAACCGGTCCGCGGGCTCGGCGGACGGGCCGATCGGCTCGATCGGCCGTCCACGGCCCGGCGCGGTGGACCGTCCACAGGCCCGGCGCGGTGGGGCGTCGGCAAGGTCAGTGGGCGGCGCACAGTGGCTCGGCGAGGTGGACGCGATCACGGCCGGCGGCCTTGGCCTGGTAGAGGGCAGTGTCGGCGCGGGAGAGCAGGGTCGTCAGGTCGCCGCGGGGGCCGTCCGTGGTCGCGACGCCGACGGACACGGTGACCGACAGCGGCGGCTGTCCGTCCAGCAGGCAGTGCGTGGCAGCTACCTGGCGGCGGATGCGCTCGGCGACCTCGCGCGGGCTGTCGCGCTCCCCCTCGGCCAGCAGGACGACGAACTCCTCACCGCCGAAGCGGCCGACGAGGTCGTGCGGTCGGGTCGCGGCGCGCAACGCGTCGGCGACGGCGAGCAGGATGAGGTCGCCGACGAGATGGCCGAAGCGGTCGTTGACCCGCTTGAAGTGATCGATGTCGACGAGCAGAACCGTCAGCGGCCGTCCGGTGCGGTGGGCCCGATCGAGTTCACGCTGGGCGACCTGGTGCCAGTAGGCGGGGTTGGCCAGGCGGGTCTTCGCGTCGCAGCGGGCGGCGTGCAGCAGCTCGGTGTGCAGCAGGCTGCGCTGCAGCAGCAGCATCGGCGGAGTCACCACCAGCATGAGGTACGGGCTCACCGACCACAGGACCGCCATGATGATCGCCGAGCAGATCTCCGCAGCCCAGGTCGGCAGCGCCTCCCCCTGGTCGATACCGGCACGACCAGCCCTGCCGGCACGACGAGCACCACCGGCGCCGCCGGGACGGCCTGGGATGATCCCAACGCGCGGCGCGGTCTCGCCCAGCCAGGCGCCGAGACCGTCGGGACGGCCATGGCGGTACAGGCCGAGTCCAGGCAGGCTGACCAGCACCGGGTGCACGGCGACGGCCACCAGGAAGGCGATGGTGGCCCCGCCCGAGCCGATCAGGTCCTCGACTGTGAACGGTCCGCCGCTCGGGCTGAGCAGCAGGTGCACCGTGGACGCGCCGAACCCGGCGATGCCCAGCTTCGCGGCCTGGAACACCCGCAGGTGCGGCGGTCGGGCCGGCTCGGGTCGCCCGGCGAGCCAGCACAACGGCAGGCCGATCACCGTCGAGTACAGCGGCGGCAGCAGCACCGCGATGGCCAGCGCCCAACTGGCCAGCAGATCATGGCGTGGCAGACGGGTGTCGGCCAGCTCTGCGCCGAGGCGTGCGGACAGCAGCACGGCCACCGATCCGAGCACGAGGAACGCGGCGAACGTTCCCATGTCCGCCCACCTCGGACGGGTCTCGGCCGCCGCGAAGCCGACCAGCACCAGCCAGCCCGCGGTCACCGTCACAATCCGACGCAGTACCGTCTGCGGCGCCCGCCACAGCATCCAGCCACGTCCGATGAACAGACCCGCCGGTCCGCCTGCGACGAACCCGTCCCGAACACCAACGTCCCGAACACCAACCTCCAGAGCGCCGACGCCGCGGGCACCGACATCGCGGGCACCGACGGGGCGGACGCCGACGGGGCGGACGCCGACGGGGCCGACCCCGACATCACAAGCGCCGATGGGTCGCCCGTCAGAAGCTCGCACGCTGCTCTCGCGGGCGCCGCCGGACTGGCCGCCGGGTGGGCATCCGGTCTCCGCCGCCGGGACGCCCAGGCCCGCCATCCGCAGTATCGGCGAGCACGCGCCGGACGCGTCCGACATCCTGGCGGCACTCGGCGCCCGGCGTCGAAGCAAGCCGCGGAACCCTTGCAGAACGCGGCCCATGGGACGCGGTAGACGAATACGAAACGGCATTGGCGGAGCGCCTTCCTCGTTCTGGTCCACGGCCGCCGTGCTCGACCGGGACCTCCCGGCGATTCCAACCTCGTCGTTGCTACTCACAGTAAATCGTTGAGAACGAAGAGTACGAAGTGATGCGCGAGATTCGCAACTCCCCCAATGCCGCAGGTAAGTGCCGCACCCTGCTCTCCGGAGGGCATTGCCCCCGCCGACATCCCGCCCGCACGTTCCAGAAATGCCATCTGACCTGCGGCGACGAATGCGGAGCCGAAAGTCCGGCGACGCCCCGGAAGGCCGGGGCGCCCCCATCCCGTCCCCGACGAGAGACCACACACGACACGCCCGGGAAACCGTCTTGCTCGTCGTCCGGGACCATCCAGGGGCCATCTCCGGACCAGCCAGGGATCAGCTGGCCGGGTCCCTCCGGGACCAGCCCCTGAGGCCGGCCAGCCGCCCGACCAGGCGGGTCCGGGCTCCGTTGACGCGGACCCCCGGACGGACACGGGAGGCTCAGGTGGACGGGCTCAGATGGACGGGCTCAGATGGACGGGCTCAGGTGGTGCGTGCGACGGCCTCGACCATGGCTGCGGTCAGGGTGGCCAGGTCCGCCGGCGTCATGATGTACGGCGGCATCGTGTAGACCAGCCGGCCGAACGGGCGCACCCAGACGCCAAGATCCACCAGCAAGGGCTGGATCACCGTCATGTCCACCGGCTCCCGGGTCTCGATGACGCCGATCGCACCGAGCGCCCGCACGTCGGCGACACCCGGCAGCGCGGCCGCCGGGGCGAGCCCCGCGCGCAGGCCCCGCTCGAGGCCGGCGACCCGTTCCCGCCACGGTGAGTCCAGCAGCAGCTCGACGTTGGCCTGGGCGATCGCGCAGGCCAACGGATTGGCCATGAACGTAGGGCCGTGCATGAACGCCCCGACCGGGGACGCGGCCACGCCGTCGGCCACCTCGTCGGTGCACAGCGTCGCGGCCAGCGACAGGTACCCGCCGGTGAGCGCCTTGCCGACACACATGATGTCGGGGCTGATCCCGGCATGGTCGCAGCCGAACAGCTCCCCGGACCGGCCGAAGCCGACGGCGATCTCGTCGGCGATGAGCAGCACCCCGTGCTCGTCACACAGCGCACGCACCCGGGCGAGCCAGCCGGGCGCGTAGAAGCGCATCGCCCCGGTGCCCTGCACCACCGGCTCGAGGATGACCGCCGCGACCTCGTCGGCATGCTCGGCCAGCAGGGCGGCGAACTCGGCGAGATGGACGTCCTCGCAGGGCTCGTCATAGGCACATCCGGGTGGCGGGGCGAAGATGTGCCGCGGCAGCAGGTGGCTGAACAGGTGGTGCATCCCCGCGTCCGGATCGCAGACCGCCATCGCGCCGGACGTGTCACCGTGATAGCCACGCCGGATCGTGAGCAGCCGCGTCCGCCGCGGGTGTCCCCGTCCCGTCCAGTACTGCAGGGCCATCTTGATGGCCACCTCGACGGCGACCGAACCCGAATCGCCGAAGAACACCCGGCGCAGCGGCTCCGGCGTGATCGCGACGAGTGTCTCGGCGAGGCGCACGGCCGGCTCGTGAGTCAACCCGCCGAACATGACGTGGGACATGGCCGACAACTGCCGGTGGGCCGCCTCGTCGAGCACCGGATGCCGGTAGCCGTGGATCGCCGCCCACCACGACGACATCCCGTCGATCAGCTCGCGCCCGTCGGTCAGCCGCAGGCGCACGCCGCTGGCTTCGGCGACGGCGAACAGCGGTGCCGCCGCCGGCGGCGCATACGGATGCCAGACGACCCGCCGATCCCGTGCCACCAGATCGCCTTCGTGGTCCGCCGCCCGCTCGGCGCGACGAGTCACCTTGAGCACCGGGGCGGGCACCACGTCGGACGTCGAACCGGACATCTGTGCAGTCACGCCTCCACTGTGGCGCATCCCGCCGCCAGACGTGGATGCACCATCCCCGCTGGTCGCCAGCACGGTCGGCGCGGTCGGCGCGGTCGGCCACGCCCCTCGGGCACACCGGCCCGTCCGGACCCGGACGCAGACGGCTCGGCGCGGCGCACGGATGCCCCCGCGTGGCGGCCGACGGGCGGCGAGGCAGGATATCGGTGTGGTCATCCCGATTCACGACATCAACCCGCTCAGTCGACGACCCGTGATCACCTGGCTGCTGATCGCCGCCAACGTTGTGATCTTCGTGTTCCTCGAACCCGTGGTCAGCTCGGTCGCCGGGATCGCCACCTCACCGCCACAGAACGTCTGCGAGCAACAGCGGTTCTTCCAGCAATGGGGCGCGATACCGCGCGAGCTCGTCCACAACACGCCACTGTCCACGGTGAGCTCCGGGCACATCGGAGTGGACGCCGCCGGAAATGCGGGCTGCATCGTCCAGACCCCGGCGGGCTTTGACAAGACACCCGTGCTGTCGGTCCTGACCGCAATGTTCCTACACGGCAGCTGGCTGCATCTGCTGGGCAACATGCTGTTTCTCGGGGTGTTCGGAAACAACCTCGAGGACCGCATGGGCAGGCTCTTCTACCTGCTCTTCTACCTTGCCTGCGGGTACACGGCGGCCTACGGTTACGCCCTGTTCGAAAACAACTCGTCCGGCACGATGATCGGCGCCTCCGGTGCCGTCGCCGGGGTGCTCGGCGCCTATCTTGTGCTGTTTCCGCGAGCCCGCGTCATCGGCCTCGTCTCGGTACTTTTCTTCATACCCTTCTGGCTTCCGGCCTGGATCGTGCTCGGATTCTGGTTCGCCCTGCAGTACGTGTACTTCACCGGATTCGGCGTGGCCGACGGTGGTGGCGTCGCCTATGGCGCACATGTGGTCGGTTTTCTTGTCGGAGCGCTGCTGGTCGCGCCGTTCATCCGGCCGCTGCGGGCCGCCGGCCCCGGGATTCCACCGCCCGTTCCGCAGCACCGCTGGATCCGCGGCACCGGCCGCGCCTCGACCCCCCGCCCCCCGAATGCTCGGCACCGCCGCAGCTACTGAGGGCTTTCGCGCTCGCATTCACACCGCCTCCACAACCCACCCGCTCGACCTGGCGCCCATTTTGCCCAGAATGATCCGCCCCGCAGTTCCCGCAGTTCCCGCAGTTCCCGCAGTTCCCGCAGTTCCCGCAGTTCCCGCAGTTCCCGCAGTTCCCGC
>NZ_JAMQQG010000296.1:33010-35065 GCF_023716925.1 Frankia sp. R82
CCCGCAGTTCCCGCAGTTCCCGCAGTTCCCGCAGTTCCCGCAGTTCCCGCAGTTCCCGCAGTTCCCGCAGTTCCCGCCAAGATCATGACATGTGGAGGGTTGTTCCGGGATTTCGGCTCGATCAGCCGAACAACCCTCCACCTGGCCGGCCACGAGGCCCAGACCTCGGCCTTCTCGGCGAAATATTTCGGGGGATGCCGAGGCGAGCGTTGATTCGGTGGCAGGCGCATCCGACATACCCGGATACAGCCAGTCGCGACGGCCGGTCGCGGACACACCTCGATCAGCGACCTGCCGGCCACTGTGCGAATCTGCGAACAGCCGTGGGGACCCGGGCACCGGACACCGGGTGACCTGCACTTATTTCACTGGCGTCCCTTCTGGGGGTGGGGCAGGCTGGGCCGGTCATGAGCAGTCCGTCGGGATCTCTCCCCACACCGCCCCGCGGCGGCACGGTCCCGCCGGACGCACCGACCGACCGCTCCGCGCAGGTCGAAGGCCCGGCGCCGGCAGAAGACCCCACGGACACCGACGCGGACACCGACGCGGACGGTGGGGCATCCTCGCGGTACCGACGCACGCTGGCGACCCCGGGCGCAAGCCGGTTCCTGCCCGCCGCGTTCGTCGGACGGTTACCCCTGGCGATGCACGCGATGGGGACGGTGCTGTTCGTGCAGGACCGGACCGGTTCCTACGCCGTCGGCGGCGGCGTCGCGGCCTGCGGGGCGATCAGCGAGGCGATGTGCGCTCCGGCGATCGGCCGGGCGTTGGACCGGTATGGCCAGGCGCGCATTCTGGTGCTCGGGGTCTGCGGGCATCTGGTGGGTGTGGCGGGGCTGCTGACGGCGGTGTGGTCGGATGCACCCCGGCCGACCTGGTTCGCCATGGCGGTGGTGGCCGGGGCCTGCCTGCCGCCGGTGGGCAGCTGCGCCCGGGCCCGGTGGAGCCGGTTGCTGACCGGCTCCACGTTGCTGTCGACGGCGTTCGCCTTGGAGGCCGCCCTCGACGAGCTGGTGTTCATCCTGGGGCCGACGCTTGCGACGGCGCTGGTGGCCACGGTCGCGCCGGCGAGTGCGCTGCTGGCCTCGGCGACGTTGCTGGTCGTGGGTGCGCTGAGCCTGGCCGTGCAGCGCAGCACCGACCCGGGACCCCGCCGGGGCGACGAGACGCGACCGCAGCGGATCGCACGGCTGCCGGCGGTCCGGGCGCTGATGGCGATCGTGTTCGCGATCGGCGTCGGGTTCGGCGGATTCGACGTGTCGATCGTCGCGTTCGCCCGCGAACAGGGTCTGGCCGCGTTCGGCGGGCTGCTGCTCGCCCTGTTCGCGTCCGGTTCCGCGGTCTCGGGGTTGGTCAGTGGGGCCCGGGTGCAGCGCCGGCCGCCACGCGACCGGCTGCTGCGGGCGGTGGCACTGCTCGCGGTCGGTTTCACCCTGCCACTGGCCGGCGTGACGGTGGCGGCGATGGTGCCTTTGGCGGTACTTTCCGGCGCCACCGCCGCACCCACCCTGATCAGTGCGAACGCCCTCATGGCGCGGCTGGTGGACGCCCGGTCACGCACCGAGGGGTTCGCCTGGCTGACCATGGCGATCGCTGGTGGTGCCGCTGTCGGCTCGCCGCTGGCCGGCCAGCTCATCGACTCCGGCGGTGCGCGGCTCGGCTTCGTCGTGCCCGCCGTCGCCGGCCTGTGCGCCGGGCTCGCCGCCCTGCTGGGACGACACAACCTGGCGACCCACCAGGCCACGCCAGCCCGTCCCTAGGCTGCCGTCTCGCGCTTCTGCGTGCCCGGAGGGGCTCTGCGTGCCGGGAGGGGCTCTGCGTGCCCGGAGGGGCTTCGACGTGCTGGGAGGGTTCGACGTGCTGGGAGGGACGGCCAGGGACCCGTCCGGACGGCCGCACGCGACGCTGGGCGCGGTCGTCGGAACCGGATAGGTCAGGCCTCGCCACCAAGCGTCGCGGGGGCGTCCGCGCCAGGGGTCTCGCCCCCCGTGTACACGAGCACATCATAGGTCATGTCGCACCAATGGGATATGCCCAGTAACGCAATCGAACGGT
>NZ_JAMQQG010000297.1 GCF_023716925.1 Frankia sp. R82
GGATGATCCGTCGTCCCGCGCGCTCGGCTGGCGGTGCTGACCGGAGACGGCACGGGCCTCGGGCGCGCTGGGAGTCGCCCTCCACCGTCATGCGTCGAGAGGTTCAGGGCCCGACCGCCGCCGGCGGAGGATCATGTGGGCCGTCTGTCGCTCGGACGCGGATCGCCCGTTCGAGAAGGGCCGCGGAGCGGGACCGAGTTCGTTGTGGTCGCTTCTCTGCGATAACGGGAGCCCTACGGGTGTCCCGCATCGGCGCCGAATGCCGTGCGGTGGTGGTGAGCCCAGGCGCGGAACGCGTGGGCCGGGTGGCCGAGGATGCGTTCGACATCGTTGGTGAGGACGGCGTTACCGCCGTCCCGGACGAGCTGGTAGCCGTCGACGGCGGAGTCCGCGATGGACGGATCGAATCCGGCGTGGACCAGCTGCTGGCGGACCGCATGGGGAGGCACGTCAACCGTTGTGATGGTTCGTCCGAGCTCGGCGGCGAGCTGGGCGACCTGGTCGGGAACGCTGAGAAGCTCGGGGCCGGTCAGGGTGTGGGTCGCGCCGTCGTGCTCGTCGGTCAGCAGGGCCTCGACCGCGACCGCCGCCACGTCGCGGGGATCGACAACGCCCTGGGCGCCCGTCCCGGTCATGTTGGGAACCGGGTTGCCGGCTCGGATCGCGTCCGCCCAGGACAGCGTGTTGGAGGCGAACGCGCTGGGCCGCAGCGCGGACCAGGTCAGCCCGCTGGCGACCAGCGCCTGTTCGCCGGCACGGTGCCTGGGCGAGGGCAGATCGTCGGCGTCATCTGCCTTCCCGCCGATGGCGGACAGCTTGACCACCTTCCGGACGCCGTAGGCACGGGCCGCTTCGATCATGGCCAGGTCATGATCAGCGACCGAACCGCCAGAACCTGGCGTGGTCAGCAGGAAGACGCTTTCAACACCGGCGACCGCGCTGTGGAGCGAGTCAGCGCGTTCGAAGTCGGCCTGCACGACATCGATCAGCGTGCCATCAGGAACACGGAGACGGGCCGGTTCTCGCGTCATCGCCCGAATCCGAGCGCCTCGGCCGACCAGGAGGCGCAGCACCTCGCGACCGACGGTGCCGGTCGCACCAGTAATCAAGATCATGGGGCCATCGTGGTGGCGACGGACCGCGGTTTCTAGGAAATTCCGGCACACCGGTACAGGAGTTGACCTGCGAGAAGCCCCGTCCCCAGCGACTACTGTGGTCATGGTGGATAGGCGGCTGCCCGTGTCTGAGGCTGCCCGCCCGTGGGTCGGGCGGGTGAGCGTCGCGACCTATTCCAGCGAGGTTGACCCATACCCGTTTATTCACGCTCCCGATCCGGCAACCACCCTCGTGTGGCGGCGAACGGAGGACGGCGACGGCGCCCTGCGAGTCCTCGGGCCCCGCACCCGGGCCGCCTACCACCCGAGCAAGGCCATCCCTCTGTGCATCCAGGTGCGGATCACCATCGGCTTCGTGCCGACGGTGTTCGGGATCGCCGCGCGCGACCTGGTCGACCGAGCCCTGCCCCTCCACGAGCTGTGGGACAGGTCAGCCGACCAGCTCACGGACAAGCTGGCGGGGATCGGCGACGACCCGGCGCGCGCCGCGGCGGTCCTGATGGCAACGCTGGACTCGCGGGTCAGGGACGCCGAGCCGGATGGGTATTCGCGAGCCACCCTGGTTCAGGCGGCAGCTGTCAAGCTCTCGACCGGCAACAGCGGCGCACCGGCAACTGTCAGCGACGTAGCCCGCCAGGTCGGTGTCAGCGAAAGGCATCTGCGTAGCCTCTTCGCGCAGACCGTCGGACTCCCGCCCAAGCAGTTCGCCCGTCTCAACCGGATTCGCGCGGTCCTCGAGCGTACCGGTCACCAGCCGTGGGGCCGCCTGGCCAGCGACGCCGGCTACTACGACCAGTCCCACATGACCGCGGATTTTCACCACGTCATGCGGGTGACGCCGGGTCAGTTCGCCGCTGGGAAGCTCCCCGTCGTGCCGTGCTGAGGACAGCTCGACCCCTCGTTCACCAACACCGCTCCTCGACTGGCTCATATGGGTGGCGCGGCATCTGGCTGGAACTGCCCTGGAGGGAGACCCGCCACCGAGCGTCCGTCCTCGCCCGGAGCCACAGACCTCGTCGTCGTCGCCCCGGGCCGCTCGCGAGCCGGAGGTACGCGATGCGGGGCCGCCAACGACCCGTCCATCGACACTCAGGACCTTCATCGTCAATCTTGATCAGCGCCGGTCGACACCTCGTGAACGTGACGCCACCATTACGGAGATCGGTAATTCTGGCACGAAAACCACCGAACACCCAGGTCAAGCGGCATACGACACCCACCCAAGGCTCGACTGGTGGACCCCGTGTACCAGCATCCGAACCGTTCGATCATGGTGGTTAGCCCTGAAATCGCTGTCCGGCCGGTCGCCACACGTGCCCTGAACAGGGACGATGCTCGATGACCGCGCCGACCGGTACATCGTCTACCGAGTAGAACAAGCGTTCCGAACACCTGGCGGTCCGGGCACTTCCGGGCCGCCACGCAACCGTGATCGTGGTCAGTGCGGCTGGTCGAGTTGGCTGGCGACGAGCGGGAACTCGGCCTTGAGGAGCACCATCAGTTGTTCCTGGAGCTCGCGCAGCGCGGTCGTGGCGATGCGCCACACAATCGACCAGTCGACCTCGAAATATGCGTGAACGGCGATGTTGCGGAAGCCCGTGACGGACCGCTACGGCACGTCGGGCCAGCACGCGCGGATCTCGATCGCCGAGGGGCAGCTCGGCGGTGTATGTGAAACTCATCGAAGCGCGGGGTTCCCTGGGGTTGATCTTTGGTCGGAGCAACCTTCCTATCGGAGCCCCGCGCCTTCGTCGTCCCAGCCCCAGGGACACTCACACTCCGTAACGGTCACCGAACGTCACAAGTCGTTGCCGGGAATGGCTCACTGACCACCATGCGAACCACTACCCGATGCTGCGCGGCCAGTGATCAGCGTCGCAGGTGCGGGCGCCGGGACCGATCACTGCGCAGACATGTCGTCGTTAGCCGGCTGACCGCCCAACACACCGGTGCGCGCACCGACCGTCACGACGGTGTCAGCGGAAACGTAACCTGGCAGCCTCTTCGCCGCGCTGACACCGGTCCACCCCGGCGGGGCGGCTCCCTTCGCCGCTGGTCGTCGCTCCAGCGGGCTGGCGGTCTCGGTGTGCCCGTCAGGGTGCGCAGGCGGCGGTCATCTCTCGCGCGCGGCAATGGCGCGGTCCAGCCACTCGACGACGAGTTGGCGTTCGGCGGCGCTGAGGGCGTCGATCGTGGGCGCGACGGCCCGGAACGCGACCATCACGCTGAGTTCGGATTGCTGGTCTGCGGAGATCGGATCCGTGAGAATCTGCGCCAGGACCGCGTCGTACAGGGCGGCGGCAAGTCCGGGGTCGCGTTCGTCCGCGGTGGTCGCGAGCAGTGTCTGGATGGCGCCGACGGCGGCCGCCACGATGAGGTCGCCGGCGCGCCGCTCGCTGACCTTTAGCCGGCCGGTGGCCGCGACGCGCCGGACGCGCGCGGCGAGGACGTCGCGTCCGGCGCGGGCCGCTGCCGATCCTCGGACGCGATCAGGGTCACCGAGCAGCCAGAACAGGCTGGGGTTGGCGAGGCCGAAGGCGATTTGGGCATCCCAGCCGGCCCGCAGATCCTCCAGCGGATCGACACCGGCGGCCCGGGCGCTCTGCACGACGGCGGCCTTGCCGGCGACGTAGCTGGTCATGACGTGTTCGGCGACCGCCTCGATCAGACCGTCCTTGTCACCGAAGAGCCGATAGATCGCCGGGGCCTGGACGCCCGCGGCCTCGGCGACGCCGCGCGTGGTGACGGCCGCCGGTCCACTCTCGCGGAGCAGGCGGGCCGCGACCTCGACGACGCGGCTGCGGGTGTCCATGCGATCTCGTCCGACCTCGACCATGAAATCAACGATATCTCGAACTTGCTATCAACGATAAATCGCTGATACCGTTTCTCCGATATCGATGATACCGCGAGTACGACGGAAGGATCATGCTGATCGTCGTCACCGGAGCCACGGGCGCACTCAACGGCGCCACCGCCGACCACCTCCTCGCCCGCCTCCCCGCCAGCGAGCTCGCCGTCGTCACACGAGACCCGGCCAGGGCGCAGAGATTCGCCGACAACGGGGTGCAGGTACGCAAGGGCGACTACGCACGCCCCGACTCGCTGCCCGCCGCCTTCGACGGCGCCGACCAACTGCTCCTCGTGTCGTCCAACGACCCCACGGCCGACGCGGTGTCACTGCACCGCGCGGCGATCGATGCCGCGGCCGCGGTCGGTGTCGGCCGCATCCTGTACACAAGCCACCAAGGCGCCCACCCCGACAGCCCGTTCGGCCCCGGCCGCGACCACGCGCTCACCGAACAGGCGCTCGCCGACTCGGGCGTGCCCTGGACCGGCCTGCGCAACGGCTTCTACATGCACAGCCTCGCCTGGCTGCTCGGACCATGGCGCGAGACCGGCGTCATCTGCATCCCGGGCGACGGGCCCGTGTCCTGGACCGCGCGTGCCGACGCAGCCGAGGCTGCCGCCGTCATCATCACCTCCGACGGCACCTATGACGGGCCGGTGACGCTGACCTCCAACGCGGCACCCACCTTCACCGAGATCGCCGAGATCGCCAGCGAGGTCGTCGGCCGCACCATCCACCTGCGGCTCCTCGACTCGGACACCTGGGTGGCCAGGCAGGTCGAAGCCGGGCAACCCGAACCCGTCGCACGATTCACCCTCGGCATGTACCAGGCGGCGCAGAGCGGCTACTTTGCCGGCACCGACCCACTGGTCACCGAACTCCTCGGCCGCCAGCCACGAGCAGTCCGCGACGAACTCGCCGCACCCTCCGGCCACTGATCAGGTCACAGCACGACTCGATCGTCTCAAACGGACCGGTCTCCACCGGACCCGGGGCGGTTCACCGGTCCGCGTTGGAGCCGTCCGCAAGGTAGAGACGAACGGCGTGAACGACGGGCAGCCCGACCGCCCGGAACCCCGACACGACCCGGGCAATGGTCGGCACCAGTGCGTCGGTCCCGGGAACGGCATGCGGTGAGGATCCAAGACTGAAGTCGTTCTAGACATCGATGACGAGCAGTGCCGGCCGGTCCAACGAAGACGATTCGGCCACGGGACACTCCCTTCGATCCAGTGAAGGACATGTGCACCTTGGGGTGAGCTCATCGTGGTCCACCCGCCATGAGGCCGATCAGCCTGTGTCGCGGCCTGGTCGACTCGTCGCCGGCAGAGCGGCCCGAGGGAGACTGGAGCACCGCGACTGGCCTGCGCATCAGCGGGATAGCAGTACACTCAGGTACTGAACCCTAGGCCCCGAAGGGGATGTCGTGACCTACCGCCTCGAGATCGTCAGCGAGGTCCGGGAGTGGCTGCATGACCTACGTCGAACGGACCGGAACACTGCGATCCTCGTCGGTCAGGCCGTGACCGCTCTTCTCGACGAGGGTCCGAGTCTGGGGCGGCCGCTTGTCGACCGGATCAAGGGCTCACGCCTGCACAACCTCAAGGAGCTCAGGCCCGCCTCGAGTGGCGCCAGCGAGGTCCGGATCCTGTTCGTCTTCGATCCCGAGCGCCGCGCGGTCCTGCTCGTCGCCGGAGACAAGGCCGGGCAGTGGTCGGCCTGGTATGACAGGGCGATCCCGCTGGCCGAAGCCCGCTACGCCCTCCATCTCAAGGAGCGTGACGCATGAGCACCGCCCACGGGTATGACAGAGACGGCTTCCTGAAAGAGTTCTTCCCCGAGGAAGGCGACCGCCGCGAGGTCGAGGCGGGAGCGGGGCGGCTCGTGGCGGAGAACCGCGCCCATCGGCTCGCCGAGATGCGCCGGCGTCTGGGTCTCACCCAGGCCGACGTCGCCGATCGCATGCACGTTCGGCAGGAACGTGTCTCCGCCATCGAGCGGGCCAACGTCGATGCCAGTGAGCTGCGCACCCTGGCCGCCTACGTCACAGCGCTCGGGGGACACCTGGAGATCATCGCGGACTTCGGTGGAGAACGGCTCGTCATCGGCTGAAAGCGGCCAACCCGACCGGCCCCCACGCACGATCACGGTGGGCGGGCGCGCCGTCCCTCTGGAATCACCAGGTACATGGAACATCCGTTCGATTCTTTAGATGATGTTTTGGTGCCCGCGGTCATCGAGCATGGCACTGTTGCGTTACGGGGAAGCTGGGCATGCCAGCGGCCGGAGCGTCTGCTGGTCAGACGGCTGCGGCGAGTTCGGCGAACGCGGCTGCCAGCCTCAGCTCCGGGTCGGTGTCGATCGCGAGTTCGTCGTGGCCGCGGCGGATGTTCTGCACCAGGGCGTGTCCGGCGCTGACGGTCTGGACGCACCGCAGGCGTTACAGCCCGCGCATCGGCCGGAGCCGTGCTTTCCACCGGCCATGGTCGGCTTCAAGGCGGTTGTTCTCTCGGGCGGCGTCGACGTGGCAGGCCTCGGGCAGGAGCTCGTCGAGGACCCGCGGGTAGACCGCGGCCTTGTCGGTCGTGACCTCGACCGGGCGGCGTTCATGCGTCAGTGCTCGGACGAAGAATCGCCGGGCGGCGGCCTGGTCGCGTCGTGCGCTGGCCAGGAGGTCGATGACCTGTCCGTGCTGGTCGACGGCCCGGTAGAGACGGGTCCACCGGCCGGAGACCTTGACGTAGGTTTCGTCGACGAACCACCTCCCGCCGGGCCGGTGCCGGCACGGCCGGGCCGCCTCTCTGCCAGCCGGGGTGTGAAGCGCTGCACCCACCGGTAGATCGTGACGTGATCGACCTCGAGGCCGCGTTCGGCGAGCAGCTCCTCGACATCCCGGTACGACAACGAGAACCGCAGGTATCACCGCACCGGCAGGAGGATCACCCCGGGTGGAAACCGGAACCCGGCGAACTCCGACGCCAGAAGCGGTGGACAGGCACGACGTCGACGCATCATTCGATCATGACCGATCGACGGCCGCGGAACGGCGGGCTCCGCTGAACCGCACCAGCACCAGTTCTCCTCGTTCGCGGGCGGAGACGCTCCATGGCGTTCTCGTCGTACGATTCGGCAAGGTTGATCGAACCTCAGGCCGTACCTGTCATCGTTCAGCGGTGGTACACGTCCCGGCGGTGGTCGATATCGACGACGGTCACGTCCATGGTCTTGTCGTCGACGCGGTAGATGATCCGGTAGGTTCCGCGCCGGGCACTGAACCGGTCGTCGAGCGGCGGCATCAGCCGTTTGCCGACTCGATAGGGGGCGTCGAGAAGCGGGCCGGCGATGAACTCGTACGCGGCCGTGGCGACCGGTTCCGACAGGGGCTCGCCGAGTGCGCGGCGGACCGTCGGCGTGGTCCGCAGGGTGTAGGGCCCGGCCGATCCGGTCATGCGGTGCCGCGTCGGCGCCGCATCGTCTCGGCCAGCTCGTCCACGGTGACCTCTTCGCCGCGTGCGAGCTCCGCGTCGGACTGCGCGAGCCGGCGCATCGTGGCCGGATCGCTGAGGATCGCGAGTGTCTCCTCAAGCTGTTTGAGGTCCTCGACGGCCACGAGCACGGCCGACGGATGGCCGTGGACAGTGACGGTCACCCGCTCATGATGGTCGTGCACGCGGCCGACGAGTTCGGACAGGTGCGACTTCACCTCACCCAACGGCAACGTCGTCATGACCAGAAATATGACCAAACCTGGCGGCGATGTCGACCGTAGGCCAGACCTTGCAGGGTCGAGCCGACTGGAGCGTCCCGGGGGCTGAGGCCACCGTTCCAGGTCGCTGACCGGCTCGATCTTCGCCACCGACCGCCGGGCGACCGACTGGGCGTCGCACGTGCTGCGCTTCGCCGCCGGCAACTTCTACGTCAACGACAAGTCCACGGATGCGGTCGTCGGCCAGCAGCCGTTCGGGGGGCCCGGGCCAGCGGCACCAACGACAGGGCCGGCTCGGCGCGCAACCCACTGCGCTGGGTGTCGCCGCGCACGATCAAGGAGAGACGTTCGTGCGGCCGACCGGCCACCGCTATCCGCACATGGACCGACTGTCGAAGTAATGGCCCTGCTGGAGATCTTCCAGCAGCGCTGGCCCGGTCGGCTCCCAGCCCAGCAGTCGGCGGGTCTCGGCGTTGTCCATCGTCATGTTCATCGCGATGAAGGCGAACCGTGACGCGAAGTGCTCGGCCGGTACGCTCTGCGCCGGTACGCCCAGCCCCTGCCCGATGGCCTCGGCGATCTCGCGCACCGGCACACCAGCCTCCGCCGCCGCCACGAGGAACGCGCCGGCCGGGGCCTTCTCCAATGCCAGCCGGTACAGCCGGGCGACGTCCAGTGTGTGCCCGGCCGGCCAGCGGTTGTCGCCGTCGCCGGCGTAGCCGGACACGCCGGTGTCGCGAGCGATCTTGATCAGCTGCGGGACGAAGCCGTGCCGATCCTGGTCGCTGTGGGTAACCGGTGGGACCGCCACGAGGATGGTGCGTACGCCACGCTCGGTCAGCTTGTTGATCTCGCGGGTGACTGCCGAGCGCGGGTTCGCGTTCACCACCGGGTCGCCCGTGGGCCGTACACCGATGCCGACGAGTGTCTTGCCGGTGCCGGCCAGCGCCTCGCCGAACACCTTGATGACGCCGAGGTCGGTAGTGACCGCCCCCTGGAAGTCGCCGGCCATCACCGAGGTGTGGTCGAACGCGAGGTGCACGATCGCGTCGGCGGCGCGGGCGGCGTCGACCAGACCGGCCGGTTGGCGGAGGTCGCCCCGGTGGACGTCGGCGCCAAGCGCCTCGACGGTCGCCGCTGACGCGTCGGATCGGGCCAGGCCCACGACGTTGTGGCCGCCCTGGATCAGTTCGGTGACGACGGCCGAGCCGATGTGGCCGGCGGCGCCGGTGACGAAGACACGCATGAGCACTGCTCCTCAGCTGATTGATGTTACCGAGTCACATCACACTAGCATGGTGATGCGACTCGGTAACATCACTACACTGGCCGCATGGCTCGGTGGGCGCCGAACGCGCGAATGCGACTGGTGGAGGCCGCCGTCGACCTCTTCACCGAGCAGGGGTATGACGCGACGACGGTCAGCCAGATCGCCGAGCGGGCTGGCGGGCTGACCAGGACGACGTTCTTCCGGCACTTCGCCGATAAGCGTGAGGTGCTCTTCGCCGGTCAGGACGTGCATCGCCAGGTGCTTGCCGACGCGATCGCCGCCGCGCCCGATTCGGCCACGCCGCTGGAGATGGTGGCGTCCGCCCTCGACGCGCTCACCGGCTGGTTCGGTGACGATCGGCGCGAGTTCAGCACCCGGGTCCGGGCGATCATGGATGCCAACAGCGAGCTGCGGGAGCGCGCCGTGTTCAAGCGGGTCGCGCTGGCCCAGTCGGTGACCGACGCGCTGCACGAGCGGGGGGTACCGGATCCCGCCGCCGGGCTCGCCGCCGACCTCTGCGTCCGCGCGTTTTTCGAAGCGTACGAGCGGTGGGCCGATCCGGCCGGTCCGGCGTCGTTCACCGATACGGCTCGGCAGGCGTTCGACGAGCTGCGGACCGCGCTGGCGACGCTTTCCTAGGCCAGACGGACTCCGGGCCTGAGCGCCCCGGCACTGATCCGACGGTGCGTGGACATCAGGTGCCTCGTCCGAGCTGGTGACGGGTGCGGGCCTCGGTCGGCGGATAGCCACCGGCAAGCGGCGGGCGTGGAGTCGAGCGGGCGCCGGCCGGCCGAGGCCACCACCGACAGGGCCCCTGGCTACCCAGGACTCCTCGACGAGCTACTCCCGAGGCCTGCCACGTCGACGCCGCGCGGAAGAACAACCGGATCGAAACCGATCACGGCCGCCTGAAAGCCCGGCTCCGGCCCATGCGCGGCCTGAAACGGCTGCGCTTCGTCCAGACAATCAGCGCAGGGCACGCCTTCGTCCACAACATCCGCCGTGGCCACTACGAACTCGCTGGCGGCGCCGACCCGGTGGGCATATCGCACAGCCTCCTCAGTGGGTGTGCGCGATGAGGATGTCGCAGGGGGCGTGATGGGCGACGTCCGCTGCGATGCTGCCCAGGACTCGGGTGACGCCTTGGACGCGTTTGTTGCCGACCACGATGATGCTCGCCCCGAGCTCCTCGGCGACACTGACGAGCACGTCGGCCGGCTTGCCGAACTCCGAGCGAGCAGTGGCCGTCAGGCCGGCGAGGTCGGCCGGGAGATCTTCGATCGCCTGTTCGGCCATCTTCAGTGCGGCATCGCTCGCGGACAGGTCGAGTTCATCGCCGGGCCGGCCCACCTGCAACCGGTCGGTTGAGCTGAAGGCACTCACGACGATCAGCTCATGCCCGAGGGCGAAGGCGAGCGCCGCCGCTCTGGCCGCGGCTTTGCTCGCCGTGTCACTTCCATCGACGCCGACAACAATTTTGCCCATCTCGCACCTCTCATGGCCTGCGCGCAAGTGTGACGGTAGCCGTGCCCGGCATGACGTACCGTCCGTGCTGGTTGGTTACCCAGTCTCGATTCCGCCGACGCTATCGCCGTTCTGGTCGAGGTGCTTGCCGGTCACTCGTCCACTCGGCCGGACGACGTCAGAAAGGGTGATGTGGAAGAGGTACTGCCCGTGAACGCGCGGGAGAGTGCCGGCGTCGCCCATCCAGTTCGTGAGCGACTGCCGTACGCACCGGCGCCTGGGATCCACGCCCGAGTGTCCCGGCGCTGGTCCGACGGTGCGCGGAGGCCGGGCGCCTCGCCGTCGTCCGAGCTGGAGACGGCGGCGTCGACACCGCGCGGACCTTCGTCGTCGACCGGGCTGGCCTGGACCCCGCCGGCGGGACCTCGGAAGCACGGACCGGCAGTTCCCAACCGCGCTGGCCCGCACATCATCCGGCCGCGGAGTGGCACCACATGACATCTACCGCGGAGGGCATCCGCAGCTGCGGTTAGGCGGGATTTGGCCGCCATCGGTGTGGGATTGGCCTCGCGGGATGACCACGACACACCATATGCCCGTGCGGCCTGACACCCCGGGAGGCGCGTGACTCGGGTCCACGGGGCTGCGTAAGGATTTTCCTCGCACGAATCAAACCGATCTCTTCCCTGTCCCAAGGAGGCTCCCTTGACCGACACGAACACCTACGCGTTCGTCGACGCTGACACCCTCGATGTCCGGATCATCCGTGGTGAGGCTGACACGGAGGGCACCATCGTCGGCCGCCTCGACGCCGCCGGCCTCCCCGCCCTCAGCGAGGCCGCCGACAAGCTGCTCGCGACCCTCGGCGTCCGCTCCGTCAGCGACTGGCGCGATGTTGAGGGTGGCCTGTTCGCCGTCGTCGAGGAGACCACGGCGGTGCCGACGGCCGGCTGACCGGCGACCATGAGTGCCCCGGCCCGGATCCAGGCCGGGGCACTCGTCGCCCGGATATGGCGGTGGGGGCCGGCGGGTGCGATCGGGCGGCGAGCGGGATGTCCGCCGGGACTTCGAACCCGAGGCGGGTATGGCGGGGGCCTGTGCGGGATCGTCGACAACGGCACTGAGCCGGACCGGAACGCCGCGCCGCTGAGCGGCCCGAAGGGCCCGTCATGTCCCCGAGGCGATAGTGCGGATCACCGAGGAGCTTGGGATCGGCTCCTACGTCACGACACGCACGCCGGACGCCGACGGTCAGCCTTATGGGCAGCTCGGCTGCCTCGCCCAACCACCCGAACCCCTGGCCGCACGACCGCGATCACACATTCGTGGTCCTCGCGGCCGAGTTCCTGCGCGACGCGGTCATCGACCTGAAACGCGTGTGGGAGGCGCGGGGCCGGGTGTCACGGGCGGTCTGCGAGGTCGTCGATGACGGCGGTCCGAAGATTGCTTTCCGGTGATCATCCGGTTGGCGACCGGCGCCGTGGTCGGCGTGGCGGCGCTGTCACGTTTCCCCCTTTCTGCGACGGCCGGGCCTGCAACACCGAGGACTGGTTCGCGGCCGCCAGGGTCGTCGGCCTGGGCGCCAACCTGGAGATGGCCGCGATCCACAATGCCCTGCCGGCCCTGTCCGATCTTCCCGACGACGTGACGCTCGCGATCAGCGCCTCCTCCGGCGCGGTCGTCGAGAAGCTGCTCGAGGTCGCCTGCTCCCTGCCCGATCGTGGCCGCCCCGTCGTGGAGATCACCGAACACGAGTACTGCGCCGCCCGCTCCGGCTTCCTCCTGACAGGGGGACTCAACCGGTGCCCGGGGATGCGGACCCTTCGGTGCGGTGACGAACCACCGCACCACGGTGGATGATGTTCTGGCGGGCGTGCTTCTGACGCCTGAGATCGCCGGGGCGGCGTTGGTCGACCTGGCCCGGGCCGGCACAGCCACCGTCGTGCCCGAGCATCTGCTCACCGCCGAGGGCCTGCGAGAACTGCCGCGAGCCGATGCGGCCGGTAGAGGCGACGAACCGGTGCGTCAGGAACCGCCCGGTATGCGAACCACGTGTTCGATTCGTCAGGTGATGTTCCTGGGGCGGGCGCCCTGTGGTTCGAGCCGGCGGACGACGGTGTCCCGGCGGGTGCCGTGGCCGTGTGTGGCGGCGTGCCAGAGTTTGCCAACTCGAACCCAATATCTCCCACGTTTTCTAAACGTACGGTCTCTTTTGTCGCGACACAATGACCGCGATCATCACAACCGGGTCCATGGCCGGCCCTGTCGCGTTCGTGGCGATCTCCGCCGGGCGACTGTTCAACCGGGCGCGCGGACATCCGAGACGGTCCGACCGCATGATCGAGAATGGTTCCGGCTCCTGGTCCTTCTTGACACGGAGCGGCGTAAGGACTAAAAGTTCGACGTGGATGCGGCTTGATAAGCGCTGATGCGGCCGCATCTGCGGACCTTGTGCAGCGTCGCACAACCTGCGTTTCCCCCTCGGACATGGTTCTTCTGGTGTGCATGGGCGCATCTGCCCGCATCACACCCCTGACGCTAAGGTTGACGTGAGAGCACATCTGTTCGTGCGTGCGCGCACAGCGGGAACCGGCCTCATCCTGGGTGCCGCGCTGGCCGTGGCCATACCGACTGCGGCCTACGCCAACACCGTGGCCGTCACGGTGAAGACACCCGGGGCTACCAGCGGCCCCTCGACCGCGAACTCCGAGATCTCGACCCACGCGGACTGCAGTAGCGGCCTGATCTCCGGTGGTGGAATCAACCAGGCCACCGGTACCGGCAACGGCAACCATGTGATGGGTACCTCGCCCAGCTCGAACGGTACCTCCGAGTACACCGGTTCCACCGGGGTCGTCGGCACCGACGTGACCCACTGGCTCGGGATCGGTGGAAGTGGTGGCCAGGCTTCCAGCTCCTTCTCCACGACCCCCTTCGCGGTGTGCTTCACCAGCACTCTGATCAATCACACCCAGGTGGTCATGAACAAGGTCAACGCACCCACCACGGCGACGACGGTGGGTCGGGTCACGGCCACCTGCCCGGCGAACACGATCCTGCTCGGCGGCGGTGCGCGGGCCACTCCGGCCAGCGCCGGTGACGTCAAGCCGATCGCCAGTTTTCCGACCTTCAACAACTCGGCGCATGACTTCGGTCTGAAGGCCGCGGCCGACGGCGAGACCAATCCCGACTCCTGGACCGCGGTCGGGTGGGCCAACGGCACCAACAGCACCACCGAGACCTATGCCTACGCGATCTGCAGCGGAAGCGGCATCAACATCAGTGGTGTCACCGTGAAGGTGCACTACAGCGAGGCGAGTGGTCCGACCACGGGAAGCACGGGCCAGAAGGTGACGGTCAACTGCCCCAGCGGGGACGGGAAACTGATCAGCGGGGGTGCCGCCATCAGCGGAGGCAGCGTGACCACGACCGACTTCGCCGGACCGGGCTCGGGCGGCGACCACCTCAACGGAAGCTTCCCCAGCGACTCGAGCGGTAATCCGGTCAGCGACGGGACCACCGCGGCGGCGTACTGGACTGCCTTCACCCACACGGGGGGCATGAGCTCACCGAGCACCTACTCCGACGCCTGGGCGCTGTGCGCCAACGACGGCGTCTGAGGACACACCCGACCTCGTGGTCCGCGGGCGGGCCCGGCACCGAAGCACGGCCCGCCCGAAACGTTGTCGCCTGAGGGCACCCGCGGTTCCGTAGCCGTGGAAAGGGCTCGTCCGACGACCTGAAACGGCTCCGCGCCGGGCAGCCGGCGCCGTGTCGGACCAGCGCCGTGTTGGACCAGCGCCGTGTCGGACCGACGCCGTGTCGGACCGACGATGTCCCAGCGAGGAACGCGGTGCACCGATCGGACCGCACCGTGTGCATACCCGGCTGGACGGAGCCGGCAGGTCGCGCGTTTTCGTCGCGTTCGTCGACGGATCTGGAAAAAAACAATTCTGGGCCCTGGAGTCTTGTTTCGGGGTGCATAGCTAAGAGGGTGCTTGAACGTGGCAGGTTTGTTTGATTCGCGAACACGCTGTCGGCGGGGGCGCAACGTCCTGCGACATCGTCATGTCGTCGCGTGGTCTGGTTCGGTGCTCGGCATGGTGCTCAGTCTGGGACTGGCCGGCTGCGAGCCCGCTTCGCCGTCGCCGTGTGGGAAGTCGGGTGTCCTCAGCGGGACGACGTGTACCTACAACACGGTCGGGTCGGATACCTTCACGATGCCCACAGGTGCACGGTGGGTTCAGATCACGGCGGTCGGCGCCCAGGGTGGCCACTATTTCGTCGCCGGTGACGCCGCGCATGGCGGCTCGCCGGTGGGGGATATCACCGGCCGCGCCGGTGGGGGCGGCGGCCAGGCATCCGGCACGGTCACGGGTCTGCCGTCGGGCCGGGTACTGCAGGTCGATGTCGCCGGTAAGGGCGCTGACGGCACTGCCGCCAGCCGCTCGGGTGGAAAGAACAACGGGCCGTCCGGCGGGCAGGGCGCCGGGGGAGGGTTCGGCGGCTCCAACGGTGGTGTGGCCGGCGGTAAGGGCGACGCCGGCGGATCCGCTGGTGGAACCGCGAGTAACAACGGTGGCAACGGCTCCGGCGGCGGCGGCTCCTCGGATGTGCGGATCGCTACTGCTGGCTGCGCGGCACTGACGTGTGGTCTGGCGGATCGGGCGCTGGTCGGCGCGGGCGGCGGCGGCGGTGGCGGCACCGGGGGTCAGGGCTACGCGCTGCCCGGCGGGGGCGGCGCCGGTGGCGGTGCTTCCGGCGCTTCGGGTGGTGCCCTCGTCGATGGTGGCCATCCGGGGGCGCCTGGGGCCGGTGGCAGCCAGACCGTGGGCGGGGCCGCGGGCCTCAACCCCGGACGGCATGCGACGCCGCCTCCCCCCGATCCCAACGATCCGCGCTTCGGCGGTGACGGCACGGATGGCGCCGTCGGTAAGGGCGGCGTCGGAGGGGTGGGAAACCAGGCCTGCCTCGGTGAGCACAACCCGCCCTGCCGCAACCCTGATGACACGGATTCGGGCGGTGGCGCCGGTGGTGGTGGCGGCGGCGGGTACTTCGGTGGCGGTGGCGGCTCGGGCGGTGGTGGCACCAGCATCGGTGGTGGTGGCGCGGGTGCCGGTGGCGGTGGGGGCAGCTCCTTCACGTCCGCCGCAGTGACCTCCGCTGTTCTGACCACCGGTGTCAACACCGGGACCATCAACAACGGGAACGGCCAGGTCACCATCTCCTGGGGTACCTCCGCGTCGCCCAGCCCCACGCCGTCGACCAGTCCCTCTGCGTCGCCGACATCGTCGACCTCGCCGACCGCGACTCCGACATCGGGGCCGACGCAGGGCCCTGGCACGAAGCCGGCCCCGGCCACCGCATATGTGATCAACAACTTCGGTAACACGGTGACCCCGATTGACGTGACCACCAATACTGCGGGCGCCCCGATCCCGGTCGGAGCGAGCCCCCGGGGGCTTACGGTCACGCCCGACGGCAAAACCGTCTATGTGACGAACCGGGCCGACAACACGGTGACGCCCATTGATGTGGCCACCAACACGCCCGGCACTCCGATCCCGGTCGGCCAGTTCCCGTTCGGGGTCGCCGTGACTCCCAATGGCAGGACCGCCTACGTCGTGGACAACGCCAGCGATGACGTGACGCCGATCGACGTCGCCACGGGCACTCCCGGCGCCCGTATTCCGGTGGGTGACGATGCGCACGGCATCGTGATCACGCCCGATGGTCGGACCGCCTACGTCGCCAACGCGGCAAGCAACACGGTGACGCCGATCGACGTGGCCACCAACACCGCTGGCACGCCGATCCCCGCCGGGAACAACCCGCAGTGGGTTGTGATCACACCCGACGGAAAGACGGTGTACGTCACCGACAACGCCAACGCTGCCAGTGCCACGGTGACGCCGATCGACGTGGCCACCAACACTCCCGGAAAACCCATTCCGGTCAGTGACCGCCCGGTCGGCATCGCGATCACGCCCGATGGAAAGACCGTGTACGTCACCAACGAGCGCGACAACGTGGTGACGCCGATCGACGTGGCCACCAACACCCCCGGCGCCACTGTTGCGACGGGGGGCGTCGAGCCGTTCGCCATCGCGGTGACACCGGACGGCGTGGCCGCCTACGCGGTCAACCGCGACAGCAACTCGGTGACGCCGATCGACGTGGCCACCAACACCCCTGGGAGCCCCGTCTCCGTCGGTGACCGACCGGTGGGGATCGCGATCGCCCCGGCACGGACCGCACCACCAGCCGGGCCGGTGTGTGGAAGCACCGGTGCACAGTCCGGTACGACGACGATGACCTGCACCTATCACACGGTCGGATCGGACACCTTCACCGTGCCCGCAGGTGTGGGCTCGGTCGAGATCACGGTGACCGGCGCCCAGGGTGGGCATTACTTCATCGCTGGTGACGCGGCACACCCGTCCCCGGCGGGGGACATCACCGGGCGTCCCGGCGGCAGCGGTGGCCGGGCATCCGGCACCCTGACGGGTCTGACCGGTGGCCAGGTCCTGCAGGTGGACGTGGCGGGTAAGGGCGCTGATGGAACCGGGGCATCACGCTCGGGCGGAATGAGTAACGGCCCGTCCGGCGGATCGGGAGCACTCGGCGGGTTCGGTGGATCCAACGTCGGCGTGCCAGGTGGGTCCGGTGACGCCGCCGGCGCGAACGGTGGAACCGCGTTCAACGGCGGTAACGGCTCCGGTGGTGGTGGCTCCTCCGACGTCCGTCTGGCCACGGCAGGGTGTGCCGCACGTGCCTGTCAGCTGTCCACCCGGGTGCTGGTCGCCGGCGGTGGCGGCGGTGCCGGCGGTGTCGGCGGTCAGGGCAACGCGCTCGGCGGGGCCGGGGGCGACGCCGGTGCCGACGGTGGGGCGCTCGTGGACGGTGGCAACGCCGGAGTCCCGGGCAAGGCCGGCACCCAGACCGTCGCCGGCACCGGAGGGCTGAACGCGTGCCGTCATGGTGCGGGAAACCCCCCGGTGAGTGACCCGTCGACCGATCCGCGCTGCGGCGGCGACGGTACTGACGGCACTTCCGGGACCGGCGGGACCGGCGGGGCCGGGAACCTGCCCTGCACCGGGACACGCACCCCGGCCTGCGCGGACCCGAACGCGACCACGTCCGGTGGTGGCGCCGGTGGTGGCGCGGGTGGCGGCTACTTCGGCGGGGGTGGTGGCGCCGGTGGTGGCGGCACCTTCGGCGGCTATGGTGGCGCCGGTGGTGGAGGCGCTGGTGGGAGTTCGTTCGCCGCGTCGAGCATCGTGAACCCGGCTCTGACAAGCGGGGTCAACTCCGGCAGCGTCAACGGCGGCAACGGAGAGGTCACGATCACCTGGACCTCTGCTGGAACCTCGGCTCCGGTGCCGGCCCCGAGCCCGGCCCCGACTCCCGAGCCGTCCCCCACGCCCGCGCTGGCCACGAAGCCCTGACCAGACGTAGGACAGACCCGCAGAAGTAACGCTCCACAACAGGCCAGGGCCCCGCGCTCGGCCCGGCGGCTGACACAGCCGCCGGGCCGAGCTGGCGGCCCGGCGGTGCCGTGCCCGGTGTGGCTGCCCGCGCTCGTCGCGGCTGGGCACTGGCCGGTGCGCATCGTCAGCAGCGGCGACCCGCTCCCCGCGAGCGCGGGCATTTCGCCTGTGGCGGCAGCGATCGCCCTGCTGGCCGCCGGCTTATACCCGACACCGCCCCAACGATGGGCGTCGTTCGCGCCAGTGGCAGGTGTCAGCCTGTGGTCTCGTTGTAATCTCCGTCTGGCCACTCATGGCCACCATTCCCTCTGGAAAGCCAATGGGAAGCCGGTTACGTTGATTTCTCCGTCTACCGAGGAGAAGCATTGCTCGACGTGATCGGCGCTGGTTTCGGCCGCACCGGGACTCTTTCGCTCAAAGCGGCGTTGGAAAGGCTCGGGTACGGTCCCTGCCATCACATGGACGAGGTCCTCGCGCACCGCGACACCATTTCTGACTGGACCCGGGCCGCCGACGGCGGGCCCGTGACCTGGGACTCTCTGTATGAGGGGTACCGCTCGACGGTCGACTGGCCGGGGGCGAGGTTCTGGCGGGAACTTGCCGCCCACTACCCGTCGGCGCGGGTCATCCTGACCGTCCGCGACCCCGAGAAGTGGTACGACAGCGTACGGAACACGCTGTTCCGCGCTATTTCCACTACTCCGGTCGGAATAAACGAGGAAGCGCTGCGGGTCATCACGATGATGAAGCGGATCGTATGGGACGGCGCGTTCGAGGGCCGTTTCGCCGACCGGGAGCACACCCTCGCGGTCTTCGCCGAGCATCTCGCCGCGGTGCAACGCGAGATCCCGGCCGAACGCCTGCTGGTCCTCGACGTCGCGCAGGGCTGGGAGCCGCTGTGCGAGTTCCTCGGCGTCGCGGTCCCCGACGAGCCGTTCCCCCAGGCCAACGACCAGGACACGTTCGCCGCGAAGCACCGCGAGCGCATCGCGGCGGCCCTGCGCAAGCCCGCCCTTCTCTGACACCCCTGACACCGCGGCCGGTCGCGTCGTCAAACGGTCCCGGGACAACAGCCTCCGCAGCAGGAAGCACAACGAGCCCGCCTCGATCTGCCACCCGGCCCCGCCACGTTCCGGCTCCCCTCACTCGCCCACGCGCCGCGTGATCAACCAGAATTACTAAGATCGAAAACAGGTAAATGGCATCGACCTCCTGGTCAGGGCCGGTGCGGCGATCAGTCATGATCCATCCGACCCGGTCGGATAACGTGAGCTGTCGATGTTCACGGCCGACGCATCGACAGACGGGCAGTTCAGATGCCCGATTCGGTGGTTCGAGCCCCAGGCGGCAACGTCCTGCCGTGGGTTTTGGCTGCGTATACCGGCCACCCTGAGTGAGCCGACACCGGATCCCGGAGAATACAGCGACGCGCCGGTCCGTCCGGTGACAGGTGAGCACAGTGGATTGGTCCATCGTGGCTGCAAATCGGTTCGGCGCGCCGGTTGCCTGCATTCTCGGCGCCTGCGAACATGGTCCGTGACTGATCGTCGCTTTTCGAGGAACGGCCACCGGTGAATAACGGGAGCGTCCGAAGTGGACACGATCGGAACAGTCAGTGACATTCACGCCGCCGCCACGGCCCTGACCGGGCTCACCGATTTCGGCCCACCCGACTATCATGAGGGGCTTGATGTCATCCTGGCCGCCTACCAGGACGAGGCCGACCTTACTCCGCTCGGCGTCGCGATGGCCCGCGACGAGTTGCGCGACATTCTGGTGGCCCGGCTGTTCAGCGAGGCCGGCTGGCAACGCTATCCGGAGTACGCCGAGGTTCCGGTCGAGCGGCCGGTGTTCATCGTCGGCATGCCCCGCACGGGCACGACCACGTTGCACCGGCTGCTGACCGCCGATCCGGCCCACCAGGGCCTGGAACTGTGGCTGGGTGCGGCCCCGCAGCCCCGCCCGCCGCTTCCGACCTGGCCGAACGACCCGATCTTCCAGCTCGTCCAGGGGGCGATCCACGGATTCCTGGAGCGGAACCCGGGCTATCTCGGCATTCACAACCGGGACGCGGCGAAGGTCGAGGAATGCTGGCTGCTGACCCGTCAGTCGATGCTGTCGGCCTTCTTCGAGTTCACCGGGCACGTGCCGACCTACTCGAACTGGCTGGTGAAGCAGGACTGGACCGCCGCCTACGCGCGTCATCGGCGCAACCTGCAGCTGATCGGGCTGCCCACGCCCGGTCGGACCTGGGTGCTCAAGTACTCCGGCCATCTGCTGTGCCTGGACGCCCTGCTGGCCACCTATCCGGACGCGCTGATCGTGCACACCCACCGCCGCCCGGCCAGCACCGTGCTCGGCTCGGCCTGCAGCATGGTGAGCAGGCTCGCGGCGGGCAAGTCCACCAGTTTCCACGGCGACGCCATCGGCCCGGCCCTGCTGGAGCTGGCCGAGCGCGCCCTGACCCGCTTCGCGGCGGACCGTGCCCGCCACGACCAGGCCCACTTCCACGACGTGGAGTTCGACGAGTTCACCGCCGACCCCCACGATGTCGTCGCCGGGATCTACGCCCGCCTCGGCCGCCCGGTGCCCGAGCCCGCCCGCGCCGCCATGGCCGAGGTACTCGCCGAGGACGACCGACTGCGGTCGCACCGTTACGACCTGGCCGAGTTCGGCGTCACCGCCGAACAGACCGACGCCCGCCTCGCGACTCTGCTCTGACCGCCCACCACACCGAACCGAGGAGATCCCGATGACCACGACGGCGCCCTCGGGAACGACGGACACGGCACTGTCTCGCTGGGGCTTCTCCGAGTGGGTCGCGCGAACCCGCCAGACCGGCGAGTTCATCGACACCCCTGAGCTGGACGGGGTCAACGACGCGGTCATCAGCGTCGACGGCCGCCCGGTGGTCAACTTCGCCGGCATCGGCATCCTGGGCTGGCAGCACGACCCGGAGGTCCGCCGGGTCTTCGCCACCGCGGCGGCCGAGTACGGCCTGGTCGTCGGCGGTTCGCGGCTGGTCCAGGGCCTGTCCCGGCCGCACCTGGAGCTCGAGACGCTCGTGGCCGAGCTCACCGGCCAGGACAGGGCGCTCACCTTCGCCACCGGTCTGTTGGCCAACCTCGGTTTCGTCCACGCGATGAGGGCCCGGTTCTCGTTCGCCGGCGAACCCGGGGTGAACAACGCCGACATGGTCCTGGTGCTCGACCGGGACAGCCACTGGAGCGTGTGGAAGGCCGCCGACGGGTTCAGGTACGGGCGCAACCTGTTTGCCTTCCCGCACAACGACGTCGCGGCGCTGCGAACTCTGCTGGCCGAGCTTGGCGACCGGCAGGTCGTGGTCGGCTTCGAGACGGTCTACTCGTCCGACGGCTCGATGGCCCCGGTGGGTGCGATCCTGGATGCCTGCGAGGAGTTCGGGGCGATCAGTTTCGTCGACGACGCCAACGGCTTCATGGCCTACGGAAACGGAGGCCACCGGTTCGCCGAAGAATACGAGGCGCTACGCCGTGCCACCTTCCGGATGGTGTCGTTCGGAAAGGCCGTCGGACTTTCTGGCGGCGCCATCGCCGGGCCGGCGGACGCCATTGACGCCTTCCGTTTCCTGTCGGGCACGTCGATTTTCACGACGAACATCCAGCCGCCGACCGCCCAGGCCGTCACGTACGTGCTCGAGCGGATGCGCCGCGACCCGTCGCTGATGGAGCGCTATCTCGACCGGATCGACCGGCTGCGCGGACGCCTGGCCGCGATCGGGTGCTCCATCAATCCCACGCCGACCTTCGTCACCTCGATAGCCATCGGTTCCAACGAAACGGCCGTACGGGTGCGTCGGGACTTTCTCGAGCGCGGCTACCTGGTGCCGATCTTCGTCTATCCGGCGGTCCGGAAGAACGAGGCGGTCATCCGCCTGCTCGTGAACGATCGGCTGTCCGACGAGCAGCTCGACGGCTTCGTCGACACGCTGGCCGAACTCCGGACGATCCACGGCTTCTGACACCGCCCGGCCCGCCGCGGGCCGGCCCGAACGAGGGGCATCATGGATTCCCAGTCACCGGATTCCCCGTCTCTGGCCGGGACGGCCGCTCGGCCCGTCACCCGGCCGACATCTCGGCCGGTCGCCCTGGTCACCGGGTGTTCGAGCGGCATCGGCGTGCGCTGTGTCCCGGCGCTGGTCCGGCGGGGGTTCCACGTCGTCGCCACCCTGCGCGACCTGAGCCGCCGCGCCGTGCTCGACGAGGTCACCGACGAGCACGTCACGGTGCTTCGGCTGGACGTGACCGACCAGCGGACGATCGACGAGGCCGTCGCCGCCGTCCTGGCCGCGACCGGCCGTATCGACGTACTGGTCAACAACGCGGGGACGGCGCCGCCGAACTTCGTCGAGGAGGCACCGCTCGCGCAGTGGCGATCGGTGTTCGAGACCAACCTGTTCGGCCAGGTCGCGGTGACCAACGCCGTTCTGCCCACGATGCGGGCACAGGGGCGGGGCCGGGTGGTGATGGTCTCCAGCGTCGGCGGGCGGGCGCCGACGCCACTGCTCGGCGTCTACTGCGCCTCGAAGTTCGCCCTCGAGGGGTACGCCGAGACGCTACGCCTGGAACTGCGACATTCGGGCATCGATGTCGCGCTGGTCGAACCGGGCTCCTACCGGACGCGTATCTACGACACGCCGCTGCTGCACGCGCCCGTCCCCGTCGAGTCGCCCTATGCGGACGACTTTGTCCGGCTGCGCGCGTTCTACCGCGACTACATCGCCCATCACCTGCGCGACCCCGACGAGGTCGCGGAACTGGTCGCGGCCCTCGCCGCCCGGCCGCGTCAGCGCCTGCGCCATCCGGTCGGCACCGACGCCTGGATCAAGCTCGCGCTGCACGCCCTGCTTCCCTGGCCGGCCTACGAGCGGCTGACCCGGCGACTGATCGGCCTGCGACCGTAGCCGCCGCACGGATGAGGAGCGCCGATGACATCGACGTCGCGGCCACCCGGCGTGGAAACGACACATGGTCCTGACCCGGTGACGTCGAACGGCCTGCCTGCCCGCCGGCGGCAGGTGGTGCTGGGGATCTGCTGTCTGAGTGTCTTCGTCGTCGCGATGGATGCGACGATCCTCAACGTCGGCCTGCCGTCGATCAGAAGCGACCTGCACGCCACCGACGCCAGGCTGCAGTGGACGGTCGACGCCTACAGCCTGGTGCTGGCAAGCCTGTTACTCCTTGCCGGCTCGATGGGCGACCGGTTCGGACGACGGCGCGTTTTCCGGACCGGTCTGACGCTGTTCTCCGTGGGATCCCTGTTGTGCAGCCTCGCGCCCGGACTCGGCTGGCTGATCGTCTTCCGGATGATCCAGGCGGTCGGCGGATCCATGCTCAATCCCGTCGCCCTGGCGATCATCACGAACACCTTCACCGATCGTCGGGAGCGGGCCCGCGCGATCGGCCTGTGGGCCGCGGTGGTCGGGCTCAGCCTGGCGCTGGGGCCGGTGCTCGGCGGACTCCTGATCGACACGGTCGGCTGGCGGTCGATCTTCTGGATCAACGTGCCGGTCGGAGTCCTCGCGGTGGCGCTCAGCGGCCGGTATGTGCCCGAGTCGAGGGCGCCGCGGGCCCGCCGCTTCGATCCCGCGGGTCAGGCGCTCGTTGCCAGCACCTTCGTCGCCCTCGTGTTCGCGATCATCGAGGCGCCGGACGCCGGCTGGACCGCCCCGCGGACGGGCGCCGCGTTCGGCGTCGCCGCGCTGGCCCTGGCCGGGCTGGTCTGGTGCGAGAAGCGACGTGCGGACCCGCTTCTCGATCCGCGGTTCTTTCGCAGCGCACCGTTCTGCGGGGCCACCGCCATCGCGGTCTGCGGCTACGCGACGATGGGCGGATTCCTCTTTCTGAACACCCTCTATCTCCAGGCGGTACGGGGCTACTCGGCCATGCACGCCGGCCTGCTCACGCTCCCGATGGCGGCGATCGCCGCGGCGACGTCGCCGTTCTCCGGACGACTGGTGGCCCGCCACGGCCCCCGCCCCGCCCTTGTCCTCGCCGGGATCGCGATACCGGCCAGCGGCGTCATCCTTCTCTCCTTCCTGGGCACCGGCTCGGGCCTCGCGCCGGTCATCTGCGCGTATGTGCTCTTCGGTGCCGGATTCGGGATGGTCAGTGCCCCCACCACGAACGTCGCCGTCTCCGGGATGCCGCTCGCCCAGGCCGGCGTCGCGGGGGCCCTCGCCGGTACCAGCCGACAGCTCGGCCTGTCGCTGGGCGTCGCCGTCTTCGGTTCGGTGGCCGCACACCACGGCGCGGGTGGTCCAGGGACGGCCACCATCGACCCGACCAGCGGCGCCCCCTGGTGGATCATGATCTGCTGTGGGTTGGCCATCGCGGCACTGGGCGTTCTGACCACCGGCCGCTGGGCGCAGGACACCGCTGCCCGCACCGCGGCGCTTCTCACCGCCCATCCGGCACCGACGCGGCGACCACCGGGACCGTCATGATGGCGACGCGCGACCGCGGACTCCGCGTCCTCCGGAGCGGATGAAGGTCGATCGATTGGAAGAATCTATTGTCGGTGCGGCCGAGCGAACCTGCACAGGCCTTCCGTGTAAAACACCGGCTGACCAGCGCAGTCGCATTTTTGATAGTCGAGGACAGATTCCTGTCGGCCGGTCGATGGCCAGTAGTCGAACTTGACAGTGCCCACTCGGCAATTTGAGAATGTGTAAAGACGCCAGTTCGGGCAGTCCCCCTCTTCAAAAGGGACGGACCTCTGTCATGAATGACATCTTCTGTGGACTCAAGCTCACTCACGACGGCTGCATGGCCGTGATCAGGAAAAACGAGCTGATCTTCTCGATCGAGGCCGAGAAACTGGAGAACCGGCCGCGCTACTCCCCGTTGAACACGTGGCGTGATCTCGTCGCGGTGCTCGACGGGCAGGGACTGCGGCCGGATGACCTGACATCTGTGGCGGTGGACGGCTGGGGGCGCACCGGCGGAGCGGACGCGCCCACGCTGCACGTGGTCGACGATGCGGGAAACAGCAGGTCGGTGCCGGTCGCCGCCTACCGTGATCAGCCCGGTACGGGTGCCGATCCGCTCAGCCGGCCGTTCGAGGCCGCCGCGCTGTTCGGCGACGGGCTGGTGAAGTTCCGCAGCTTCAGCCACGCGACCGACCACGCGCTGGCGAGCTACTGCAGCAGCCCGTTCGCCGCCCGGAACCAGCCCGCGCTCATCGTGGTGTGGGACGGCGGAATGGCGCCCTGCCTCTACCACTACGACCCGGCCCACCGGACACTGCGACCGCTGCGGTGGCTGCTGGATGTCCTGGGCGGTCTCTATCCCGTGTTCGCCACCCACCTGGCGCCGTTCCGCACCGGCGAGACGGCCCTCGACACGGATGTCCAGAAGCTGGAAACCGTGATCCTGCCGGTGTCCGGCAAGGCGATGGCCTACGCGGCGCTGGGAGCCCCGGACGACGAGGCCATGGCCGTCATGGCGGCCACCTCGGCCGCGCACCGGCCGGCCGATCTGGTGCGCATGTACGTGTGGAGCCGCACCGTGCTGCGCGAGCTGGCGCCCCGGAAGCTCTCCGACGCCACGCTGATCGCCTCGCTGCAGAAATACCTCGGCGATCTCCTGGCCGAATCCCTGGGGCGGTTCCTGACCGAACACCAGGAGTTCCGCCGAACCCCGCTCTGCCTGTCCGGCGGCTGCGCCCTGAACATCAAGTGGAACGCCCGGATCCGGGACTCCGGCCTGTTTCCCGACGTCTGGGTTCCGCCCTTTCCCAACGATGCGGGTTCGGCCATCGGTGCCGCCTGCGCAGAAATGATCGACCGGACCGGAAGGAGCGATCTGCACTGGTCGGTGTTCGCCGGTCCGGAGGTGCCCCCCGCCGGGGACCTGCCCGCGGGCTGGGCGTCCCGGCCCTGCACGCTCGACGAGCTGGCCGAGCTGCTCGCCGTCGAGGGCGAGCCGGTGGTGGTGTTGACCGGACGGGCCGAGATCGGGCCTCGCGCACTCGGGCACCGCAGCATCATCGCCCCCGCGACGGACGCCGGCATGCGGGACCGGCTGAACGACCTGAAACAACGCGCGTACTACCGCCCGGTCGCGCCGATCTGCCTGCAGGAGTCGGCGCCCGAGGTGTTCTCGCCGGGCACCCGGGACCCCCACATGCTGTTCGAGCACCAGGTCCGTCCGCAGTGGCGGGACCGGATTCCGGCGGTCGTCCACATCGACGCGAGCGCGCGGCTGCAGACGGTCGGCCCGGACAATCCCGCGATGTACGAGCTGCTGCTCGGCTACCAGCGGCGGACCGGGATACCGGTGCTGTGCAACACCAGTGCGAACCTCAACGGATCCGGGTTCTTTCCGGACGTCGCCTCAGCGCTGCGCTGGGGGAAGGTTCGGTACGTCTGGTCGGAGGGAACTCTCCTGCACTCCTCGGCCGGTCGATTCTCGGCCGGTCGATCCTTGGCCGGTCGATGACCGATCTCGGCGGGGTCTTCACCAGGCTGCCGGAGGTCCTGCGCGAGCAGCAGCCCTATCCGAGGCTCGCGCAGCTGCGGCAGGCCTCGCCGTACCTGGCCGCCGACGGCGTTGTCGTGGTCGCCAGGCACGACCACTGCACGGCGATCCTGCGTGATCCCCGCACGAGCAGCGATCGGGGCCGGGCCCGCATCTTCCGCGCGGACGTACGGCCGCCGAGCCGCCAGCTCGTCGATCTCGATCCGCCGGATCACACGCGGATCCGCCGCCTGGTGTCCCGGTCCTTCACGGCGCGCGCGATGGCACCGCTGGCGGGACAGGTTCGCCGAACGGTCCACGAGCTGCTCGACGCGGTGCCCGCTGGCGGCCCGTTCGACGTCATCGCCGATCTCGCCTCGCCGCTGGCGCTGTCGACGGTCTGCACCCTGATGGGAGTTCCCGCCGCGGACCACGAGCTGGTCGGCGGCTGGTCGCGCACGCTCTCGCGCGGGCTCTACCCGCTCCCGCTGGGCTCCGTCGACCCGGACACGACGAGGGCCGCCGCACGGGCCGGTGCGCGCATCCTCACCTACTTCAAGAAGCTGCTGGGCGAACCACGAGCGACGCCACCGGGGCCGGTACTCGCCGACCTGCTGGGCGTCGGTGAGCAGCGAACCCCGCTGGGTGAGAGCGACCTTCTGGGTGTCTGTGCGCTGCTGGTGAACGCCGGGTACGAGACGACGGTCGATCTCATCGGCAACGGCATCCGGGCGCTGCTGGAACATCCGGATCAGCTGGTCCGCCTCGCCCGCGACCCGAGCCTGGCGCCCGCCGTGGTGGACGAGGTACTGCGCTACGACTCGCCCGCGCAGATCACCACCCGGGTCGCCACCGCCGACCTGGACGTCGGCGGGCAGCAGATCGCCGCCGGTGACTTCCTGGTGCTCCTGCTCGGTGCGGCCAACCGCGATCCCGCGGTGTTCAGCCGGCCGGACGACTTCATCGTCGGGCGGCCGGAGCCCGCGGCGCACCTGGCGTTCGCGGCGGGCCCGCACTTCTGCCTCGGCGGCGGACTCGCGCGCCTCGAGGGCGCCGCCGCCTTCGAGGCGTTCGCCACCCGCGTGATCGAGCCGAGGCTGGCGTCGACGCCGGTCGACTACAGACCGACCCCGAGCTTTCGCGGCCCGGAGAGCCTCCCGGTCGGGTGCCGCGGTGTTCGCGCGGCACCGCCCGGAGCGGACGACATGGCGGCCGATCACCGGGTCGGCCCGGGAAGGAGACGAGGGTGAGCGCTGCGACCACGGCCACTGCGACCACGGCAAACAGCGTGGCGGGGGCCTTCCGGGAACGGGTTCGGGAGCACGGCGACCGACTGGCCGTCGCGCTCGTGCGTGACCCCGACGATCCGAGCACCACCGAGTCCTGGACCTACCGCCGCCTGCACGACGAGGCGAGCGCCGTAGCCGCGCACCTCGGGTCGCGCAGCCGGCCGGGGGACCGGGTCCTGCTGACCTACCCGTCCGGACCGGACTTCGCCGCGGCGTTCCTCGGTTGCCTCTACGCGGGTGTCGTCGCCGTCCCGGCGCCGTTGCCCGTGCGGTCAGCGCAGCAGAAGCGGCGGGTGAGCGCCATCGCGACCGACGCCGGCGCGGCGGTGGTCCTGGCCCATTCCAGCGACCGCGACGTGGTTGCGCAGTGGCTGTCCGACGAGGAGCTCGCGGGGATCGTCCCCGTGTTCACCGACATCCTGCCACCGGCTCCGGCGCACACCCCTGCCGCGCCGGAGCCCGGACCCGAATCCGTCGCCTTCCTGCAGTACACGTCGGGTTCCACCGGGGACGCGAAGGGGGTCGCGCTCACCCACGACAACATCCTGACCAATGCCCGGATCCTGTTCGAGATCACGGCGCTGCCGCCGGCGGAGATCCGCCTGGTCTGCTGGCTTCCGCTCTACCACGACATGGGGCTGATCGGGCAGCTTCTGAGCCCACTGCTCGTCGGCGGCACCACCTACCTCCTCGACCCCGCCACCTTCGTCCGCCGCCCCTACTCCTGGCTGCGCACCATCGACCGGTACCGGGCCACGGTGTCGGCCGCGCCGGACTTCGCCTTCGGCCTGTGCGTCGAGCGGATCAGCGACGAGGACGTCGCCCGGCTCGACCTGTCGAGCTGGACGATGGCGACCAACGGCGCCGACTGGCTCAACCTGTCGACGATGCAACGTTTCATCGACCGGTTTTCCCCCGCCGGTTTCCGGGCCGAGCTGTGCCCGGCGTACGGCCTGGCGGAGGCCACGCTGATCGTGGCCAGCCGGCGGGCGGGCACGCTGCGGGTGCTCGACGCGGACCGGGGTGCCCTCGACGCCGGTCGCTTCGAGCCCACCGGATCGGCCGAGGCCGCGAAAAAGATCGTCAGCTGCGGGCCGCCCCTCGAGATCGACCTGGAGCTCGTCGATCCGGACACGCTCACCCCGCTCCCGGACCACCAGGTCGGCGAGATCTGGCTGCGCGGGCGCAGCGTCGCCCTGGGGTACTGGGGGCGGCCCGACCAGACCCGCCAGCTGTTCCACGCGACGACGGCCGCGGGCGACGGGCCGTACCTGCGCACCGGCGATCTCGGTTTCCGCCACGACGGCGAGCTGTACGTCACCGGGCGGATCAAGGAGATCATCGTCGTGCGCGGACTGAAGATCTACCCACAGGACATCGAGTCGGCGCTGCGCGCGGAACTGCCCGACCTGGCGGGCGTCTCCGCCGCCTTCCGTCTGCCGGGCGCCGACGACGAACCGGACCGGGTCGTCCTCACCCACGAGATCAGGCAGGTCCCGACCGAACGTCTGCCGGAACTGGCCCAGGACGTCGTGCACCTGGTGGCCCGCGAGTTCGGTGCCCAGGTCGCCGCGGTGCTGTTCCTGCGGCCGGGCCAGGTGCTGCGGACCACCAGCGGAAAAGTGAAGCGCGTCGAGATGCGCGAACACTTCCTCGCGGGCACGCTGCGGCCGATCTACCAGCACACCCGTTGACCTCGATGACAGGAGACGACAGATGAGCACCAGGAACGAGGCGCGTGGCCGGCAGCAGGTCGACGCGGAACAGCTGCGTGGGTGGCTGGTGGCCCGGGCCGCCAGATACGTGCGGATGGACGCCGCGGACGTCGACTGCGACCTGGCGTTGTCCCAGTACGGCATGGATTCGGTGAGCGCGGTCGCCATCGCCGTCGACCTCGAGGACACCTTCGGGGTCGTGCTCGACGTCGACACCCTGTGGAAGTACCCGACCGTGAACCAGGTGGTCGAGATGCTGCTGTCCCTCCGGCCGGGCGTGCGCGACCAGCGGGAGGAACTCCGGTGAGTGAACCTTCGACGGCCGGTGGCGTCGTTGCGCGGCAGTGCCCGGTCGACACCTCCCTGCACAGTCGGCTCAGGTCCCCGGATTTCGCGGCGAATCCCTTCACCCCGCTCGGCGAGCTGCGCGAGCGCGGACCGGTGCACCGATGCGAGCCGCCCGGCTCATCGCCGATCTGGCTGATCACCCGGTACGCGGAGGGAGCCGCCGCGCTGCTCGACCGCCGGCTGGTGAAGGACCCGACGGCGGCCGGGCTGCCCGCGGGCTGGCAGCCCGGCGAGGGCACCTCCCAGCTCTGGTCACGGGATCTGGCGAGCAACGACCCGCCGCACCACACCAGGCTGCGCCGGCTGGTCGCCCGCCCGTTCACGCCGCGCCGGGTCGAGTCGCTGCGGCCCGGGATCGAGCAGGCAGCCCGGGACCTGCGTGAACGCATGGTGAAGCAGGACACCTTCGATCTGATCACCGATTTCGCCGGCGGCCTGACCACCGCCACGATCTGCGACCTGCTCGGTATCCCGGCCGGGGACCGGGAGCTGTTCCAGACCTGGGGAGACCGGTTCTTCACGGTCACCGTCCCGGGACAGGCCGACAACGACCTGTTCGTCGCGATCACCAAGTACTTCGCCAGGCTCATCGTCCGCCGGCGCGAGGAGCCGCAGGACGACCTGCTCAGCGCCCTGATCCGGGACACCGGCGAGGACAGGCTCGACGGCCACGAGCTGATCTCGATGGCGGCGTCGCTGCTGATCACCGGCCATGAACCGGGCGTCCGGCTGATCGGCAACGCGTTGTACCTCCTGCTGCGCCGGCCCGAGCAGGTGCAGGCGCTGCAGGAGGACCCGACCCGGATCCCGGCCACCATCCGGGAGGTTCTCCGGTTCGACAGTCCGGCCCTGACCTCGCTCGTCCGGTTCGCCGCCGAGGACGTGGAGCTCGGCGACGTCGTGATCCGTCGCGGCGACGCGGTGCTGGTCTCCCTGGTCGCGGCCAACCGTGACCCGGCCAGGTTCGCCGATCCCGACGAGTTCCGGCCGTCGCGCGACACCACCGGCCATCTCGGGTTCGGCCTTGGTATCCACTTCTGCATCGGCGCGCAGCTGGCCCAGCTGGAGGCGGAGGTCGCGCTGCGCGAGCTGCTGCCGCTGCTCCCTCATCTCCGCCTGGCCGTCCCGGTCGACGACCTGCGCTGGCACCCGGGTCTGCAGATGTACGGCATCCGCGACCTTCCGGTCCGGATGGCGGGCGCCGAGTCCGGCACACCCGGATAGCGCTCACCGGCCGCATCCGGAGCGGTCATCGTCGTCCGTCTGATGCCCGGGTCCCGGCTGAAACGGGTCCTCCGTGACCCTCGGGTGGTGCTTGCCAAGGCCCAGCGCGCCGAGCAGGCTCGCCAGGTCGTCAAACTCCGCCTACGTGACATCGAGTGGCCCGAGCACGACTGGCTCCAACCGCTCGTGTCGACCAGATCGAGGTGCGTGCATGTCACGCACGATAGACAACACGCCGGACTGTTGGTGCAGGCCCGGACACGGTGTCAGGATGGTGACGAAACCATCCATACGGGGGACGCCGTGCCTGCACCATACGTCGGATTCGTGAGCTATGCCCGTATTGACAACACTGCAGATAACGGCAGCATCACGAATTTCAGGGAGGCGCTCGAGAGGAAGATGAGCCAGCTGGCGACAAGGAAGGAGCGAGAGGCCTGGGAAAACTTCAAAATCTTCCAGGACATCAACATCGAAAGCGGAGCTGATTGGAGTGATGAGACCGACTCCGCACTGGACAAAGCGACCTTCCTGCTGCCCATAATCACGCACAACTTCTTCACCAGCGACTACTGCTGGCACGAGGTGAATCGCTTTCTCGACCGGATCACCACTACTGGCTCGGGCATTGTCGTCCCCATCGAATGGGAAAGTGATCTGGAGAGGCCCGCGGACCCGGAGCGGCGCATCCTTCTGGACAGGCTCTACGGGAGCCAGAAAGTGGAATGGGGTCATCACCGTTTCGACTTGACACGTCCCGGCGCGGTCGAGGCGCTTGAAGCGTTGGCCAGACGTCTCCTGCTGGAGATGAGACTCCCGGCCGCACAACCACCCCGGTCCCTCGACGGCGACCTCGACGAGGTGATGCGGGAGACCGCGAGAAGTATCCGGATTCTTCCCACTGATACGGATGTGGTCGACCTGGCGAACCTGCTCGTCGACGCGCTGCGCGACATGGCCTACCTGCCGGAGCAGGGCGACTCCAAGGAAGTCTCGGTCCTGCGAGAGATGACGCAGTTCCACCTGGGTCAGCCGTTCTCGCACCTGAGACAGTCGGCTACTGCCGACACGGTCTACCCGTCGAAGGTGGCTGCCGTGTTGCCGCCCTTCGTGGCGAACTTCCAGACCCGCACGCGCGAGGTTCTCCAGCAGACGGTCGGAAAGCTGACTCAGGCGAAGGACTCGAAGCAGGTCACGGCCTGCCTGTTGAAGGCGATCGACGATGTGTACCGGCGGCGCCCTTTCCCCTTGTCGGAGGACGCACCTCCCGCCCTGCCGGATCTGCGGGACGCGGTCGAGGCGACGCTCGAGGGGCTGGCCTCGCCGCCGTCCCGCACATCGCCTCCCCCCCTCGACGGCTCTTACCTCTGGGTGTTGCTCCGCCCGGTCGGCGAGGCGGTCGAGAAGATCGGAGCGCGGCGAGAGGTAGATCCCGGCGCCGCAGCGGACGCGCTGCGCAGGCTCGCCGTCGATCGCCCTTTCGAGGACCTCGTCGCCGAGATGGGTGGACTCGACGACGAGCGGGTCCGCGCCGAGATCCTTCTTGCCGCGGTGATGAAGCGCGAGCCCGCTGAGGTCGCCGAGTTGCTGGCGGGTCTGTGGGGAGACGGACCGGCGGCCCCGGACCACGCGGTCGCGGGAGCGTTGCAGACGTTCGTCCACCGGCAGCTGGCCGACGAGATCAATATCTTCCTGCGTGCGCTCCGCAACAGGAACGGCGCCACGGCCCTGGCCGACGAGGCCCTGGCCGAGTTCACCCGAAGGACGTTCTCGCCAACCTACAACGTCGAGACGGCCGAGCTCTACGTCCGCCTACGCGCCCCCGAAGGCGGGTCCACGGCAGAGGCCGTCATGCTGCTCTACCGAGCGCTGACTTTGGCGATCAAGCGGGACGGTGACCGCGAGGCGGGCAGCGCGCCGGCCGCGGTCAGGAATCTGGTCGACATCCTGCGCGACCGACACCCCGGCCCATCGGTTCTGGAGCACTGGGTCAGAAACCTGCCGAGCCTCACCGACGTCACACCGGGCGACAAGGCGGCCGTCGTCGCCTACCTCATCGACAAACTGGGGGACACAGCCGGTTCGCTCACCAGGATCGTCGGTCAGGAGCTCCCGTTCGACCACATTCACCAGATCTACGGCAGGTGCAATCTTGCGGAAAGGCGAGTGGAGATCCGCCGGTACGTCGCTTCCCGCGATGTCGGTGCAGAGGGAGCTGCCGCGGAACTGGCGTCCATAGCGACGGCCTGGAAGAAGGAGAAGGCCCTCGGAGATACCTGGGAGCTGCTGGTGCCGGATATTGCCAGGCTATGGTCTTTTCCTCCCCGTCCGGTCGCCGAACTTGTCGTTCTTTCGGACCTGGTGTCTGACCGGGAAATCAGGAAATCCCTGTGGGGCGCGGCCAGCGAGTCCACTGAGGGCCGTTCGCCCGAAGATCTCGCGATTATCCTGAAAAACCTCGCTGTCGCGCCGAAGAAAGCCGTCCAGGAAACCTTTGCTCGAGCCGTCGTCGATATTGCGGTGGAAACCGAGTCCGCCGACCCGCTGATGAGCTACTTCGCGACGCTTCGCGAGACTCCGGGAGTTGAACAGCGCAGATATGATAAGGCTCTCGATGCCGTCAGCGACGAGCTGGCGGCGGTCGGCGCCAGGCGGCACCTGTCGGCTCGGCGTGTCATCGGGATCGCCCTGCCGTTGTACGTCCCGAAGCGGCCGGGGATGACGAGGCTGGAGATAGTGAAACTCGGCGAGACCATGCTCCGGAAGTTCCTCGCCGCCGGTACTGGCAGGACCGCGGACGACGTTGTCGCCGTCGTTACGGCGCTCCAATCCGAGGGCGTGGACGAGGGCGACCGGTGCCGCCTTCTCCGTTCGACGGTACGTGCCTGGGCTCAGGATGCACAACGCCAGGAGGTCGCAGGAAGCCTGCGCCCGAATTTCGATCGCGAGGCGGACGTCGTCGCCAGGATTCAGTGATCGCGCAAATACGCCATTACTGTCGCCACCATCCTGCACCGACCGGCGCCACGAACGTCGCCGCAGGGACCGGCCACCACGCCCACCGATCCGAACACCCACCAGAGACAATCAAGAAGATTGTCTGCTAGCCGGTGGCTTTGCCGGAGTGCTCAGAGCTTGTCTCATGTGGGGTGTGGGAGTTTCTTCCAGCAGGTGATCGCGGCGGCCAGGCAGAGGAACCCGAGGAAG
>NZ_JAMQQG010000298.1 GCF_023716925.1 Frankia sp. R82
GCTGGGCCGCGGCGGACCGCCCGCCCCGACGCGGGCCGCGCCCAGGCCGGGCGCTGCCGTGACGACGGCGGGCCCGTTCGGGGGTCGGGGGACTGACGGTGGACATCCGCGCAATTTTCTACCGTTCGAGCCCGGGAGCACCATGGTTGTCAAGGGTGGTGTCGCATGGCGACAGTGCCCAGGTTTGACTAGGCCTTCCGCACCACCCAGGACCGGGCTCATCGGAGGATGGCGCAACCATTGGTCTCCCCACCAGGCTGTGGTCCGCGAGGTGGTCCCAGGACGGCCACCCATAGAGGAGGACACCGTGCCCCCAGTGGCCCTGACTGCCTCGACCGCGATCGCCTTTGGTGTTCCGCGCGCGGCCCATCCGGGCTCGCCGGCCGCCGGCTGCACCGACGAGACCCAGCCGGCCCTGGCGCTCGCCCCGCGGCCCCAGCTGCGTCTGGTCCCGGCCACCGGGGCGCTCGCCGCGATCGACAGCCCGGCGCCCGAGATGCACGGCCGGGGTGGCCCGAGCTCCTGCAGCTGCCGTGAGTGCACGATGGCCCGCCACCCGGCGGCGATGCCCCGGCTGGCCGTCGTCCGTTAGGCCCCGGCCCGACACACAGACGACGATGGCCCACGGAGAGAACTCCGTGGGCCATCGTGACGCGAAAGGCACGTGCATACCTCTAACTCTTTTATAGAAAGAAAGAAGATGCACACTTGCTCGTAGCCCCGACCGGATTCGAACCGGCGCTACCGCCTTGAGAGGGCGGCGTCCTGGGCCACTAGACGACGGGGCCAAGACCTTTGTGCTGACGCCGCGACAGCACCACATCGAATGTGGTGAGGCACTGCCGCAGTGCCAAGGTGGAACCTGGTTGAACTGTGCTTCTTACTGTACAGGATGCCGGACAAGTCCGGCGCATCGACGTCGTACTGCCGATGGTACAGCTGGGGTACCAGGACTCGAACCTAGACTAACGGAGCCAGAATCCGTTGGGCTGCCAATTACCCCATACCCCAGGGGCCTGTCCGACCCCCCTCGTACCTCCAGGAGGGCCGTTCGGCGTTGCCTACTGTACCCCATCCACAGCGGTGGTCGGAGCGCAGGGGGTCCGACACCGGCGCGGCGCGGCAACCCGATCCGCGGGGACCGGGGCCGGCCGGGACGGCCTCCGATGATGGGCGATCCGATCGGCGCCCCGGCCCGAGCCGCCGCCGGTCAGCGTGCGGCCACCGGGTTGGTCAGCGTACCGATGCCCTCGAGGGTCACCGCGACCCGCTGCCCCGGCCGCAGTGGCCCGACGCCGGCCGGGGTGCCGGTCAGCAGCACGTCCCCGGGCAGCAGCGTCATGGCCGCCGACATGTAGGCCACCAGCTCCGGCACGTCACGCAGCAGCAGCTTCGTGCGGGAACTCTGCCGGGTCTCGTCGTCGACGGTGGTGCGCAGCGCCAGGTCCGCCGGATCGAGCTCGGTCTCGATCCAGGGCCCGAGCGGGCAGAACGTGTCGTGCCCCTTCGCCCGGGTCCACTGGCCGTCGGCCGCCTGCTGGTCGCGGGCGGTGACGTCGTTCGCACAGGTGTAGCCGAGGATGACCTCGGCGGCCCGCTGCGCCGGCACGTCGCGGCACAGCCGGCCGATGACGACGGCGAGCTCCCCCTCGAAGTCCACCCGCTCGCTGTCGGGCGGCAGCACGATCGGATCACCCGGGCCGGCCACGCTGGTCGACGGTTTCAGGAACAGGATCGGTCGAGCCGGCGGGGCATCCCCGCCCATCTCGCGGACGTGGTCGGCGTAGTTCTTGCCGATACACAGCACCTTGCTGGGCAGCACCGGGGCGAGCAGGCGGACGTCGTCCAGCGGGTGACGCGCGCCGGTGAAGGAGAACGGGCCGAACGGATGGGGCGCGATGGCCGCGACGACGGCCGTACCCTCCTCGACCGAACCCTCAACCACCCCGAAGCCGGGCTCGGACCCATCGGTGAACCTCGCGATACGCACGCTCCGACCGTATCCGCCCATCGGCCGGGCGCGGCGGACCGGCCGATGGGACGTGATCAGGTTCGCCAGAACAGGGGAAGCTACCCGACAATCGGGCAGGATGGCCGGTGCTTCCCGGATCCGGGAGCACCGGCGGGGCGGCGGGACGAGGAAGGGGAACCGTGAGCGAGCTCGACACGACACCGGTGTACGACGTGGGGGCGCCCGAGCCGAAGCCGATCGACGAGGAGCTCAGCGTCAAACTCGGCCACCTGGCCGAGGACGCGATCCTGCGCGGCAAGCCGAACGGCGCCGAACGGTGCGACAACTGCCTGTACTACCTGGACACCGACAAGGACATCACCTACTGCTGGCATCCCAAGCTGCGCATCCTGGTGGGCGGCGACTGGTGGTGTCAGTGGTGGGAGGAGATCGAGGACTGACCTCGCACCCGGCGGGCGGGTCGGTGTCACCGGACCCGCCCCGCCGGTTGGTCAGGACGCGGCCGGGTCCGGGCGCTCACCCTGGCGGCGCAGGCCGTAGGTGACAGCGTCCTCCAGCGCGGACCAGGACGCGGCGATGATGTTCTCGTCGACGCCGATGGTGTCCCAGCGGGAGCGACCGTCACCGGTGCCCACCAGCACCCGGGTGACCGCGCCGGTGCCCTGACGGCCGTCGAGGATGCGCACCTTGTAGTCGACGAGCTCGAGGTCGGCCAGACCCGGGTAGGACTTCTCCAGTGCGAGGCGCAGCGCTCGGTCGAGGGCGTTGACGGGCCCGTTGCCCTCGGCGGTGGCGACGTGGCGAGCCCCGTGCGAGGTGAGTTTCACCGTGGCCTCGCTGACCACCTCACCGTCCGCGCGCTGCTCGACGATGACCCGCCAGGACTCCAGCGTGTAGAAGCGCTGCCGGCCGCCGACCTCGTCGCGCAGCAGCAGTTCGAAGGACGCCTCGGCGCCCTCGTAGGCGAACCCGGCGGCCTCTCGGGTTTTGATCGTTTCCAGAATGCGCCCGAGGGCGTCGCGTTCGTCGGACAGGTCGAGGCCGATCTCGCGGCCCTTGAGCTCGAGGGTCGCCCGCCCGGCGAGCTCGGAGACCAGCATGCGCATGTCGTTGCCGACCGCCGCCGGGTCGATGTGCTGGTACATGTCGGGGTCGATCTTGACGGCGCTGGCGTGCAGGCCGGCCTTGTGGGCGAACGCGCTCGTTCCGACGTAGGGGCGGTGCGGGTCGGGGGCGGAGTTCGTCACCTCGTCGATGGCGTGAGCGACCCGGACCAGCTCACCGAGCCGCCCGGGGGGCAGCACGGCCTGGCCCAGCTTGGTCTCCAGGCCGGCGATGATGCTGAACAGGTTCGCGTTGCCGCACCGCTCGCCATAGCCGTTGGCCGTGCCCTGCACGTGGGTGACGCCGGCCTCGACGGCGACCAGGGTGTTCGCCACGGCGCAGTCGGTGTCGTCGTGGCAGTGGATGCCCAGGCGCGCACCGGTCACCTCGAGAACATGGCTGACCACGGTGCCGATGCGCCCGGGCAGCATGCCGCCGTTGGTGTCGCACAGTACGACCACCTCGGCACCGGCCTCGGCTGCGGTCCGCACAACCTGCAGCGCGTAGTCCGGGTGGGCCAGGTAGCCGTCGAAGAAGTGCTCGGCGTCAAGGAAGACCCGCTTACCCTCGGCGTGCAGGTGGGCGACGGTGTCCCGAATCATCGCCAGGTTCTCGGCGGCGTCGGTGCGCAGGGCCCGCTCGACGTGGCGCAGGTCGGACTTGGCCACCAGACAGACGACGGACGTCCCAGCGTCACGCAGCGCGGCGACCTGCGGATCGTCCGCGGCCACCCGGCCGGCCCGCCGGGTGGCGCCGAAGGCGGCGAGGCGGGCCGTCGTCAGCGACAGTTCGGCGCGGGCCCGGTCGAAGAACTCCGCGTCCTTCGGATTGGACCCCGGCCAGCCACCCTCGATGAAACCGACGCCGAGATCGTCCAGATGACGGGCGACCGCCAGCTTGTCCCCGACGGACAGGGAGAGCCCTTCCTGCTGGGTGCCGTCCCGCAACGTGGTGTCGTAGATGTGCAGGGAATCGGGATCGTAGGACCGCACGCGGGTGCCCCTCCGGTGGATCGGACGGCCGCGGGACCACAGCCGGCGCGACCGCTGCACGCTCCCCCGCCGACTGCTCCCGCCGACTGCTCCGACGGACTGCGCGGAGCTGCTTCCGGCGTGGGCGGCCCGCAGGGGCGCAGGCCTGGGCCGCCACGCGCCCGGCCCCATGGGTCAGCGACCGGAACGCGCGACGGAGACGGGTTCGCCGCCGGAGAACCAGCCTACGTGTAACCGGACTGACATGTGAGCACTGTGACCGGCCCAATCCCGAACCGGCCGGGCAACGGACGGGGGCGCCGGCGGTGTCGTTCAGTCGCCGGCGAACCTGCGCAGCCGGTCCACCTGGAGAATCGTGATCGTCTGGCCTTCGGACAGGATCCAGGCCCGCCGCTCGAACTCCCGCAGCGCCTGGTTGACCGACTGCCGCGAGCCGCCGAGCAGCGAGGCGATCTCGGTCTGGGTGAGGCCGAGCTCGATGACCGGGCGCCCCGCCTCCCGCATCCGCAGCAGCAGCAGTTTCGCCACCCGCCGGGGCAGGTCGAGGAACACCAGGTCCGCGTTGGCTCCGGTGAGCCGGCGTACGTGCGCGACCAGCGCCCGGATCAGCTGTTCGGCGACCGCGGGGCGTTCGTGGACCAGCTCCCACACCGCCGCCCGGTCCAGCACCAGGGCGGTGCTGGGTTCCAGCGCCTCGACGCTGGCCGAACGGGTGCCCGCCTCGACGAGGTTGAGTTCACCCAGGGTCTCCTGCGGCCCGGCGATGTTCAGGACGTGATCACGGCCGTCGTCCGCCTTCGTGAGCACCTTCAGCCGGCCGCTGGCCACCACGAGCAGGGTGTCGGCCGGCTCTCCCTCGCTGAAGACCACCTGCCCCCGCCGGAATCGCCGCGTGACCGCCCGGGCGGCCAGGCGCAGCAGATCCTCCTCGTCCAGCTCCTTCAGCAGCGTGGTCGCGCGAAGTAGGGCGACCGCCTCGTTGTCGTGCATGCGGTGACCGTAGCGTTGCCGGTCCCCCTCGTGTGCCGCAGCCGCCGACAAAGGACGTACGGTCGAGACCGCAGCGTCGGCCGCCTCACCAAGCGCAACCATCGACAGCTAGGCCGTCACCCGGGTGCGGCTCCAGCAGCGCACGACATCACGCATACTGAGGATGCCGGCCACCTCGCCACCGGTGGTCACGATGAGGTGACGAAACTCCCCGCGCAGCATGGCGGTCGCCGCCTCGTCGAGTGACCAGCGTGGATCCGCGAACACGACCTCCCGGGTGAGGTGGTCGCCCGCCAGCTCGACGTCGGGGTCCTGCCCGGCTGCAACGGAGCGCAGCACATCTCGTTCGGTAAGGATGCCGTAGCCCTGGCTGTCCGCGTCATGCACCACCGCCGCACCCACCCGCCGGGCTGCCATCAGCCGGGCTGCCTGGCGCAGGGTGTGACCGGGGCCGATCATGAGAACAAGGGAGCTCATCCCTTCCGAGACCTGCACGTCGCCTCCCGACGTCCACCCCGATGCTTGTGCGTTCGTGAACGCTGTCACCACCGACGGTAGGCCTCATTCGGCGCTTTTACCAGACCGCAGCGAGAATCGGCGCGACCCAGGCGTGATATTTGCCACGATCGGGGCCACCGGGGTCGGGTGCGACCTCAGCCGCCGACGAGCTCGTTCCAGGAGCGGTAGCGGTCCAGTTCGCCCCGAGTGGCCTGGTGGAAGATCTCCAGGAGCTCCCGGGTGATCGGGCCGGGCTTGCCGGTGCCGATCTGCCGGTCGTCGACGGACACGACCGGCACGATCTCCGCCGCCGTCCCGGTGAAGAACACCTCGTCGGCGAGGTAGAGATCGGTGCGCACGACGTGCTGCTCGACCACCTCGTAGCCCTGGTCCGCGGCGATCTGCATGATCGAGGCTCGGGTGATCCCACCGAGCGGGCCGTCGGTCAGCAGCGGCGTGATCACCTTGCGGCCGGAGACGAGGAAGACGTTCTCCCCGGTGCCGTCGGCGATGTGCCCGTTCGGGCTGGTCAGGATGGCCTCGTCGTAGCCGGCCTTGACCGCTGCGACCTTCGCGAGCGACGAGTTGAGGTACTGCCCGGACGCCTTGGCCGCCGGCGGAGTGATGTTCGGGTCGTTGCGCTTCCAGGACGAGATCATCGCCCGCACGCCGTTGGCCTCCGCCTCCTCCCCGAGGTAGGCGCCCCACGGCCAGACCGCGATCATCACCTCGACCGGGGACGGCAACGGGTTGAGGCCCATCTCGCCATAGCCGAGGTAGACCAGCGGCCGGATGTAACAGGAGGTGATGTCATTGACGGCGATCGTCTCCTTCGTCGCCGTCACCACCTCCGACTCGGTGAACCGCGGTTCCATCACGTAGATCTTCGCGCTGCGGTAGAGCCGGGCGATGTGGTCGGTCAGCCGGAAGACCGCGGGCCCGTCGGCCGTCGCGTAACAGCGAATGCCCTCAAAGACGCCCCACCCGTAGTGCAGCGTCGGGTTGAGCACGTGGATGCGCGCGTCGTCCCAGTCGACGAACTCGCCACTCATCCAGATCTTCGAGGTGGGGGTGATGGGCACAGCGAACTCCAGGCCAGTATGCGACGACGCGAGACGGACAGGTCGCCGGAACGAACGGGGCGGCAGGACGGACGGCGACGCGAACGGGCAGATCGAAGGTGATGATTATGCCCGGATCAACCGGCGGCGCGGGCCGCCAGGTCCTCGCCGCGCTCGCGGGTCGACAGGGCCGGCGCGTCGGAGCCGGCCCGCGCGGCCAGCGACGCCGCCACGGCGGCCTCTACCCGGGCCGCCTCCTCCGCATGCCCGAGATGGTCGAGCAGCATCGCGACCGAGGCGACGGTCGCCGTCGGGTCGGCGAGCTGGCGACCGGCGATGTCCGGCGCGCTGCCGTGCACCGGTTCGAACATGCTGGGGTGGACGCCCGAGGGATCGAGGTTCCCACTTGCGGCCAGCCCGATTCCGCCGGTGATGGCCGCACCGATGTCGGTGATGATATCGCCGAACATGTTGTCGGTGACCACCACGTCAAAGCGCCCCGGATCGGTCACGAAGAACATCGAGGCCGCATCCACATGCTGGTAGTCGACCTGCACCTCGGGGAATTCGACCGCGACCTCGGCGAGTGTGCGCGACCACAGGTCACCCGCCTTGGTAAGCACGTTGTTCTTGTGGACGAGGGTGAGCTGACGCCGCTCCCGGCGGGCCGCCCGGCGAAACGCGTCGCGTACCACCCGCTCCACCCCGAACCGGGTGTTCAGGCTCTCCTCGGTGGCGACCTCGTGGGGGGTGCCGCGGCGCAGCACACCACCGGCACCGGCATACGGCCCCTCCGTGCCCTCCCGGACCACGATCATGTCGATGGTGGGATCGCCGGCCAGCGGCGAACGGACTCCGGGGTAGAGCCGCACCGGGCGCAGGTTGACGTGGTGGTCCAGCTCGAAGCGCAGCCGCAGCAGCAGCCCCCGCTCGAGGACTCCGCTGGGCACCCCGGGGTCGCCCACCGCGCCGAGGAGGATGGCATCGTGCCCGCGCAGCTCCGCCAGGACCGAGTCGGGCAGGGTCTCGCCGGTGGCATGCCAGCGGCGGGCGCCGAGGTCGTACTCGGTCGTCTCCACCTTGGGATGCACGGCTCGCAGCACGCGCAGCCCCTCGGCAACCACCTCGGGACCGATTCCGTCACCACCGATGACCGCAAGCCTCATAAGCCCGACTGTAGCCGCCCGCCGCGACCTGGCGCGGCATGCCCCGACCCGTGTGCTGCGGCTCCACCCGGAGCAACACATCCCGCACAGGACGGCCAGCGACCACAGGGCAGCCACCGAATCCACCCGGAAGATTGCAAGGAGTAATGACGATCCGGCAACACAACGACTACGAACAACGCCGTTGTCGAAAGATTGACCGACGCTCGCCGCCACCCATACGGCCATCCTCCGGTATCACCGGCGAAGATTTTGTGGCCACCATCGGACCTGGCCAAAGATCGACAGCCCGATACCGTCGATCTTCACATCACGGCACTCCCCGCAGGCCCCGAACCTCAAATGCAGCGGTCGCCAATCGCCGCATTTCCCGCTGGTTCCACAAAAGAGCGCGGGACCCACAACTCCGGACGGTACACATGCCCCCCGCTCGGATCAGATGGTAAGAAACTTCCTTACCAGGACAGTGCGACGTGCTTGAAGCGAGGGGGTGCACGGCGCATGATTACCCGACCGCGGACTTCGTCCGAAGCCACCGGCCGCAGCCGTGCCGACGACGAGGCGGCGCCCGGCGCTGCCCGCACAGGTCACACCGGTCGGGCAGCTGCGCCGGCAGCCGTTCCCACGGCGATTGCCACACGTGTGGTTGCGTCGCCGGCCAGCCAGCCGACGGCCGGCCAGGGTGTCGCCGGCCAGGGTGTCGCCGGCCAGGGTGTCGCCGGCCAGGTGGCGGCCAGCCAGGTCGTGGGGGCCGGGGCGGCAGGGTCCGCTGGCGGGACCGGCTGTGAGGCGGACCCGCCGGACCTGGACCGCATTCTGCGCGACCCCACCGAGCCCGCGCTGCACTTCCAGCCGGTGGTGGACCTGCAGCGGGGCGTGATCGCCGGGTACGAGGCGCTGGCCCGGTTCGACAGCCATCCCGGTGTCTCCCCCGACCAGGTGTTCGCCGCGGCGGTGCGCCGGGGGGTCGCGGCCGAGCTGGAGGCCCGGGTGCTCGCCGCGGCGCTGGTCGCCCGCGACCGGATGCCCGAGCGCTGCTTCCTCGCGGTCAACGTGCTGCCGCACCTGCTGGGCGAGCCGCCGGTGGCCGAGGTCTGGCGTCACGCCGACCTGCGCCGGATCGTGCTGGAACTGAACGAGACGGTGGATCTCGACGAGACCACGGAGCTGGCCACCATCACCAGCGAGCTGCGCGATCGCGGCGCGTTCATCGCGATGGACGACGTCGGGTCCGGCTACGCCGGCCTGCGCCAGATCGCCCGGGTCCGCCCGGATTTCGTCAAGCTGGACAGATCCCTCGTCGTCAACATCGACGACGACCAGGTCAAGATCGCTCTGACCGAGCTGGTCGGTGGCTTCGCGAGCCGGCTCAACGGCTGGGTCATCGCCGAGGGTGTCGAACGCACCGACGAGCTGGCCATGCTGGTGGCGCTGGGCGTCCCGCTGGGGCAGGGCTTTCTGCTGGGCCGGCCGAAGCCGGACTGGCAGCAGCTCGACGCCGGGGTCGCCCGGCGGCTGCGGCAGCTGTCCGAACGCAGCGACCGGGCGGCGAGCATCGAGAGCCTGATGGAACGGGCCACGGTGAGCATCGGGGATTCGGGGCACTGTGCGATGTCCGCCGACTGCCCCAGCTGCCCGATGCGCGCCGCCGCCGGCCCCCCGGGCCCGCCACCGGACCAGGGCGACGAGCAGAACCCCCGGGCGACGATCATCGTGTCCAACCGGTGCCGTCCGGTCGCACTGCACGTTTCCGGCGGCGGAAGTGACCTTCGCCGGATGCCCACCACCTTGTTCGCCCGCCCCGAGGAACCGGTGACCGAGGTGGCCCGGCGGGCGATGACCCGTTCCCGGGCCAGCCGGTTCGACCCGGTGATAGTCGTGACCGAGATGGGCCGGCCACTCGGTCTGGTCAGGATGGAGAGCCTGATGCTGCGGCTTGCGGAACTGTCGACATGAGGCGCAACCGGTACTGGACCGCGCAGGCCCTGATGTCGCCGAGCCCGGCACTCGTCCGTCATGGCCGGCCGCCGGAGATCATGCTCCGCCGGCCGGCCATGAAGGAGTTCTACTGCGGCGCGATCATTCACGGGTGCGAGACCCGGATCACCGCCTCGAGCGAGGTGGATCTGCTGCGGTCAGTCGACACCCACGCCCGGGTCGACCACGGCATGACCGACGTGCCCGACTCCCTGTTGGACGAGGTTCGCGGTGACGTCACCGGCACCGCCCGGGCCACCGAACGGCACGGCTGACGCCGACCGGCGGGCGGCGGCCCGGTTCACCGCGCTGACCACGGCCCGCAGGGACGCGGTGACGATGTTCGGGTCGATTCCGACCCCCCAGTAGACGGTGCCGTCGACGTCGACCTCCAGGTAGGCCGCGGCCCGCGCGTCGGCACCCGAACCCAGCGCATGCTCGTTGTAGTCGAGGATGCGCACGCTCAGCCCGCGGGTGGCCAGCGCCGCGACGAACGCGTCGATCGGCCCGTTACCCACTCCGGTGATGATCGAGTCGGTGCCGTCGACCCGGACCGACACCGAGACCTCGTCGCGTTCCCCGGAGGCCGCGGTCGTACGCGAGCCCAGCAGCTGCAGCGGCCCCTGGTCGGCCTCGCCGGACAGGAAGTACTCGGCGGAGAAGATCCGCCACAGCTGGTCGGCGGTCACCTCGCCGCCCGCGGTGTCGGTGTGGCGCTGGACGACCCCGGAGAACTCGATCTGCAGTCGTCGCGGCAGGTCCAGCGCGTGCTCGGCCTTGAGCAGGTAGGCGACCCCGCCCTTGCCCGACTGGCTGTTCACCCGGATGACCGCCTCATAGGTGCGGCCCACGTCCTTGGGGTCGATCGGCAGGTAGGGCACCTCCCACAGGGTCTGCCCGGTGCGCTCCATCGCCTCGAAGCCCTTCTTGATGGCGTCCTGGTGGGAGCCGGAGAAGGCGGTGTAGACGAGGTCGCCGCCGTAGGGGTGGCGCGGGTGGACGGGCAGCTGGTTGCAGTACTCCACCGCGCGGCGCACGCCGTCGATGTCCGAAAAATCGATCATCGGGTCGATACCCTGCGAGAACAGGTTCAGGCCGAGCGTGACCAGGCAGACGTTACCGGTGCGCTCTCCGTTGCCGAACAGGCAGCCCTCGACCCGGTCGGCGCCGGCCAGGATGCCGAGTTCGGCCGCCGCCACCGCGCAGCCGCGGTCGTTGTGCGGGTGCAGGGACAGGATGACCGCCTCGCGCCGGGTCAGGTTGCGCCCGACCCATTCGATCTGGTCGGCGTAGACGTTGGGGGTGGACATCTCCACCGTCGCCGGCAGGTTCAGCACGACCGGCCGCTGCGCGCTCGGCTCCCAGACATCCATCACCGCCTCACACACCTCGACGGCGTAGTCCAGCTCCGTGCCGGTGAACGACTCGGGGCTGTACTGCCAGCGGACGTCGGTACCGCCCAGCAGCTTGTCGGCGTACTGCGCACACCAGCGGGCGCCCTGCACGGCGATGTCGGTGACGCCGGCCCGGTCCAGGCCGAACACGACCCGGCGCTGCAGGGTGGACGTCGAGTTGTACAGGTGGATCAGGGCGCGGTCGGCGCCGACCAGGGACTGCGCCGTGCGCTCGATCAGTTCCTCACGGGCCTGCGTCAGAACCTGGATGACGACGTCGTCGGGAATCCGGTCGGACTCGATGAGTTCGCGGATGAAGTCGAAGTCGGTCTGGCTGGCCGCCGGGAAGCCGACCTCGATCTCCTTGTAGCCCATCGCGACCAGCAACTCGAACATCTGCATCTTGCGGGCGGGCGTCATCGGGTCGATCAGAGCCTGGTTGCCGTCTCGCAGGTCGACGCTGCACCACTGCGGGGCACGAGTGATCGTCTGCTGCGGCCAGGTCCGGTCCGGCAGCCGGACGGGGGGAAACGCCCGGTACTTCGCCACCGGCATCGCGGCGGGCCGCCGCCCGGTCGGCGCCAGGACGGCCCGGGCCGGGGCCTGACCGGCCTGGCTGGGCACTGCCGGGGGGACGTGCGGAACCTGCGGTTGCGTGGTCATGCTGCTCCTGCTCCTGCTTCCTCGAAAGAGCTCATACCGTCGCCGGCGCACGAAAACACCGCGACGAGGAAGCCAGCTGGATCAGGCCTCGCCGCGGCGGCTAAGGAGAAGGAGCGCACACATCGCGTTCTTACAGTACTCGAAAGTCGGGCTGGGCCCCAGTCGGGTGGGTCGGGCGCCGAGGTCAGGTGACGATCGACCCGACAATGCGGATCGGCTCGGAGCGGGCACGCAGGTCGTCGGGCCGCACCGTACAGACGCCGACCCGCACGCCCGCGGCGAAGCTCGGCTCGGACGGGTAGATGGCGCCGACGGCGAGATGCGGGGCGGCGTCGACGGCCCCCGTCCGGTCGCGCAGGGCGCCCGCGCACCGGTCACGGGCCCGCTGGGCCAGCGCCGAGGCGCCGGGGAAGTTCTCGGCCGGCCCGGCCAGTTCGACCACCCGGGTGACCTGGTCGATGTGCGGACGGTCGCAGCCGACCCGGACCGGGGTGACCGGGCGCAGCACGTCGATGTCGCCGGCGGGCAGCGGCGTCCAGGCCAGGCAGTCACCGGGGCGCAGCGACGCCATCAGTGCCGCGGTCACCGCGTAGCCGGCGGGCGGCTCGCTGCGTCCGCTGGTGACGGCGGAGCGCAGAGTAGGCGTGCTGCCCGCCGCCGCCATCGTGGCACCGGAGCGGGCCGTGGCGCTGATCCCGGTACCGCCGCGGGTCGCGGTCTGGCGCAGCGCCACCACGGTGATCGTGATCATCCCGACGACGATGGCCAGGAAAGTGACCATCCGGGCGATCCGCCGGGACCGACCCGGCGGCGTGGGTGGGGACACCATCCGGTGGAAGAAGCCGGGCAGCCCACGCGGGGCGGCCACGACCTGGCACCGGGTGGTGGCGGTGGCTTCCGGTGACCGACCGCGCTCGTCCGCGGACGGCTCCAGAAACCGCGCCCCCCGGACAAAACGCTCGTTCAGGCGAAGCCCCTCGAACGGGTCCTCATGCCGCGGCGCCATGACTGCCACGGTAAACCCGACGGCAAGCTGGACGCGCATGTTCAGCATAAAGATCACCCTGGTGCCGAGCCGGCCCGGCACCAGGGTGCGACCAGCGTGCCGCTGGTGCCACAGGCAGGGGCCGACCTGGGACCGCCGCTCGCCGTGGCCTGCTCCACTCGACGTGATCCCACATGCGTGCCACTGTCGTCGCGCGCGCCCCGCCGGAGCCACCCGAGACCATCGGCCGTGCGGCGGTGCGGGCCCAGGCCGTGGCCGGGACCCGCACGCACCGAGCGCCTGCGTCAGGCGTTGATCCAGGACATCAGCGGCCGCAGCCGGCCGCCGACCTGCTCGATCGGGTGCTGCTTGCCCTCCTCGACGAGCTTGGTGAAGGTCGGACGGCCGTTGTCGTCCTCGGCGACCCACTCGCGGGCGAAGGTGCCGTCCTGGATCTCCTCGAGGATCTTGCGCATCTCGGCCTTGACCGCCGGGGTGATCACCCGCGGGCCACGGGTGACGTCGCCGTACTCGGCGGTGTCGGAGATCGAGTAGCGCATCTGCGAGATGCCACCCTCGTACATCAGGTCGACGATGAGCTTGAGCTCGTGCAGACACTCGAAGTAGGCGACCTCGGGGGTGTAGCCGGCCTCGACCAGCGTCTCGAACCCGGCCTGGACCAGCGCCGACGCGCCGCCGCAGAGCACGGCCTGCTCGCCGAACAGGTCGGTCTCGGTCTCCTCGGTGAACGTGGTGCGCAACGCTCCGGCGCGGGTGCCGCCGATGCCCTTGGCGTAGGCGAGCGCGATGGCCAGCGCGTTGCCGCTGGCGTCGTTCTCGACGGCGACGAGCACAGGCACGCCCTTGCCCTCCTCGAACACCCGGCGGACCAGGTGGCCGGGGCCCTTGGGGGCGACCATGAACACGTCGACGCCGGCCGGCGGCTCGATCAGGTTGTAGCGGATGTTGAAGCCGTGCCCGAAGGCCAGCGCCTTGCCCTCGCTCAGGTGCGGGGCGATCGACTCGGCGTAGATCTTGCGGTGGGTGGTGTCCGGGGTGAGCAGCATGATGATGTCGGCCTCGGCGGACGCCTCGGCCGGGGTGAGCACCCGCAGACCCTGCTCGGCCGCCTTCTCGCGGCTACGGCTGTCCGCGGGCAGACCGACCCGCACGTCGATGCCCGAGTCGCGCAGGTTCAGCGCGTGTGCGTGGCCCTGGCTGCCGTAGCCGATGATGGCCACCTTGCGGCCAGCCAGGACGTCCAGCGAGGCATCGTCGTCGTAGTAGATCTCGACCATCGTGGGGGTCTCTCTTCTCGTGGGAGTGAACAGCGGTGTTCAGGCCGAGCGCTCGACGGCGCGCAGGCTGCGGTCGGTGATCGAACGCGAGCCACGGCCGAGCGCCACCATGCCGGACTGGACGAGTTCCCGGATGCCGAACGGCTCGAGCATCCGGATCAGGGCGTCCAGCTTGTCGCGGGTACCGGTGGCCTCGATGGTGACCGCGTCGGGGGCGACGTCGACCACCTTGGCGCGAAACAGCGCGACCGTCTCCAGCACCTGAGAGCGCACGGCGAGGTCGGCCCGCACCTTGACCAGCAGCAGTTCCCGCTGCACCGAGACGGACGTGTCCATCTCGACGATCTTGAGCACGTTGACCAGCTTGTTGAGCTGCTTGGTCACCTGCTCCAGCGGCAGGTCGTCGACGGCGACGACGATCGTCATCCGGGAGACGTCGGCGTGTTCGGTCGGACCCACCGCCAGCGACTCGATGTTGAAGCCGCGCCGGGAGAACAGACCCGAGACCCGGGCCAGCACCCCGGGCCGGTTCTCCACCAGCACGGACAGGGTGTGCGTGGTCCTCACAGGTTCACCTCGGCGTCACCGGAGTAGTCGAAGTCGGGCGCGAGGTCGCGGGCAACCCGGATCTCGTCGTTGCTGGAGCCCGCGGCGACCATCGGCCAGACCATCGCGTCGGGATGGACGACGAAGTCGACGACGACCGGCGCGTCGTCGATCGCCATGGCCTTCTCGATCGTCTCGTCCACCTCGCCGGCGGACTCGCAGCGCAGCCCCACACCGCCGAGTGCCTCGGCGAGGCGGACGAAGTCCGGCACCCGCTTGACCCCGGTGCGCGGCGACGCGGGATGCGTGCCGAGCTCGGTGTTGGAGTAACGCTGATCGTAGAACAGGGTCTGCCACTGGCGGACCATGCCCAGTGAGCCGTTGTTGATGACCGCCACCTTGATCGGAATTCCCTCGAGCGCGCAGGTGGCGAGCTCCTGGTTGGTCATCTGGAAGCAGCCGTCGCCGTCGATCGCCCAGACGGTGGCCTCCGGACGACCGACCTTCGCGCCCATCGCGGCCGGCACGGAGTACCCCATCGTCCCGGCACCGCCGGAGTTGAGCCAGGTGTACGGGTGCTCGTAGGCGATGAACTGGGCCGCCCACATCTGGTGCTGGCCGACCCCGGCGCTGAAGATCGTCTCGGGGCCGCAGATGCGACCGAGGCGCTCGATGACGTACTGCGGGGCGAGCGCTCCGTCGGGTGGCGTGTCGTAGCCGAGCGGGTAGGTCCGCCGCCAGCCGTCCAGCGTCCGCCACCAGCCCTCGAGGTCCGGGCGGTCCTCGGCGACCAGCGCGGAGATCAGCTCGTTGATCACCTCCCGGCAGTCACCGACGATCGGCACGTCGGCGGTGCGGTTCTTGCCGATCTCGGCCGGGTCGATGTCGGCATGGATCACGGCGGCCTTCGGCGCGAACGACGCGAGCTTGCCGGTGACCCGGTCGTCGAAGCGGGCACCGAGAGTGATGAGCAGGTCGGCCTTCTGCAGCGCGGTGACCGCGGCGACCGAACCGTGCATCCCCGGCATGCCCAGGTGCTGCGGGTGGGAGTCCGGGAACGCACCCCGGGCCATCAGGGTGGTGACGACCGGGATCCCGGTCATCTCGGCCAGCGTGCGCAGCTGCGCCGCCGCCCGGGCCTTGAGCACGCCACCACCGACGTAGAGCACCGGCCGGCGGCTCGCGCTGATCAGCCTGGCCGCCTCACGCACCTGCTTGGCGTGCGGACGGGTGACCGGACGGTAGCCGGGCAGGTCGAGGGTCGGCGGCCACACCTCGTGCGGCAACACCCGGGTGGCCGCCTGCAGGATGTCCTTGGGCAGGTCGACGAGCACCGGGCCCGGCCGCCCGGTGCCGGCCAGGTGGAACGCCTCGGCAATGGTGCGGGGAATGTCGTCCGCGGACTGGACGAGGAAGTTGTGCTTGGTGATCGGCAGGGTGATGCCGCAGATGTCCGCCTCCTGGAAGGCGTCCGTACCGATCGAGGCGCTCGCGACCTGCCCGGTGATCGCCACCATCGGCACCGAGTCCATGTAGGCGTCGGCGATCGGGGTGACCAGGTTCGTCGCGCCCGGGCCGGACGTCGCCATGCACACCCCGACCCGGCCGGTGGCCTGGGCATACCCCTCGGCTGCATGCCCGGCGCCCTGCTCGTGACGGACGAGGATGTGCCGCACCCGGGTCGAGTCGAACAACGGGTCATAGGCGGGCAGGATCGCACCGCCCGGAATGCCGAAGACCACCTCGGCTCCGACCGCTTCAAGCGAGTGGACGAGCGACTGGGCTCCGGTGATCTCTCGTGTCATCTGGCGTCTTCCTTGAGGCCGTGGAGATGGCGACAGCGAACTGGCGGCAACGGATCTCGTGTCCGGAGGCGGCCATATCGGGTACGAACCCCGCCGGGCACGAAAAAGCCCCTCGTGCCTAGGGCACTGAGGGGCGGCGCACGGAGTCGAGGTCGTCGACTACGAGCGCTCTGGACGTACGAGAAGCATGATGTGCACGGATCCACGGTGCCGGAGTTCCGGCCGTACGTCAAGCAACGCCGCACCTCGACCACCCGGCGGCCCGGCCCACCCGGCCCGGCGGACGACCGGCCCACCCCGGACTGTCGGGCCTTCCGGCCTGGTCAGCGGCCGTTGACCGCAGGGCTGGGGGCAACCTGGCCACCGTCGAGAGCGGTCAGGAAGCGGGCCGCGATCGGGGCGGCGGTCTCGGCGCCGAAGCCACCGTCCTCGACCACGACCGCGAACGCGACGTCACCGCGGTAGCCGACGAACCAGGCGTGCGTCGGCGGCGGGTTGCCGTCGGCGTACTCGGCCGTGCCGGTCTTGCCGAACACCTCGCCGGGCATCGGGACGGTCGCGGCCGTGCCCTCGGTGACCACGGCGCGCATGAAGTCGCGCAGCGGCCCGAGCACGTTCGCCGGGATCGCGTTGCTGCGCGCCGGCTGCCCGGCGACGAACGGCTGGCGCCAGGTGCCGCTGGCCACGGCCGCCGCGACGCTGGCCATCTGCAGCGGGGAGGCCTCGATCCGGGCCTGGCCGATGGACGCCGACGCCGCCTCCGCTCCGTCTCGCGGGGTGGGGAAGCTGCCGCCGAAGCTGGCGATGTCCAGCGGCGACGTGCCGTCGAAGCCGTAAAGCGCCGCGGCCTTCGTCAGGGCGCCCGGGGGCAGCGACTCCTCCAGCCGGATGAAGGCGGTGTTGCAGCTCTTGGCGAACGCGGTGCGCAGCGGGATCGTGCCGAACTGCTCGGCCTCGGCGTTCTGGAACGTCCGCCCGTCCACGCTGACCGACTGGGTGCAGTCCAGCGGGGTGTCCGCGGTCCTGCCGTTCATCAGCGCCGCCGTCGCCGTCACGATCTTGAACGTGGATCCGGGCGGATACTTGCCGCGCACGGCCCGGCTCGCCCCGGTCGCCGGATGGTTCGCCAGCGCCAGCACGCCGCCGGTGCGGGTGTCGATCGCGACCATCGCCGCCGTCGGGCGCGCCGCGGTCGCCAGCGCCTCCTCCGCGGCCTGCTGCACCCGCAGGTCCAGCGTGGTCCGCACGGCCTGCCCGTCGGTCATCGGATAGGTGTGCAGGTTCTGCACCACCTTGCCCGGCACGACCGCGCCCTGCGCGTCGCGGGTCGGTGCCGCGCGTACCACGACCGCACCGCCCTGGGCGCGCAGCCGATCGTCATAGACCCGCTCGAGCCCGGACAGCGGCCCGGTCCGACCCACCAGGTTGCCCGCGAGGTCGCCGGACTGGCGCAGCGGCTGGCCGTCGGCGGCCTCCAGCTCGCCGCGGTGCCCGGTGGACGCGGTCCGGTCCAGCGCCAGCCCCGCCCGCAACGCCGGGTGGACGGCGGGCAGCTCCGCGCGGACCTTCCAGCCACGATCGGTCGAGGCCAGATTCAGCACGCCGGCGTACTCCAGCGGGCTCGGCAGGCCCGACAGGTCGAGCTTCGCCACATACGGCGCGGTGGCCGTGGCCCCGTGCCGGCTGATCGACCCCGGTGTGAACGTCGCCCCCGTGACCAGCAGCCGGTCGCGGACGTCGGCCATCGTCGTCAGCAGGGTGGCCACGCTCGCGCTGCCGGCCACCGTCGCCGCGCTCACCGCGGCCCGTCCGACCCGGTCACCACCGTCCCCCGCCGCGCCCGTCGGGCTCGAGGTGGTGGAGGTACCCGAGGCGGTGGGGGCGCCGGTCGTGGACGAGGCGCCGCCCGCGCCGGGGGTGGCGGCTCCACCGGTGGTCATCACCGCCCGCCAGGCGGTGAGATAGGCCGCCGCCGCGGTCTGGACCCGCTGGTCCGCGGCCCGTTCGTCCGCCCGGTTCTTCAGGACGTAACCGACCCCGCTGGCCGCCGCCAGGACGACCACCACGACCGCGGCGATGATCGCGCGGCGCCGGCCCCGGCCACGACGTCGAGACGCCGACGCAGTGAACCCACCCGGAGTGAGAGGCACGACGACCCGCCCTCCCCTCGCTGACGATGCTCACATCGACCTGAACGGCACGTGATCCGACGGCCGGGAACGGCCGGCCGGACCTCACCCTACGAAGGCCCTCGGGGTTCCGCATCCGACGCGCCGGGTGGCGTCGGCAACCCGACACGCGGTTCGGACACCACCGGAAATCGTGGTCCTCCCAGGCTCATGCCACGCCGGGACAACCCCATCTCACCCAACACTCGACACCAATCCGGACAGAATAATTCGTACCGGGAAAAACAGGCGACGGCACCCGAAGGACATCCGATCGCTCTGTTTCAGCCTATCCGGATATTTGTCAGGAACGCGCTTCGGTCGATCGGGACCGGCCGGCCACCGCATCGACACGAACCCCGTCGAGAGCCAGGGCGAGCAGGCGATCGGCCTGGTCGACGTCCGCGGACCGGGCGGTGGCCAGGGCGATGCCGACCACGAGGTGGACAAGGTCTTCCGAGGTCACGTCCATCCGGGCGGCGCCGGCCTGCTGTGCCTCGGCCAACAGCCGGTCCGCCATCCCCATGATCGGGACATGGCAGTCCGCAACCGGGTATCGCTCGCTCAGACCGGTGTCAGACAGATAGCCGCCAGCCAGCCCCTGATTGACCCGGGCGTGGACGAGCAGCAGACGTAGCCAGCCGGCCAGCGCACCGCCCGCGGGCCCCGTGGCAGCGAGCTCGGCACCCTGACGGCACAGCACGTCGATGCGGTCGGCCAGGACCGCTCCCAGCAGATCTGCGCGGGTCGGGAAATGCCGGTAGAGGGTTCCCTGGCCGACCCCGGCGCGCCTGGCCACCTCGGCAAGGGACACCTGTGGCCCGAACCGGTCGAACGCCTCCCGCGCCGCGGCGAGGACCCGCTCCCGGTTGCGCCGGGCGTCGACGCGCAGGGGGCGCTCGGTCGCCGGTTCGCCCCGCGACGCCATCAGGCCGCCTCCGTTCGCGCGGTTCCGCGGAACACCATGATCACCGATTCCCGGCCGGGCGACAAGCCCGCGGACAGCTACGTACGCCGGATGCCAACGTACGACATAGACAAGTGGACAGCCTGTCCATATAGTGCCGATCCAGGTAAGTGGACAGGATGTCCACTTGCTGGTGGTCGACGCCATGGAGCAGGGAGATACCGGTGACAGTGGAGGAACTACCAGTGCGACTCGGGCGCGTCGGGGTCTGGACGATGGCCTTCGACGGGCAGCCCGCCGCTCGGGTCCGCGAGGCCGCCGCGGAGGTCGAGGACCTCGGCTACGGCGCACTCTGGTTCGGAGAGGGGTTCGGCCGTGACACGGTGAGCCAGGCCTGGCTGCTGCTGTCGGCAACGCGGCGGATCACCGTCGCGGCGGGCATCGCGAACATCGCACATCGCAACCCGATCGCCATGGCCGCGGCGACGCGCGCCCTCGGCGAGGCCCACCCGGGTCGGTACCTGCTCGGGCTTGGTGGGCATCGGGTCGATGACCAGCCGTTCGAGTTCGACGGCGTCCGGATTCCCACCGTCGGCCGGGCGGTGCCCACGATGGGGGCCTATCTGGACGCGATGGACGGCGCACCCGCCCACAGTCTCGCCCCGGAGCCGGCCGTTCCCCGGCTGCTGGCGGCCCTGGGCCCGAAGATGCTCGCGTTGGCCGCCCGGCGCACCGCGGGCGCACACCCGTACTTCGTCCCCGTCGAGCACACCCGCCGGGCCCGCGAGATCATGGGACCGGACGCCTTCCTCGCCGTCGAGCAGGCCGTCGTGCTGGACACCGACGTGCGCCGGGGCCGCCAGGTGGCCACCGCACACGTCGGTATGTACACCTCCGTCGCACCGCACCAGATAGCGAACGTCCGCCGGCTCGGCTTCGGCGACGAGGATCTGCCCGCCGGGCCGGGTGACGCTCCGAGCCGCCGGCTGGTCGACGCCATGGTCGCCTACGGTGACGTCGACGTGCTCCGCGATCGTGTCCGCCAGCACCTCGACGCCGGCGCGGACCATGTCTGCATCCAGGCGCTCACCGCCGACCCCGCAGAGCTGCCCACATCCACCTGGCATGAACTCGCCCCGGCGCTGCTCGACCGTCCGGTCGCCGTCGCCCGGTAGGCCGTGCCACCGGGGCCACCGGGCTCAGGAGACGCCGAGGCGTTCCAGCAGCAGGGCGCGGATCCCGGCCGGGTCGGCCTGGCCCTTCATCGCCTTCATGACCGCGCCGACCAGCGGGCCGACCGCGTTCAGCTTGCCGCCGCGGACCTTCTCGGCGATGTCGGGGGCGCCGGCGATCGCCGCGTCGACGGCGGCGGTGAGCGCGCCGTCGTCGGCGACGATCGCGAGGCCGCGGCCGGAGACGACCTCGTCCGGCGTGCCCTCGCCGGCGAGCACCCCGTCGATGACCTTGCGGGCCAGCGCGTCGGTGAGCTCGCCACCGGCGATCAGCACGGTGATCCGGGCGACGTCGGCGGGCGTGATCACGAGGTCCGCCGGGGCGACCGCGGCGTCGGCGGCGCGCCGCGCCAGCTCGTTGAGCCACCACTTGCGGGCGGCCACCGGGTTCGCGGCGCCGGCGGCCACCGTCTGCTCGACCAGGTCGAGGACCCCGGCGTTGCGCATGTCGACCAGGTCACGGGCGCTGTAGCCGTGTTCGGCGATCAGGCGGACGCGCCGGGCCGCGGGCAGCTCGGGCAGGCTCGCGCGCAGCTCGTCGACGTACTCGGCGGACAGGGCCAGCGGGGTGAGGTCCGGCTCGGGGAAGTACCGGTAGTCGGTGGCCTCCTCCTTCGACCGGCCCGAGGAGGTCCGCCCGACGCTCTCGTCGAAGTGGCGGGTCTCCTGGATGATCCGCTCGCCGTCGTCGAGCAGCACCGACTGGCGGGAGATCTCATAGCGCACGGCCCGCTCGACCGAGCGCAGCGAGTTGAGGTTCTTCGTCTCGGTGCGGGTGCCGAACGGTGCGTCGGGTTCGCCGGGCGCCGGGCGCCGCCGCAACGAGACGTTCGCGTCGCAGCGCAGCGAACCCTGCTCCATCCGCACGTCCGACACGCCCAGCGCCCGGATCAGTTCGCGCAGCTCGTCGACGTAGGCGCGGGCGACCTCGGGCGAGCGGACGTCCGGCTCGGTGACGATCTCGACCAGCGGGATGCCGGCCCGGTTGTAGTCGACCAGCGAGTGCGTCGCCCCGTGGATGCGCCCGGTGGAGCCGCCGACGTGCAGCGACTTGCCGGTGTCCTCCTCCATGTGGACGCGGGTGATGCCGACCCGGTGGATCTCGCCGTCAACCTCGACGTCGAGGTAGCCATCCGTGCACAGCGGCTCGTCGTACTGGCTGATCTGGAAGTTCTTCGGCATGTCCGGGTAGAAGTAGTTCTTGCGGGCGAACCGGCACCAGGGCGCGATGTCGCAGTGCAGCGCCAGGCCGATCAGCACCGCGAAGCGCACCGCCGCCTCGTTGACCACCGGCAGTGATCCCGGCAGGCCCAGGCACACCGGGCAGACCTGGGTGTTCGGCTCGGCGCCGAACGCCGTCGCACAGCCACAGAACATCTTCGAGACGGTGCCGAGTTCGACGTGCGTCTCCAGGCCGATCACCGGCTCGTAGCGGGCGATCACATCGTCGTAGGACGGCAAAGCGCTGGCGGGAGCCGCGGTGCTCACCGGTCGTTCTCCTCGGAGGTCGAATCGGACGGGTCCTCGGTGCCCGGCGAGCCGGCCACCGGCGTCGGGGGCTCGGTCGGCCCAGGCCCACCGCTGCGGGTGTCCCGCAGGTGGACGCGGGTGAGGAACACCGCGGCCGGCAGGCCGATCACGCCCCACAGCAGCAGGATCGGGTTGACCGTCGCAATACCCAGCGCCAACACCACCACGGTGAGCACCCATACCACGACGACCAGCAGCCGATCCTGCCGGCCGCTGCGCAACGTCACCATCGCCGGCCTCCCCGGCTCGCCCCGGCCGTCACACCACCGACGGTCACAGCGTTCGGGCCGGTCACAGCGTCCGGGCCGGTCACAGCGCCGGGGCCTCGTCGAGCAGCGGGTGGCCGCGACGGTCGTCCAGGGCCGCCTCCAAGGCGCCGCCGACCAGGTAGAGCCGGTCGTCGGCGAAGGTCGGCGCCATGATCTGCAGCCCGACGGGCAGGCCGTCCGTGAGCCCGACGGGCAGGCTCATCGCGGGGCCGCCGGCCAGGTTCGACGGGATCGTGCACAGGTCCGACAGGTACATCGCGACCGGGTCGTCCACCTTGGCGCCGATCGGGAACGCCGGCGTCGGCGTGGTCGGCGAGATCAGCACGTCCACCTGCTCGTAGGCGGCGGCGAAGTCGCGGCTGATGAGCGTGCGGACCTTCTGCGCCTGCCCGTAGTAGGCGTCGTAGTACCCCGAGGACAGCGCATAGGTGCCCAGGATGATGCGCCGTTTCACCTCCGGGCCGAAGCCGGCCTCGCGGGTGCGGCTCATGACCTCCTCGGCGCCGGCCTGCCCGTCGTCGCCGATGCGCAGGCCGAAGCGCATCGCGTCGAACCGGGCCAGGTTCGACGAGCACTCGCTCGGGGCGATCAGGTAGTAGGCGGGCATCGCATAGGTGAAGTGCGGGCAACTGACCTCGACGATCTCGGCACCGAGGTCGGTCAGCGTGTCGACGGCGGCGGCGAAGGCAGCCTGCACCCCCGGGTCGTAGCCCTCGCCGGACAGCTCCCGCACCACGCCGACGCGCACCCCGCGCACGTCGCGACGGGCGGCTGCGGCCACCACCGACGGCACCGGCACGTCGACGCTGGTCGAGTCGAGCGGGTCGTGCCCGGCGATCGCCGCGTGCAGCAGCGCCGCGTCGGTGACGGTGCGGGCCAGCGGTCCGGCCTGGTCCAGGGAACTGGAGAAGGCGACCAGCCCGTAGCGGCTGACCGCACCGTAGGTCGGCTTCACCCCGACCAGCCCGCATACGGCGGCCGGCTGGCGGATCGACCCGCCGGTGTCGGTGCCGATCGCCAGCGGCGCCTCGAACGCGGCGACGGCGGCGGCACTGCCACCGCTGGAGCCGCCGGGGATGCGGGTGGTGTCCCACGGGTTGCGGGTCGGCCCGTAGGCCGAGTTCTCCGTGGACGAGCCCATGGCGAACTCGTCCATGTTCACCTTGCCGAGCAGCACCACGTCGGCGGCGCGCAGCCGGGTGACGACGGTCGCGTCGTACGGCGCCTGCCAACCCTCGAGGATCCGACTGCCGCAGGTGGTGGGCATGCCGCGGGTGGCGAGCACGTCCTTGAGGGCCAGCGGCACCCCGGCGAGCGGGCCGAGCGGCTCCCCCGCGGCGCGGCGCTGGTCGATCCGACCGGCGGCGGCGAGCGCGCCCTCGGCGTCGACGTGCAGGAAGGCGTGGACGGTGTCGTCGACCTTGGCGATTCGTTCGAGCGCCGCCCGGGTCGCCTCGACCGCGGACAGCTCACCCGCGGCGATCGCCGCCGCGGTCGCCGCCGCCGTCAGCCGGGTCACGTCGCCCTGTGCCGCGCCGGCGGTGGGCACCGCCGCACCCGTGGTGGGGACGGCCGGGCGGGAGACGGGGGATGTGGGATGGTCGGTCATGCGGGCGGCGACCTCACTCGTCCGGATCAAGGATGCGGGGCACCCGGAAGCGGCCGTCCTCGGCGGCCGGGGCGCCGGCCAGGGCGTCCGCGGCGGACAGCGACGGACGGGCGACGTCCGGGCGGAAGACGTTCGTCAACGGCACGGCGTGGCTGGTCGGCGGAATGTCCGCCGCCGCGACCTCGGCGACCCGGGCCACCGCCGACAGAATCGCCTCGAGCTGCGGCGCCAGTGCGTCGAGCTCGGCGTCGGTCACCGACATCCGTGCCAGCCGGGCGAGATGGGCTACCTCGTCCCGCGTGATCCCCATGATGACGTGCGGCCCCTTCGTGGGCGGTGGGCTCGTGCGGCCCGTGACTGGACGGACGCGTGCCGCGGGCGGTGCGGCGCGGCCTCGGCCGGCTCCCCCGGCCCAACCGTGGACGACCGGGGCGGGACCCGAGACCGCGCGCCATGCCCGCGTCGGCGTGATGTCATCGTACGGCCCGACGGCCGTGACCGGTTCCGCCCGCCCCCGGGGGTTCGGCGGCGGAGGACGCCGGCGCGGCCAGGAGCTGGGGTTTCGTGGCCGCGACGCGTTATCTCGGTGTGACCGGTCGGCTATGCAGCCGACACGCTCTTTGTGCATGCTCAGCTACATGTCGTATCTGATGCGCGTGGTGCTGCCCGACCGGCCGGGCACGTTGGGGGCCGTCGCGACGGCGTTGGGCGCTGCCGGAATCGACATCCAGAGTGTCACCGTGGTGGAGCGCAGCACCGAGGGCGCCGTCGACGACCTGCTCGTCGTGCTGCCCCCGGGTGGGCTTGCGGACCGGGCCCTGAGCGCCGCGCTGTCCGTGCCGGGGGTGAGCGTCGAGTCGCTGCGCCCGTTTCTGGCCGACGGCGGTGCGGTGGCCAACGACCTTGATCTGGCGGATGCGCTGGCCGAGCGGCCGATGGCGGCTCCGGCGACGCTCGCCCGGCTTGCCCCGGGCGTGTTCAACGCGGACTGGGCGGTGCTGTTGGAGCATCTCGATCCCGATGACGTGCGGATCCGGGAGGCGTCGGTCGGCGCGCCCGTGCTCGGCGGGAACGACCTGGGGGTGCCCGAACGGGTTCGGCTCGCGCTGCCCTGGCTGCCGTTGGCGCAGGCCCGAGCGGTGGCGGCCGACGAGGGCGGCTTCCCGGCCCGCTGGCAGGCCGTGGACATGGCGCTGGCCGCCGCACCGGTCGGCCGCGCGCAGGTGGTGATCCTGCTGGGGCGACCCGGCGGCCCGGCCTTCCGCGGCTCGGAGATTGCGCGCCTCGCCCACCTCGCGGGCATCGCCGCCCGCCTCGCCCGCCGGGACTGATCCGCCCGCACCCGCGGCTCAGCCCGAGCTGGCGTCGGCGTCCTGTGCCCGGCCAGTGGCCTCGGCGGCCTCGGCAGGTTCCGTGGTTGCGGTGGTTGCGGTGGTTGCGGTGGTGCCGGCGGCAACGGTCGCCTCGGGCGGAGCGGCGACGTCGGCGACCTCGCGGGCAGCGTCGGCGCCACGTTCGAGCAGGACGGCAAAGCCGTCCTCGTCAAGCACGGGCACTTTCAGGCTGCGCGCCCTGTCGTACTTGGATGCGCCGGGGTCGGCGCCGACGACGACGAACGCCGTCTTCCTGCTCACCGAGCCGGTGATCTTCCCGCCGCGGGCCTGCACCGCCTCGGTGGCACTGTCCCGGCTCCAGCCGGCCAACGTGCCGGTGACGACGACCGTGACCCCGTCGAGGGGACGCGGACCGGCGTCGGCACCGGCGTCGGCGAGGGAGACCCCGCCGGCGCCGAGGCGGGCGACGATGTCCCGGTGACGGTCGTCGGCGAACCAGTCGACGACGGCCCGGGCAATCGTCGGCCCGACGCCGTCGACCGCGGCGAGGGTCTCGGCGGGAGCGGCGGCGATCGCGTCGAGCGAGCGCAGCTCCCGGGCGAGCGCGCGGGCGGCGGTCGGGCCGACATGCCGGATGGACAGGCCGACCAGCAGCCGCCACAGCGGGCGGTGCCGGGCCGCCTCGACCCCGGCCAGAATCTTGTCGATCTTCTTCTGGGCGAAGCCGCGCAGTCCCTCGAACGACTCGGGCGCCAGATGGAACACATCGCCGATGTCGTGGACGCGGCCCGCCTCGAGCAGCGCGATCGCCGTCTCGTAGCCCAGGCCGTCGATGTCGAGGGCGCCCCGGGAGGCCAGGTGGAAGATCGCCTCCCGCAGCTGCGCCGGGCATCGCTCGGTGTTGGGGCAGCGGATGTCCACGTCCCCTTCGGGGCGGACCAGCTCGGTGCCGCATTCCGGGCAGTGCGTGGGCATGACGAACGCCCGCTCGCTGCCGTCACGCAGGTCGACCACCGGGCCGACGATCTCCGGGATGACATCCCCGGCCTTGCGCAGCACGACGGTGTCGCCGATGAGCACGCCCTTGCGGCCCACCTCGTCGATGTTGTGCAGGGTGGCCAACCCCACGGTGGACCCGGCGACCAGCACGGGCTCCAGCTCACCGAACGGCGTGACCCGCCCGGTGCGGCCCACGTTGACCCGGATGTCGCGCAGCTTGGTGGTGACCTCCTCCGGCGGGTACTTGAACGCCACCGCCCAGCGCGGCGCCTTGGACGTCGACCCGAGCCGGCGTTGGAGGGCGAACGCGTCGACCTTGACGACCACACCGTCGATCTCGTGCTCGACGTCGTGGCGGGCCTGCCCCCAGCGGTGCAGGTACCGCACTACGCCCGAGATCTCGCCGAACACCTCGAAGTGGGTGGAGACGGGCAGCCCGAGTTCGGCGAACCGGGCGTAGGCGGCGGACTGTGAGTCGACCTCGAAGCCGCGGTGTTCCCCCAGCCCGTGGACGATCAGGTCGAGCGGGCGGGTCGCGGTGACCCGCGGATCCTTCTGCCGCAGCGAGCCCGCAGCCGCGTTGCGCGGATTGGCGAACGGTTTCCCGCCCCCCTCGACCAGGGAGGCGTTGAGCTCGGCGAACCGGGCGGTGGGGAAGAACACCTCCCCGCGGACCTCCAGCAGTTCCGGCACCGCCGGGCCGCGCAGCCGGGTCGGCACCCGCGCCAGCGTCCGGATGTTCGGGGTGATGTCCTCCCCCGTGCGCCCGTCACCGCGGGTCGCCGCCCGCACCAGCCGACCGTCGGCGTAGACGAGGTCAACGGCCAGCCCGTCGATCTTCAGCTCGCACAGCCAGGCGCCGACCTCGCTCTCCCGGGCCGCCCGCGCCGCCCACTGGTGGAACTCGTCGTCGTCGAAGACGTTGTCCAGCGAGAGCAGCCGCTCCAGATGCTCGACCGGGGTGAACAGGGTCGAGTACGACCCGGCGACCTTCTGTGTCGGCGAATCCGGGGTGCGCAGGTCGGGGTGGCGCTGCTCGATCGCGGTCAGCTCCCGCATGAGCGCGTCGTACTCGGCATCGGCGACGGTCGGCGCGTCCAGCACGTAGTACCGGTAGGCGTGTTCCTCCAGCTCCCGGGCGAGCTCGGCCGCCCGGGCCCGCACCGCCGCCCCGGCCGCCTCGGGCGCGGGGCTCGCCCCGCCCGCGGCGCTCGACTCGACCACGGCGGCCGACTCGACCACGGCGGCCGACTCGGGTTCGACGGCCGACTCGACCACGGCGGTCGGCCCGGCCCCGGAGCTCTTCTCCTCAGGCGCCGACGTGCTCATGCCGGCGCATCCACCAGCATGCGGCCGGCCTGGCGGCAGTGCCGCAGTACCGCCCGTGCCGCGTCGGCGCCGAAACCGGCCAACCCACAGGCGGGTGCCACGGCGACCACCTCCCCGAGCTGCTCCGGCCGGAAACCGAGCCGGTTCCACAATGCGATGACGGGCTCGACGCTACGACGGACCTCTGACAGTTCCGCCGCCCGGCCGGGCGCCGAGCCACCGCCAGTCGCACCGCCAGCAGTCGAGCCACCAGCAGTCGAGCCACCGGTCGTCGACACGATTCCGGCGATGAGCCGTCCACCGGCGTCCACGTACTCGCCGACGAGATCGTCCTCGGCGCGGGTGAGTAGCCCCACGTCCACGCCGACGAAATCCAGCCCGGCCGCCTGCAGCGTCGCGAACGGCACCGCCGGCGCGCAGCAGTGCACTCCCGCCCCGACCGCGCCCGAGGCCCGCACCGCGTCGGCGACCTCCCGCAGCCGCGCGGCGACCAGGCCCTCCTCGACGGCCGGCAGCACCGAGAAACCGCTGGGGGTGCGGACCCGCCCAGCCAGCACCGCAGGCAGTGACGGCTCGTCGAGCTGCACGATCAGCCGTGCACCGGGCACCCGGGCGGACAGCTGTGCCAGATGTTCGACGAGACCCGCCGCCAACGACTCGGCGATCTCCCGGGTCGCGCCGACGTCGGACAGCGCCTTGTGCCCTCGGGGCAGCTCGAGCTGGGCGGCCAGCGTCCAGGGGCCGGCGACTGCGATCTTGAATGGTCCGGCATAGCCTTCGGCGGTCTCCACCAGCGCGTCCAGGTCGCGGACCAGCATGTCCCGGGACCGGCGCAGGTCCAGCCCGGGACGCGGCACCAACCGCCAGCCGGCCGGCTGCAGGTCGACCGGCAGATCCACCAGGATCGCGCTGCTGCGCCCGATGAGGCCGGCCCCCGGCCCGCGCGCCGGCAGTTCCGGCAGGTGCGGCAGGTCCGGCAGCTCGTCGAAGACCAGCTGCTGCGCCTCGACCGCATCGGTGCCGGGCAGCGAGCCGACCCCCGTGGCCGCCCCCGCCGGCCACAACGGCACGACCGCACCCGTCACCGCGGTCTCCCCCTGCCCCACGCCCCGGTCCGCCCCCGCGCCCTGCCCCACGAACCGGCCCTGCCCCACGCCCTTACCCTGCCTCGCATCCTGGCCCGTCATCGTGCATCAGTGTGTCTCGGACCCGGTGTGGCCGTCCGCCGCTCAGGCGCGTCCACATGCCACGTGCCACTCATCCGCATGCGGCCATTCTGGCCGACGCGGCACGTCCTTCGGCGCCGCCCACCGCGGCGACCGCGCGCCGCTGCGCCGCCCGGTGTCGGTCCGGGCGACGTGCGGTGGTGCCGGGGCTCAGCTGGCGGTGGTGCGGATGTGACCGCCGCCGAGGACGCGGTCGCCGTCGTACAGGATGACCGCCTGGCCGGGGGCGGTTCCCCGGACGGGGGCGCCCAACGTGACGACGAGCTCGTCCCCACGGCCCTGCGCCTGCGCTGGCACGACGCCGCCGTGCGCCCGGACCTGGGCCTGGCAGGTGAGGACCCCCTCGTGCGGCCAGACCGTGCGCTCGGCGACGAGCCGGCGCACGTCGAGCGCCTCAGCCGGGCCGACCGTGACGGTGCTGGTGGCCGGGGAGATGTCGAGGACGTAGCGGGGTCGGCCGTCCGGCGCCGGCTGGCCGAGCCGCAGACCACGGCGCTGGCCGACGGTGAACGCGAACGTCCCGTCGTGTTCGCCCAGGGTGGCGCCGGTCTGCGCGTCGCGGATGGGGCCGGGGCGGGAGCCGAGCCGGTCACGCAGCCAGCCGCCGGTGTCGCCGTCGGCGATGAAGCAGATGTCGTGGCTGTCGGGCTTGTCGGCGACGGCCAGGCCGCGGGCGGACGCCTCGGCGCGGACCTGTGCCTTGGTCGAGTCGCCCAGGGGGAAGCGGGCGGCGGCGAGCTGGGCGGATCGCAGGGTGCCGAGCACGTACGACTGGTCCTTGCCGGGGTCGACCGAGCGGCGCAGGGTGCCGTCGGGGTCCAGCCGGGCGTGGTGGCCGGTGACGACCGCGTCGAAGCCGAGGGCCAGGGCGCGGTCGAGCACCGCGGCGAACTTGATCCGCTCGTTGCAGCGCACGCATGGGTTCGGGGTACGCCCGGCCGCGTAGGACGCGACGAACTCGTCGATGACGTCCGCCTCGAACCGCTCGGCGAGATCCCAGACGTAGAACGGGATGCCGAGTCGGTCGGCGGCCCGGCGGGCGTCGCGGGCGTCCTCAAGGGTGCAGCAGCCGCGGGCGCCCACCCGGTCGGAGGCCGGCGACCGGGACAGCGCCAGATGGACGCCGGTGACCTCATGCCCCGCATCGACGGCCCGCGCGGCCGCGACCGCGGAGTCCACTCCACCCGACATCGCCGCGAGCACCCGCATCGCCGCCACCACCTTTCCGTCCGTCAGGGGCGTTCCGTTCGTCCAACCGGAACCGTTCGGCCGTTCCGTTCGGCCGGTCGGCTCGGCCAGTCGGCGTTGGCGCCGTCAGCCGCCGTAGGTTCCGGCGAGTGCGCCGGCCCGGCCGGCCCGTTCGGCCACCGGGCCGATCGCCGCGACGAGCGCGTCCACGTCGGCGGCTCGCGAGGTGTGGCCGAGGGAGAACCGCAGCGATCCGCGGGCCTGCTGCTCGGTGGCGCCCATGGCCAACAACACATGCGAGGGCCGGGCCACTCCCGCCGAACAGGCCGAACCCGTGGAGCATTCGATGCCGCGGGCGTCGAGCAGCATCAGCAGCGAGTCCCCCTCGCAGCCCGGGAAGCTCAGATGGGCGTTTCCGGGCAGTCGCCGCGCCCCGCCTGCGTCACCAGGCTCACCGACGCCGCCTGCAGTGTCCAGCGGCGGGCCGTTCAGGACGGCCGTCGGCACCTGCTCACAGACCCGGCGGACCAGATCGTCGCGCAGCGCCGCCAGCCGCCCGGCCTCGACCGGCGCCTGCGCGCAGGCGGTGGTGGCGGCGGCGGCGAACGCCGCGACTCCCGCGGTGTTCAACGTTCCGGACCGGACGTCACGCTCCTGGCCACCGCCGTGGGTGTGCGGTTCGAGGACCAGGCCGCGGCGCGCGATCAACGCGCCCACCCCGACCGGACCGCCGACCTTGTGCGCGGACACGGTGATCGCGTCGGGACCGTCCGCACCGATGGCGACCGGGATCTGTCCGAAGGCCTGCACCGCGTCGGTGTGGAACGGCACCCCGTACCGGTGGGCGACGGCGGCGAGCCGGGCGACCGGTTGAACCGTGCCGACCTCACTGTTGGCCCACATCACCGACACGACGGCGACGGAGGCGGGGTCACGGGCGATCGCGGCTTCCAGGGTGCTCGGATGCACCAGACCGATCTCGTCGACGTCGAGCAGTTCCACCTGGGCGCCCTGGGCGGCACCGAGCCAGTCGACGGTGTCGAGAACCGCCCGATGTTCCACGGCGCTGACCAGGATGCGCCGACGCGCCGGATCGACGGCCCGGCGCGCCCAGTACAGGCCCTTGAGCGCCAGGTTGTCGCCTTCCGTGCCGCCGGCGGTGAACACCACATCGGACGGCCGGGCACCCAGCTGCGCGGCCAGCGCCTCCCGCGCCTCCTCGACGACCCGGCGCGCGCGGCGACCGCTGGCGTGCAACGACGAGGCATTGCCGGTGTCGGCGAGCACCGCGGTGTACACGGCGAGCGCTTCCGGCCGCATCGGCGTCGTCGCCGCATGGTCGAGGTAGGTCACAGGGAAACAGGGTAGTCGGGCTGCACTGTTCCACGTGGATCCGTCGATCACACCTCGCTCCGACGCGAGCGTTTCTTGCCCGCCACAACGGGACGAACCGGCAGCAACGGTGCGGCGGACCGTTCGGCCAGGCACCCGGCCCACACCCCGATGCCGTAGGCGCCGTCGTCGGCCAGCCGCAGCAGAACGTAGGGGACGAGCCCAACCGCGGGCCGCCGTACCCACCAGTCAGCTGCCAACGGAAGGGTCGCCGCGACGAGCACCAGACCGGACGCCGACCGCACCCGGGCGCTCCCCCGGCCGACCCATCCGCTGCCCCGACCAGCCGGGCCGCCGGCGGCAGCGGCCCGGGAGCTGCCACCGGCGACCAGGGTGCTGCTGGCCGGTGCGCCGCGGGCCAGCGC
>NZ_JAMQQG010000299.1:0-10736 GCF_023716925.1 Frankia sp. R82
CCGAAGCCCTCACCGCATAACCTTCAACCAGGATCACGCGGCATCACTGTCCGTACACCACCACCGTGGGCATGACCCAGGTGGTGAAACGTTATCTGAGTGCTTCACGGGTCGCGGAAATCCTTGACTTGACCGCCACGCGGGTGTACCAGCTTCGACAGTCGGACCCTGACTTCCCGCCCCCGGCGATCGAACTCGAAGAGGCACGGCGAGGCAGTAGACAGGGCTGGCGCGAAGAGGACATCCGTGCCTACGGCGACCGTCGCCAGGCGCGTCGCAGGCCCTGACGGGCATCACACGGTGGGTCCCTGATCCGTTCGGGCGGCCCGAGGTGTCGGGCGGGTCAGGCGTCGTCCAGGCCGGGCGGGCGGTGGTCCTGCGCGGCAGATGCTGCCGTGGCGGCGGCAGCCACCGGCATCGCCACGCCGACGGGCACCGCGACGAAGGAACGAGGCGGACCCTGCCCTATCCGCCATCAGCGGGGCGGGGGATCAGCGGGGCGATCAGTTCCCACTCGCGGTCGCAGAGATCTGTGGGACACCCTCTGGTCGCAGGTCGGCCTCGATGCCGCGCTCACATGCAACTCGAACAGAACGTGCAACTCCTTCGAATCCGGAGGAAGCAGTCTTGGTCGTGGAGAATCCACCGCTTCCGAGAGTTCCGAGGAGTGCAGGGATGGGATGTCATCGTAGACCCGCCAACCGCCGCGCCGGCGTCAGGGCGGCCGGTCTCACCGTGGCGGTCGGCGCCACCGTGGCGGTCGGCCTCACCCCCGCGGCGAACGCCGCAGCACCGCCGGCGGCTCCGACCGGAACCGGTTCGGTCACGGTGTCGATTCTCGAACCGGTGGCCGTCAGCGGCACCGTGAACACGACCGTCACCTGCACGACCGGCCATGTGTACCAGGCATCCGTCACCAGCGTGCCGATCGAGGGTGACGTGCTGTCGTTCACCGTCCGGGCCCCCGGCTACCACGGGCCGGGGACCTACCCCGCTGTCGTCACCGGGCAGCTGACCGAGGCCGACGGCACCGTCATCACCCTGCCCGTCGGGCCGGTGCCGACCACTGTCACCACCGGCGGCGGCTCCTTCACCGTCGCCGGGCAGACCCCCGGCGGCACCACGATCGACGGCTCGGTCGCCTGGGCGTGCTCGCCGTGAGCAGATCGCGGCTGCGGCGTGGCTGGTCGCTGAGCCTGATGGCGATCACGGCGACCGTCCTGGCCATGCCGGCGCTGGCCAGCGCGGCGACGCCGACGTTGACCACACCCGCCTGCGCGTGGCGGTTGGAGACCACACCCTCCACCACCAACGTGGCCTTCCCGGACAGCGACGCCACCTACTGGACGACCCCGTTCACCGTGCAGGACGGCCTACAGGTCACCGTCTCGGGTACGTATGCCGACGCGCGCTACACCTCTCTGACGGTCTATGACAGCAACCGGTCGCCCTTCATGACCGCCGGCGTCAGCTCCGGCCTGCCGGACTACCTGACAGCACCGGATGCGGGCAGCATCAATCCCTGGCAACAGACCGCCGGGCCCGGCGGACACTTCACCGTCACCCTGAGCCAGAACGCGGCGACCGGTGAGACCAACACCGTGCCTCTCGCCCCCGCCGGCACTCCGTCCGGCCGGACCGGGTACCTCATCTACCGCGTCTATCTGCCGGCCGACGCCAACCCGTCCAGCATTGCCCTGCCGACCCTGACATTCGCCCAGGACGGCACGTCGGTCACCCCGCCCGTCTGCGCTTCCACCCCGTCGTCCGACCCGCCCACCGCCACCGCCACCGCCACCGCGGCGACGGCGACGGCGACGGCGACGAGCGCAGCGGACTCTGCGGCACCCCAGTTCGCCCGCGGTTCCTCCGGCACCGGCGGACTGTTTCCCAATCCGGACAACGCCTACCTGTCGGCGGAGCTGACCCCACCCACCGGCACCACGGTTCTCGTCATCCGCGGGAAGGCTCCGCGAACACCGCAGTCCAACGACCCGATGCCGTGGCCCTCCGCCACCTCGGACATCCGCTACTGGTCGGTGTGCGACAACCTGGCCGTCCCGCCGCTGCCCGTCGTCGTCAACACCCTGCCCGACGGCAGCCTGGACTACGGCTGCCGAGCCGACTACCAGACCAGGCTCGACTCGACCGGTTACTACACGTTCGTGGTCGGTACCGAGGCGCAGCGCTCGGCGATCGAGACCATCCCAGGAGCCACGTTCGTACCGTTCTCCGACGCCGACCCGACCGCCCAGCACATCCTGCTGTTTCGTAACCTTCTCGGCGGCGGGTTCGACGAGTCGGTCCAGAACGTGCCATCCGACGCCAGACCGGCCTCGGCTGCGGCCGTCATGAAGGACTACTACCCGCGGTCAGCCCTCTGCTCGCTGACCGTCCTGTCCGCCGGCGGCCCGCAGGCATGTCTGCGCAGTTCCTGACCATCGGGGCAGCAGGCACACGAGCTCCGACCGGTGCCTGTCAAACGTCGGCACCGCGGGCGCCGTGGGCGCCGGCCGGGATGGTTACTCGACCACAGGGGTTGTCATGTTTTGTCGAGATCGACAGGTCTCCTGCCGTGAACTGCCAGCCGGGTCGGCTGCCGTACCCGACCTTCGTCGGTGGTGGCGGTCCTCGGTACCGATCACACTTGCGTTGATGATGCTTGTCCTGGCCGGCTGCGGGTCGTCGTCCACCGGCGTTCCGGCCGCCGCGTCCACGACTAGCGCCGGCACGCAGGCCATCCCGCCCGGCTCCTCGACCCAGACTCTCACCGTCGGCGGCGTCACCCGCACCTTCCACCTGTACCGCCCGGCGGCCATGGCCGGGCCGGCGCCGCTTGTCGTGATGCTGCACGGCGGCTACGGCAGCGGCGGCCAGGCCGAGAAGTCGTACGGCTGGGACAGCGAAGCCGACCGCGGGCACTTCCTCGTCGCCTACCCTGACGGCCTCACCAGGGCCTGGAACGTCGGCGGCGGTGGCTGTTGCGGCAAACCAGCCCGCGACAACGTCGACGACCTCGCCTTCCTCACCCGCATGGTCGCCACCCTCGAACACGAAACCCCGATCGATCCACGACGGGTGTACGCCACCGGGATCAGCAACGGCGGCATCATGGCCTACACGCTGGCCTGCAAAACCCAGATCTTCGCCGCCATCGGCCCCGACTCGGCCACCGAGCTGGCCGCCTGCCCGTCCCCCGCACCCCTCTCGGTCATCCACATCCACGGCACCGCCGACATCCGCATCCCCTACAACGGCGGACCAGGACACAACCGCGACGCGACCATCGACGGACCGGCCGTTCCCACCCTGAACGCCGCCTGGCTGCGCACCGACCACTGCGCGACGCCCACCATCACCACTGCCGGTGTGGTGACCACCTCCGAGGCGACCTGCGCCGACCACCGCGGCGTCGAGCTCATCACGATCGCCGGCGCCGGGCACCAGTGGCCCGGCGCGAAGCCGAACGTCGTCGTACAGAAGCTGCTGAACAGCGACCCGCCGTCCACCGCGCTCAACGCGACGCAGCTCATCTGGCGGTTCTTCAGCACCCATCCGAAGCCGTAGGGACGACCGGGAGTCCGTGTCTCGAACGTGCGCGGCACAGGATCGACGGTGTGTCCGCGGGTCGAGGAGACCAGCGGCGTCAGGCGGCGGTCTCGGCGGTGGCCGTGGGCTCGACGTGGGCGTCTGTGAGCTGGGCGTCCACCAGCCGGCGCACCTGCTCCGACGGCAGGACGCAGCGCACGGCCAGTTCGTAGACGCCGAGGCTGAACGTGGCCACGGCGGCGATGTCCCACCAGAAGGGAATGTCGCCGCGGCCGTCGAACTGGCCGAGCCAGGAGAACAGGGCGAGCCCGCCGAGCCAGGGCAGGATCCACGCCGCGGCCCGCCACTCCAGCGCGCCGCGATCCGCCCGCGGGCGGGTCGCCTGGTAGCCGCCGAACAGCGCGAGCCCGACCAGGATCGCGAGGAACAACCGCTGGTCGGTGCGCCACCCGGCCCAGTAGACGATGAGGTCGGCGGCGGCGAACGCGGCCGGGGCGAGCAGACGGGCCGCGGGCATCCGGTAGGGACGGGGCCGGTCGGGGTCGGCACGGCGCAGCGCGGTCAGACAGATCGGGGCGAACGCGTACATCACGAAGGTCGCTGAGCTGATCAGCATGACCAGGTTCTGCCAGCTCGGGAACGGCAGGAACATCAGCAGTCCGACGGCGGAGGCGAGCAGCACCGACACTGTCGGGGTGCCGCGCCGGTCGAGGATGTCCAGGCCGCCGGGCAGATAGCCGGTGCGGCCCAGCGAGTAGGACAGTCGCGACGAGGTGCCCAGGTAGATCAGTGCCGTGCCGCCCGGGGAGATCACCGCGTCGATGTAGAGCAGCACCGCGAGCCAGCCGAGGCCGAGGTTGGTGGCCAGGGTCGCGAACGGGCCGTAGTCGCCTGCCCCGATCGGATGGGTCCAGCCATGGGCGATGCGGCCCGGGTCGAGTGCGCCGAGGAACGCGACCTGGAGCATCAGATAGAGCGCCGTGCCCACCAGCGTCGCGAGGATGATGGCGCGGGGCAGGTGGCGGCGCGGGTCGCGGGCCTCCCCGCCGAGCTGGACGGCCTGTTCGAAGCCCTGCAGGGCGAAGACGACACCGGCGGGCAGCGCGGTGAACACGCCCCGCGCGCCGAAGGGCGCGAACCCGCCACCGGCGGTCAGGTTCCCGGTGCGAAACCGCGTCGTCATCAGCGCGATCACGGTGATGGTCGGAATCAGGAACTTCCACACCACGGTGACCGAGTTCGTCTGCGCCAGCCACCGCACGCCCAGCAGGTTGACCGTCGTGAACATCACCATGGCGGCGGCGGCCAGGGCGAGACCGGTGTGGGTGAGCGTGCCGTCGACCTGGACAAGGCCGGACCATCTGTTGTCGAGATAGGAAAGCGCCGCCTCGACTTCCACGGGCGCCAGGGCGACGGCCTGCAGCCACGCCATCCAGCCGGCGGTGAAGCCGCCGAGCGGGCCGAAGACCAGATGGCTGTACCGGGCCGTTCCGCCGGCGAGCGGGTAGGCGGCGCCCAGCTCCGCGTGTACGAGCGCGAGCACGGTGATGAGGATGCCGGCCAGCACCCAGGACACCAGGGCCGCGGGGCCGGCCGCCTGGGCCGCGGTCAGCGCGCCGAGCAGCCAGCCGGATCCGATGATCGAGCCGAGGGAGACAAAGGTGAGCCCGGCGAATCCGATGTCACGGCGAAACCCCCGTCTGCCTTCCGGATCGGGACTTTTTCCACCTGGCGTGACCTGTTCGGGCCGGGAACCCGGCGTTTCTCCCACCGATGTGTGCGATGCCATGCGCCGTCCTCACCGTGTCGAGCACCCGACCTTTCCCGGCTGGTCGCTGCCCTTCCCACCTGCGGCCGGGTGCACTCCCCGATCATCCGACGGAAGGCCCGAACGGCACGTTCAAGCGGGGCCGACACCGCCGCTCTCGCCGCGTTCCGGACGCGCACTGCGGTTGACCAGCTCCATACGATTCGGTCACCTTCGACGGCGAACGCCCTGGGCGGCATCACCTGGCTGTACAACGTCCGCCCGCAGCCATGGAAAACAGTTCGGAGTCGGTGAATGGGGAGTCTCCTCGGGCATCGGCGCGAAGACCTGCGTCTTCCTCAGTCCAAGTCCGCCGTGCGATACCGGGGGAACTGTGGAGCGGCAACGTCGGGAAGTGGCCTCGGCGGCGATGGTGCGGGATACAGCAGCCCCCGCACCATCGCCGTGTGGTCGGCGCGCGGGCGCTCGTCGTCGGCTCCCGATGTCGCCCCCCGGGGGCGGTGACCTCGTCACCTCGGGGGTCAAGAATGACGCCATGACCACCGCCCCGCGTGCCTTTCCCCTGGAACCCGCTCCGATCCAGGTGCCCGACAAGGTCCTTGATGACCTGCGGGCCCGTCTCGCGCTGACGCGTGCGCCGGTGGACGAGGGGAACGAGGACTGGTCCTACGGCGTCCCGGTGAGCTATCTGCGTGAGCTGGTCGCCTACTGGCAGCACGGCTACGACTGGCGCAGGGCCGAAGCCGCCCTCAACGCCTACGAGCACTACCAGGTGCACGTCGGCGGTGTCCCGGTGCACTTCCTGCGCAGACCCGGCCGCGGCCCCCGGCCGATTCCGCTGATCCTCACCCACGGCTGGCCGTGGACGTTCTGGCACTGGTCGAAGGTGATCGACCCGCTCGCCGATCCGGCCGCGTTCGGCGCCGACCCCGCCGACGCGTTCGACGTGATCGTGGCGTCCCTGCCCGGTTTCGGGTTCCCCGGCCCGCTCACCGGCTTTCCCGACGTCAACTTCTGGAAGGTCGCCGACCTCTGGCACACCCTGATGACCGACACCCTGGGCTACGAGAGGTACGCCGCCGGCGGCTGTGACATCGGCGCGCTCGTCACCAGCCAGCTCGGCCACAAGTACGCAGCCTCGCTGTACGGCATCCATATCGGCTCCGGGCTGCCGCTGGACTTCTTCACCGGCCCCCGCGCCTGGGACTTCGCCCGCAACCGGCCCCTGACCGACGACCAGCCCGCCGAGGTGCGCGCCCGCATCCTCGAGCAGGACCGCCGCTGGGCGTCGCATCTGGCCGTGCACTCCCTCGACGGCGCCACCGTGGCCCACGGCCTGGCCGACTCACCCGCCGGACTGCTCGCCTGGCTGCTGGAACGCTGGAACGCCTGGAGCGACAACGGCGGCGACCTCGAGTCCGTCTTCTCCCGGGACGACCTGCTCACCCACGCCACGATCTACTGGGTGAACAACGCCATCGCCACCTCGATGCGCTACTACGCCAACGCCACCCGTTATCCCTGGACCCCGTCACACGAGCGCACCCCGGTCGTGGAGGCCCCGGTCGGCCTCACCTTCGTCACCTACGAGAACCCGCCCGGCATCCACACCGCCCAGGAGCGGATCCGGGCGTTCACCACCGGCCCGCAGGCCGCCTGGTTCCACCACGTCAACGTCAACGCCCACGACCACGGCGGCCACTTCATCCCCTGGGAGAACCCCGACGCCTGGGTCGGTGACCTGCGCCGCACCTTCCGCGACCGCCGGCCCTGACCCGCATCCCGCAGCGTCCGGACGCGCGACGGCGAGCACGACCCCGCGACATCCCCACACCACCTGAGGGGAACCGCCGGCCGGGCCGAGCGTGGAGGCAGTCGGCCGTCAGGCCGAGACCCGACGGGGCTGGTAGCGCAGGGCGACGGCCCCCGAGCGGAACTCCTGGCGTTCCACGAGCGTCAGCTCGAGCCGTTGGGTTCGACCACCATGACCTGCACGGTCTGTTTGCGCAGGCACAGAAATCCTGTTGAGCAGGGAATCGGGCTGTGTTCGGGAATGCACCCGACCGGAGTCGCCGCAGCAACGGCAGCCTGTCATATGCATGACAGGCCGCGCCGGCCTGTCTCCGATGCGCGCGGGTCGGCGGGCCATCAATAATAGGTCGATGTCCACGGCTAGGGAGAACGAGTCGCAGCGGCTTGCTGCCGCGACCATCGCGGTGAGTCTTGCCCTGCTGGTGTCCACCAGCCTCCTCGTCGGCTCCAGTCATGTGGTACACGGGTCCTGGAACGCCGTGGCCCAGATGGCAGGTATTGTCATCGGCGCTGCCGGACTTTTCCTGCTTGGAATTCTCCTCACGCTGGTTCGTCGCCGGGCCAGCAACGCCTGACCCGCCTGCCACACGGCTTTGCACCCGGGGTTGCGCCCCGGGTGCACCCGCATGGGATGACATCCGATCGGTCGGGTTCCACCGCCAAGCACGTCGGGTCAGCAGCGTCGCAGGAGCCGGGTGCCGTTCGGCTGGTGTACAGGCCCACGAAGAGTCTGCGGGATCCTCCGCACGGGCATCCAGACCGGTACGGCGTGGCCTCACCGCGGACGGCGGCTGTGGTCGTGGGGTGGCCGGACACGAAGAGGTGGGCCGCCGTCATCGCGTAACGACCAGCGCAGGATTCGGGGGGCCTGGGGCAGCTCATGCTCGAGGAGCACGTCGGCGTGATCCACCGGCGCGGCGTGGGCCTGGTAGAGCTGCTGGCCAGGCAGGTGGCGCGCTTCGTAGGCCCTGCACGGTCACGGCCACAAGACAGACATCCGATGCGGAACGGGTGTCGGCGGGCGGGCGAGGTGGTCGGCTCCGTATCGATCCGTGCGGGTGGCGCGCGGCGATGGGCGCGACCCGCCTGGACCTAGGTGCAGGTACCGCGCTCAGCGGCGCCGAACACCGGGCCGGTAGACCCGCGGCGGCACGTAGACCCGCGGCGGGACATAGACCCGGGGCGGCACATAGACCGCCGTCGGCCCCGAGGTCGGTGGGGCGACGTAGCCGGGCGTGGTCCCGTAGACCACCCCTGGCCGGTACACCCGGGGAGGCGCGACGACGACGGCACCGGGCCGGACGACCCGGGCGCCGCCCAGGGGTCGCGCCTGCGCCGCGACCGCGGGCAGGAGCGCGAAAGCCGCGGCAGCGGCAAGGAACAGGGCGAACGTCGACAACATCCGTTTGAGGATCATGTTCTGCTTCCCGTCATCAGGTCACGGCTCGTACAGACACCGCTGGACACGGACGGTGGCCACTTCATCGCGACGATGTCACCCATAGTAGGGATTCACGCGCCGCCGGTTACAGCATGGGGCCCCGGCGGCCGGCCCGCCACCGGGGCCCGCTCTGGCGGGCTCTGGTCATCGGGTGACGAGGTGACGGATCTCGGCGTCCGGACCCGGGTAGTAGAACGTCACCTTGCCGGTGTCCGCCCAGCGCACCCGGAACGGCGGGTCGCCGGCGGGTGAGTGCACCTGGAGGATCTCCCCGTCCCGGTTGGGCTCCCCAGCGGCGTGCCGGTGGACGATGATCTGATCTCCGACCGTGGCCTGCCCGCGCCCCGGCGCGGCGCGGGCGACCCGCGTCGATGCGGTCGGCAGCGGCAGCCCGGCCTCGTGACGGGGGTGTCGCACCTCGGAACGGACGAGGGCGGCCACCTGTGGCAGCTCGGCCGGGGTCGCCTCGACGAGCAGGTCGTCCAGGGTGACGAGCCCGACGACACGCACACCGTCCATCAGCGGCAGCCGGCGGACCGAGTGCGCCGCGAAGGCCTGGACGACCTCGTCGCGGGCGGCCGTCACCGGCAGGGTGACGACCCCCATCGTCATCACGTCGTCGATGCGGCCGTCGGGGGGCACCCGCCGGGCGATGCCCCGCAGCACCAGGTCGCGGTCGGTGACGATGCCGACGAGGGTGTCGCCGTCCACGACGAGCAGCGAGCCGATCCCCGCCCGGTCCATCAGCCCCGCGGCGTCGGTAAGGCTCGTGTCCGGCGCCACGGTGACCGGCGCGTGATAGCCGAGCGTCATGTCTGCCTCCTGAGGTTCTCGACCGGGTGAAGGTTTCCGACCAGGGAGAAGCTCGCGGTCCACCCACCGCGGATCACCAGGTCACCGTCCTGCGTCCACCACCAGAGCCTCCTGCGGCCGGTCGACGGGTGACAGGGCTTCGGGCACCCCGTCGCCGGGCCGAACGGCCGCCTGCGCAGGACCGGACGGTCCGTTTCCGCCGGCGCGCGGTGCAGCCGACCGACGCGTCTTTTCCGTTTCTCCCGGCGTGATTTCGCCGGGGGTGTCGGGTCGACCGATGGATTCCCGTGACCCTCGAGACCTGGTGCGGTCGGAAAGCCGCGCGGGGCCGGGCGCGGCTTTCCCTGCGGGGCGGGGTGGTCGCGATCAGTGGTCGCGATCAGACGATGGTCACTCCGCCGGGGGCGTTGTGGCGGATGATGATGTCAGTGTTCTGTCCGGGGCGACCGCCGGTGTCGACCCACCAGATGGTGCAGCTGTCACCGACGGGCAGCGTGGCGGGGCAGTCGTTGTTGGGATAGACCCTGCTGTTCGGCGCCGGGGTGACCGAGTCGATGGCCAGCGGGTCCGTGCCCGTGCTGGTGACCCGGACCCCGGCGCAGTGGTTGCAGCCGCGCGGGGTGTCGCCGCCCGGCTCCCAGGAGATCCCCGGCCCGGTCTGTCCTGGCCCGGCGAGGCGGGTGGTCGCGGTCCGCTGGGTCGTGGCGCCGGTGTTGTCGGTCACGGTCAGGGTCACCTGGTGGGTGCCGGGATCGTGGTAGAGGTGGGTGGCGGTGGTGTCGGTGCCCGGTCCGACGAGGGTGCCGTCGCCGAAGTCGAAGGTGTAGGACGCCAGCGGGGCGGAGCCCGGAGCCGAGCCGGCCGCGTCCACCAGGGCCACGCTCGGGGCCGAACCCACGACCGGGATGACCGACAGCCGCGCGGTCGGGGGGATGTCGCGCTGCTGGCGGGCGGGGCCACCGAGGGCGTAGGCGAAGCCACTGCCGCCGACGACGGCGGTGACGGCGGCGGGGACGGCGATGCGGATCGGGGTGAAGCTGTCGGTGGTGGTCCCGTCGCCGAGCCCGCCGTTGTGGTTGCTGCCCCACGACCAGGCAGTGCCGTCGCGGCGCACCGCGTAGCCGGCGGCGTCCCCGGCGCCGATGGTGCTCACGTCATCGAGTCCGTCGACCTGCACCGGGGTGGAGCTGTCGGTGGTGGTGCCGTTGCCCAGCTGGCCGTGGTAGTTGGTGCCCCAGGCGCGCACGGTGCCGTCGCGGCGTAGCGCGTAGGCCGAGCTCCATCTGCCCGCGAGGGCAGTGACCTCGTCGAGTCCGCTGACCTGGACGGGGACGGCGCTGTCGGTGGTGGTGC
>NZ_JAMQQG010000299.1:10836-31827 GCF_023716925.1 Frankia sp. R82
CGTTGCCGAGCTGCCCGGCCCAGTTGGCACCCCAGGCCCACACGGTGCCGTCGCGGCGCAGCGCGAGGGCGGAGGAGCCTTCCGCGGCCACCGCGGTGACCTCGTCGAGTCCGCCGACCTGGACGGGGACGGCGCTGTCGGTGGTGGTGCCGTTGCCGAGCTGCCCGGCCCAGTTGGCACCCCAGGCCCACACGGTGCCGTCGCGGCGCAGCGCGAGGGCGGAGGAGTCGTCCGCGGCCACCGCGGTCACGTCGGTGAGTCCGCTGACCTGCACCGGGGTGGAGCTGCTGGTGGTGTTGCCGTTGCCGAGCTCGCCGTTGCCGTTGGCACCCCAGGCCCACACGGTGCCGTCGCGGCGCAGCGCGAGGGCGGTGTAGCCGCCGGCTGCCACCGCGGTGACGTTGTCGAGGTCCACCTGCACGGGGGTGGACCGGTCGGTGGTGGTCCCGTCCCCGAGCTGCCCGGCCCAGTTGTAACCCCAGGACCAGACCGTGGCGTCGCGGCGCAGCGCGTAGCCGGAATAGCCGCCGGCCGCCACCGCGGTGACGCTGTCGAGGCCGGCGACCGGGAAGGGCCTGGGGCTGTCGATCTGGGTGCCGTAGCCAAGCTCACCAAAGGAGTTGGCGCCCCAGGACCAGGCCACGCCGGTGGCGGGCCGCACCCGATGCTCCCCCGCCCGGGGCGCCCCGGGCTTCGCGGTCGCCAGGGCCGCGGCGGGCAGCAGGGGAACCAGGGCGAGCGCCCCGGCAACCATCGTGCAGGTCATCCGCCGACGACGGCGTCTCATTGTTCGCAGGACAGACATGACTACTACTCCCTGAAAGAAGGAGAATCTGGTTTCGGCCGCCGAGCATAGCCAGGAAGTCCCGCTTTACCGTGCACGTTCAAAACCATCCGGATGGATGCCGGAGTGCCGTCCCGACCTGCCGGTCGCGGACGCATCACCGCCCCTCGGCCGGTGGTCGGCCTTTCGTTCGCCGTTCATACTTTTCCGGTCGACCGACCGGCGTTTCCCCGCGCTGCGACCATCACGCGAAAGTCATATTCAGCAGACTTTCGCGGAGCACATACAACCGAATTTTCCGCACACGCCGCATCCAGCGAACTGTCCGCGTGTGCCGCATCCGGACCGGTACGACCCCGCCGAGTCGTACCGGCGCCGGGTCTCCACGCGGTGACGGCATGGATGACGGCATGGATGACGGCTGTCATCCCGACGCTGGATGTCCCGCCACGGCAACACGACATCGCACCATGGTCGGTGGCATGCTGCCGGCCCGGGATGCTCGTCCCGACTCAAAGACGCCGTATGAGCCGGATGCTGTACGGCTCGTAGCCCAGGCTCGCGAAGAACCTCTGGGCGTCCACGTTGAAGCTTCCCGTGCTCAGACGCAGAACATCCAGCTTGCGGTGTGCCGCATGCTGTTGCGCCGCGCCCATCAGGGTTCGCCCGACGCCGCGTCGACGCCAGTCGGCGCGAGTGCCGAGATGGTGGATGTAGAGGCCGTTCGACGGCCGGGTGAAGGCATCTCCTTCTCGATGCTGCTCCTCGGCGTACAGGTAGCCGATTCCCTGACCGTCCTGCTCGGCGAGCAGCACCAGCACGTGGGGTTCGGCAAGCCTCGCCTGGAAGAAGGAGGCGGCGGCCGTCGCGTCCGGCGTCGTGAACTCGGCCGGCTGCGCGCGGACATGCAACGTCTGCACGGCGGCGTTCAGGGTGCCGAGCGCGGCCACGTCTGCCACGGTCGCCGGTCTGACCACCAGCCCGCCCGCGACACGGTCACTGCCCATCCGATCATCTTCGGCTGGTGACCTGCCGCGCGCCAAACAGATAACAGCTACGGACGCATCGGCCCCCGATCATGCGATGTCAAGGGTGCTTGACATTCGGGCGCGATGTCAAGCACCCTTGACATCATGCGGAACTCGGTCCGGGCGCTGCGCACGGCCAGGGGGATGTCGCAGGCCGAGCTGGGCGGCGCGCTGCACGTGTCCCGCCAGACGATCAACGCGATCGAGACCGGCCGGTACCTGCCGTCCCTGCCCCTGGCCATCCAGCTCGCCCGGTTCTTCTCCACCCCGGTCGAACAGCTCTTCACCCTCGACGACGACGGAGGCAGACGATGACCACCCCACCCACCCACACCCCCCGGCCGCCCCGCACGCACCGACTGCGCCGACTGGCCACCACCGCCGTCCTGATCGTCGGCGGCGGCGCCATCACGCTCGGAGCCTGGCTGGGCGGCGACCATGACCTGGCCCTGGTCCTGGCCGTCTTCTACGTGGTCACCGCAGTGGTCGCCTTCGTGGTGGCCGGCGGTCGCGGCGACGTCGCGGCCCTGCTGCGGGTGGCCGGCGACGAGCGGCAACGCTCACTCGACCTGCGCGCCACCGCCGGGTCCGCGCTGGCGATGGCGACGTTCTGCCTCGGGGGCATGGTCGTCGACCTGGCCCGCGGTGGCAGTGGCTCCCCGTGGGCGCTGGTCTGCGCGGTCGGCGGCGTGTCCTATGTCCTCGCCCTGGCGGTCGTACGGGCCCGCCACTGACTCCGGGCTCGACCGTCGGGCCCGACCGGCGAGATCCACCATCGAGGCCGGCCGCCGAGACCGTCCGCCTCGTCCATCGCCTCCGCCTGGCGCCCCGGCACCTCCGTAACAATGATCCGATGACCACCACGGGGGACGAAGCCGCCGAACCACCGCTGCCCGCGGAACTCCATCCGGGCACGCTGACAGCAAGCTGGCGGTGACTAGGACGACGGGCGCAGGCTCGGTGCGTCCCGCAGCAGGTCCCGCAACGTCAGCGCCGCGGGCAGCGGACCGGCGGACAGCGGACCGGCGGGCAGGGCGATGTGGACGGTCCGACGCAGCGCGGGATCGTCGAGCCGGCGCAGGACGAGGTCGGCCGGGACCGCCCAGGCAGCCAGGGAGGGGACCAGCGCGACCCCCAGCCCGGCGGCCACGTGGCCGAACTTCCCGGTCCACTCCGCGATCCGGATGATTTTCCTGGGTTGGAAACCCGCCCGGGCACAGGCGTCGGTGAGCCGCGTGGGATGACCTCCCGCGGGCGCGTCCTGCAACCAGGTCTCCTCCCGCAGGTCACCCAGGTCGATCACCTCGGCGCTGGCCAGCCGATGCTCGCGCGGCAGCACGACAAGCAGGTCGTCTTCGAGCAGAACATCCGTGGTGACACCGTCCACCGACGCCAGACCGCACGGATAGTCGCTGACCACGGCGAGATCAAGCTCCCCGTCCGCAAGGCGCTGCATCAGCAGGGCGCTGCGGCCCTCGACCGCGACAATGTCGATCTGTGGCCTGGCCTGGCGCAACGCCCGCAGGGCGGCGGGGACCAACGACACGTTCGCGGTCGAGAACGCCCCGACGCGCAGTGTTCCGCCGTGCCCGGCATGGACGGCGGCCAGGTCCCGCGCCGCCTGGGACAGCCGCTCCAGTACGTCGACGGCATGCTGATACAGCACCTGACCGGCGGGGCCGAGCCGCACACCCCGAGGAAGCCGTTCGAACAACGGCCCGCCGGCCTGCTTTTCCAGTGCGGCAATGCGCCGGGACACCGCCGGCTGCGTGTAGTTGAGCGCGGTCGCCGCCTGGGTGAACGACCCGGTGTCGGCCACGGTCACCAGCAGACGCAGCGTGTCGACGTCAAACATGTTCCTCCCACGCATGGCTCGTATGCGGTCTTGTTTCTGGTGGAGTTCCCGATCTCGTTTTAGCGTCACGGGTGTCGCCACGATCAGCCGCCGAGACCAGGGGTGGGAAGAACATGCTGGTGTTTCCGAGTATGCAGGCGCGGTGGGGCCGGTGACCACACTCGCCGCGTTCACGGTGTCGGCGATGCTGGCCGATCTGGAGGAACTCGTGGTCTGTGAGTCCTTCTCCGCCGACCACGACGCGCTGGCCCGCAGCGCCGAGGTGGTCGGTGCCCTCGGTGCGCGGCTGCTGGGCCGCGCACCGGAGACGATCGTCGTCGACGGCGTCCCCCATCTACGGTGGACCTTCGGCACCCCACGGGTGCTGCTGGTGGGACATCACGACACGGTGTGGCCGGTGGGCTCGCTGCAGGCCTGTCCCTTCTCGGTGGTCGACGGGATCGTCCGGGGCCCCGGGGTGCTGGACATGAAGGCGGGGCTGGTGCAGATGCTGCACGCGCTGGCCGCCCTGCCGTCCCCGGACGGGGTGTGTGTGCTGATCAACGGGGATGAGGAGGTCGGTTCCCCGACGTCGCGGGAGCTCGTCGAACAGTCCGCCCGCGGGTGCGTCGCCACGTTCGTCCTGGAAGCGGCAGCGGACGAAACGGGCGCGCTCAAGATCGCCCGTAAGGGCGTCTCACGCTATGAGGTCATGGTGTCCGGTCGGGCCGCCCACGCGGGCCTGGAACCGGCCAACGGGATCAACGCCGCGATCGAGGCCGCCCATCAGGTCCTGGCCATCGCCGATCTCGCGGCCTCGCTGGACCTCGCCACCGACGCCTCCAGCACCCCCGCTTGCGGGCTGGGAGCCCCGACGATCACACCCACCCTGCTGTCCGCTGGCAGCACGCTGAACACGGTGCCCGCGCGGGCGACGGTGTCGGTGGACGTGCGGGTGCCGACCCTGGCCGCCCAGGACCGGATCGACGCGCTCCTGCGCGGCCTGGTCGCCCGGACCCCCGGAGCCAGCCTGACGATCCGCGGCGGTCCGCACCGGCCACCGATGCCCCCGGAGTCCTCCGCCGACCTGTTCACCCTCGCCCGCCACATCGCCGCGGAGCTGGGCCAGCCACCGCTGCGCGGAGTCGCCGTGGGCGGCGCCTCGGACGGCAACCACACCGCAGGCACGGGCTGCCCGACACTCGACGGCCTCGGAGCCGTCGGCGGCGGTGCCCACGCCAACACCGAACACGTCGAGGTCGCACAGATGGTTCCCCGCACCCGCCTGCTCGCCGAACTGATCGCGCGGACACGGCGATGACCTGCGCGGAGGTCGGCGGTAGCGCGCCGTGAACCCGCACAGCCCGCCGTATGAGGCGGGGTCGCCGTAGTACTCGCGAAAAATCGGGCGGATATTCCTGACCTGCAGTGACGCCGACTTACGCCCGGCGCGGTGGGCTGGAGAGCGCCTCGGCGGCGCGGTCGAGCACGTTGGCATAGGCGCGCAGCGTGTGCGCGTTACTGGCGATCTTCGGCGCGTCGAGGAACGTGTCCACGGCTTGGCGCACCGTCGGCCCGGGCCGGCGGGTGTCGAGCGTGGTCACCGTCGCCACCACCCGCCGGCCTCCTCATCTCGGTCGACCTACCGGATAATCGGCAGGAGTCGTGTATCGGCGGCCGCGCCGTTCCCGCTGGCCGTCAAGCCCCGCAGTGGATCATCCTGTCGGATAATGGGCCATTATCCGACAGGATGATCCAGGGTCGTGGGCGACGGTCGGCCACTGGTGCATCCCTCGCCCGGGTCCGCCGTTGAGATCGATCACGTGACTGGCGATCCGCCTGCCCTGGTTCAGTCACTCTGACGGGAGGACCGTAGGGTCGCCGTATGCGTGATGATTCTGTTTCCGAGAGTGGTGTCACCACCTATGCGTTGCGGATCAGTGATGCCGAGGTCGAGCGCTATCAGGTGATGGCTCGGTGGGCGGCGCGCAGTGAGGCTGACGTCTGGGCGGAGTGCGGCATCAGCCCCGGTGCCCGAGTCCTCGATCTTGGCTGTGGTCCGGGGGCGGTCACGATCGAGCTGGCTCGGCTGGTCGGTGCCGCCGGCCGTGTGGTCGGCGTGGATCAGGACGCGGCGTCGCTGGCAGTGGCGGGAGAGTTGGCGGGGCGCGCGGCGATCGACAACGTCGACTGGGTCCACGCGGACGCGGCCAGCACCGGCCTGCCGGCGGACTTCGATGTGGTGATGGTGCGTCATGTCCTCGGCCACGCCGGATCCCATCTCAGCGCCATCGTCGATCACGCGGCCAGCCTCCTCCGTCCGGGTGGGTGCCTGTACGTCGTGGACGGTGATGCGACCGCCGCGCGGTTCGACCCGGTCGACGACGACTTCGTTGACCTCTATCACCGCTACGGTCAGTACCACGTGCGCAGCGGGAAAGATCTCGCGGTCGGGCCGCGGCTAGGGTCGATCCTTCGGGCAGCCGGGCTGACAATCACCCATCGGCATGCCGGCTACGAGGTTGTCTCACCCGTTCCCGGGGGCGGCGGGCCGTGGGCAGCTCGGGACGCGATGGTCGCGGCCGGAATGGCAACGTCAGACGACCTAGACCGGTGGCAGAGGGCGATCGAGCGGGTGGCGGCGGATTCGGATAGCGCGCTGTTCGCGCCCCGCTTCGCCGCCGCAGGACGTACGACGTCACGACTATCTGGCTGACAGCTGCCGTTCGGGGCCGGCGTCGGCATCGACGGCATCGACTCGTCGGGTCAGAACAGGGTGTCGTGCACGCGCAGCGGCCGATAGCCGGTAGGGCCGAGCTGGGCGAGTTCGCTCTCGATGTCGACGTCGATCGCGCCGAAGAAGTTGATGTTCTCGCTGTGCGCCGGGGAGATGTGCGCGAGCACCTCGTCGTCGATACGTCGTCCGGCCGCGCGCATTGCGTCGACGGCGAGCCCGTAGTACTCGGTCGTCCAGGTCACCACGGCATTGGTGACGAGGGTCAGGCACCAGGCCTGCTCGGTCTGCTGCTCGAGGTGACGAGCACGCACCGTGCCCTCGGGGGCGTAGAGCAGGTCCCGCTTGAGCGCGTGCAGCGACTCGCCCTTGTTGAGCTGCCGGGAGATCTTGCGCCGGTACGCCGGGTCGGACAGGTAGCGGACGGCGTAGATCGTGCGCCGCAGCGCCCCGTACTCCTTGAGTGCCGCGGCGAGGGCGTTCTGCCGGCCGGACGCTGAGAGTTTGCTGACCAGCAGCGAGGCGGTGGCGTGTCCGAACTTCAGCGATCCGGCCAGGCGCAGCAGGTCGTCCCAGTGCCCGGCGACCAGATCGAGGTTGCAGCGGCGGGTCAGCAGCGGTCCCGCGAGCGGGAACGCCGCGTTCACCTCGGTTTTCGAGCCGGTCCGACAAAAGGTGATCTTGCCCAGGTCCCGGATGCGTGGTGAGAGCTGTAACCCCAGCAGGTCGAACAGGCCGAAGTTGACCAGCGTCACGCCGTGCGTGTCGGTCGCGTACTCGACGATCGGGATGTCGGTGGCGTTGCCGAGGATCTCGTCGAGCACGTAGTGCGCCTCGCGCTTGGTCGCGACGATGACCTTCGTGCCGTAGGTGGTGTGCTGGTCGGTCACGTGCGTGTACGTCGACAGCCCCTCGTGGGTGAAGTACCTGCTCAATGCTCTGGCGGTGACAGACTTGCCGCGGGTGGGGAACCGCTGCCCGTCGCTAGAGGACAGCGTGCCGGAGCCGAAGACCGGGGTCAGCGGCAGCTTCTGGTGATAGCCGATGAGCGCCAGGTTCGCCGCGCGCAGCGTCTCCTCCCGCACGTACCACTCCGCGGTCCAGGCCAGGACGTCGTAGGAGATGCCGCAGGCATCCGCCATGCGGGTCAGCCCGAGGTTGGTGGCATGCGCGATCAGCACCGCGATCAGGTTCCGCTTCAGCTCCGCGGTGCGGGTCTGTTTGCCGCCGGCGTGGGTGAAGCAGTCCAGGAACCCGGTGTGCTTGTCCATCTCGATCAGCAGCGACACGATCGGCGCGAACGGCAGCATGTCGGTCAGCTCGGCCTTCAGTGCCACCGCCTCGGCCGGGATGTCCTCGGCGGACAGCGGGGAGATCACCAGATCACCGTCGGCGTCCAGGCGAACCGGCCCGTCGCCAGCGGCGAGCGTCTGCTCCAGCTCGCCCAGCGCCGTGTGCAGTTCTTCCTTGACCTCCGCCAGCCCCCTGGCGGCGTCAGCGGGCTTGCCGACCAGCCGGCAGAACTCCACGATCGCCGGGTCCGCGACGATCGCCAAGACCACGTCCAGCAGCGCCTGGCGCTCCTCACCTTCGCCGAGATCAGGTACTCGCACGCCAGCCGGAACAGCAACGTCGGCGAGTCGTGCTCCATCGCCCGCGCCAACAGAAACTCGTCCAACACCTTGAGGTCCAACGTCGTCGGCACCCGCCACCCCAGATACCGCGCCGCCAGCCGCAAATGATCCGTGCGCGTCTTAGCCCGCCGCCCGTACGAGCCGATCACGTCCGGGTCGACGCCCAACCGCTCGGCCAGCCGCAGCACCGCCGCCCGCGGCGCCGACGCCACGTCGTCCGGCACGAACCCCAACCACGGCAACGCACACAAGGCAACCGCAAGCCCCAGCCGGTCCGCTGGACCCCAACCCCGACCCCGGCCGGGATCGAGGAACGCCAGGTCCGCGGGGGTCAACGTGAAGAACCGGAACAGCTCCTCCCGGCCGATCTCCGGGAACCGACGCAGCCCCTCCAGCTCCTCGTCCACGAGCACCGGAGCGACCACCCAGCGTCCTCCCGCCAGAACCCGAAGATCCCCTGGCGCGGAGCCTACACACCCCATATCCGCCCGATTTTTCCCGGATGCTACGGGGACCCCGTTCCAACGCGTAGATCCCGCCGAGGCGCACGTCGAGGCTGGGATCATCGAGGTGGCTGATCGCGGTGGAGTACAGCTCACGGACATGAGTGTTGGCGTTGGCCGCCCGTTCCCGGGTGTCCGCAGCCTCGTTCGCCCGCTTGATCTCGGTGTTGGCTTGGCGGGTCTCGTCCAGGGCGATCAGGGCGCCGGCGACGGCGGTGAGCGCGGCCGCGGCGGTCAGCAGCCCACCCTGCAGCGCGGCGCGTGCCTGGACCGCGCCGTCACCGCTACCCGGATACATCCGCTCGGGGAGATGCCAGATCCCGACCACCGCGGCGACCGCGCCGGCCGCGGCGAGCCCCGCGACGATCCACAACCAACGCCGGGCGGCCCGCCGGCGTGCTCCCCCGTTGCCCGTCATGGGCCGGTTGTACGCCCACCGTGCAGGCGATGTCGCCGACGATGACCAGCAAACGACAGGCCGACGTCGCGGCGGATCCGCGACCGGTAGCGGCAGCGCGTCCGGCCGGACCTCTGGGACCTGCGCGGTAGCACCGGGGCGGCCCTCGCCGAGGAGGGCCAGACGCCTGCGGGAACGGGGTGGTGGACCCCGGCCTCGGGCTACCGCGACCGGCCGGCCCGCCTGAGCTCCCCTACCCGATCGCTCGCGTTGCGGGCGGCCGCGGACTGCGCGCGCCGAGCGAACCCGCTCCGGCCGGTGAGGCTGTGGGGACGCCGGTCGCCGGTGGACTGGATCCGCGCCGAGTCCTTCGACGTCATCTTCGACTTCGACTTCGCCATGACCGCAGGGTCGCGCCGATCGCCAGCGAGGGCCAGTACACCGCCGCCGGCGAGTCGCGCCACGGCGGACCCAGGGCCTCGGTCGTGCCGTCCACGGCCATGACGGTCCAGGGGCCCTGGGGAGCACGAGGTGGCCGGTCGCGGGCCTCGGTGTGCAGCGGTGCACGCGGCCGGGCCCTACGCGCACAGGCGTGCGCCCGCGTGCAGCGCCTGTGCACGGGAGGGTCGTGCACAGGCGCTGCACGCGGGTTGCACGCCGTGGTGCACGGCGGTCTGCACGTGATGCACGGGCCGTGGTCTTGAAGTGGTCTCTTGGGCGGTGTCGGATCCGCCTGCGGCACCGGCGCGGCCGGACTCGGGAACCACATCTAGTGGTCAGTACAGAAACGATTGCAACATGTAGTTACATAGCTATCAGTATTGGATGTATCACCTTCCGGAGAAATGGTCGAACAGGTGTGCCCGCCCTCGTGGTCGCGGCGGCGGGGACCGGGATCCCCTGGTACGTCAGGGGATCCGCGACCGGGCGTCATCGTGCGTATTCCAGGCCCTGCTGGTTGCCATGCATCCAGGGAAATAACCGGGGGAATGCTCGGGGGTCCATCCGCCCTCATCGCAGTCGTCATGAGCCTGCACTACCGATAACTATTGTGGGCTACAAATCTGTATAAGAAACGAGTTTCCGTGAAGCGTCGTAAGGCGTGGTCTCGGGTGTGTCCCTGCTGGGCGTGCTGTCGCGCCGCAGCCGTGAAGTGCCTGGTACAAAGCATGATCCTCCAGTACGTTCCCGAATGTTACTTGTAGTTCCTTCTAGTTCCCTGTCGTTCCCTGCTGGTGTGGGACGCAGCGGGGCGGATGCGGACATGACCGGATCTGTGGCGTACGCTATGCCCCAACGATCAACGAGGGCTCGCGTTTCCAGGAAACGCGCACGGACGGACGGGCTCTCCGCACCGGGAGTGTGTATATGCGCCATGAATGGCTCACCACAGCGCAGGCGGCCGTGCGGCTGGAGGTGACCCCACGGCAGGCGCGGCGGCTCCTCGCAGCCCGGCAGATCCGCCACGTGCGCCGGTCCCCGCGCGACCTGCGCGTCGACCCCCAAGACCTGGAGCTGTTCCTGCGCGGCCGGCACGTCATCGCGCCGGTCGACGCCGACGCCGCGTGAGCGTCCCTCTCCATGCGAACGGCCGGGGGTGCAGCCCCGGCCGACGCCACCATCCTGCCCCCCTACGAAGGCCCCGATGACGACAACGACGATACCGGCAGCTGCCTTGGCGTACGCCCGGGTGGGCTGGCCTGTCCACCCACTGCAGCCTGGCGGGAAGCGCCCCTTGCTGCCCGACTGGCCTGCGGCGGCGACCACCGAACCGGAGACGATCCGCTCCTGGTGGTCCCGATGGCCGACGGCGAACGTCGGCATCGTCACCGGTGTCCGCTCGGCCCTGGCGGTGCTCGACATCGACCCGCGCGCCGGCGGCACCGGCTCGTTGGCCGAGCTGGAGGCCCGCGTCGGTGTCCTGCCCGGTTCGGCGATGGTGGTGACCGGCTCCGGTGGCGCCCACCTGTACTACCGGCATCCCGGGGCGCATGTGACCAGCCGGGCGCACTCCCTCGGGCCAGGCCTGGACGTGAAGGGCGACGGCGGCCAGGTCGTCGCACCACCGTCGGTCCACCCGTGCGGCCACCGGTATGCCTGGTGCGGGGACGTCGCCGCGCTGCTCGCCGGCGACCTCGACGGCCACCTTGCCCCCTGGCCCGACGCGCAGCTCGCCGTGGCCGCACCACCGCGCAGGTCCGGCCCGCCGGCCACGGCGATGCTCGGCCCGTTCACGGTCGTGCCCCCGGCCCGCGCGCGTGGGCGCCGCGGCGGTCCGGATGCGGTGCTGGTCGGCCTGGTCGACGTTGTCCTGGCCGCGTCCGAAGGCGAGCGGAACGGGAGGCTGTTCTGGGCGGCGTGCCGGGCCGGTGAGCACATCGCCCGCGGCGAGATGAACGGTGCGCTGGCCGTCGCGGCGCTGGCCGACGCGGCGCGTCAGGTCGGCCTCGGCGACCGGGAGATCGACGGCACGCTCCGGTCGGCGATGCGCCCGGAGCGGGCGGCGTGACCGACACCGCCGCCGCGCTGGTCGCCCGGCAACGCGACCGGTTGGGAATGCCCTCGCTCACGACGGGCCCGTTCGTGCCGCACGTCGCCACGGCGGCCCTCCTACGTGGGGAGGTGCTGCGCCCCGAACGCGACTTCTGGGACAGCCGGCCGGAGCTGCACCACCTCCGCCTGGCTGCCAACGCCCGCCGGTCCGCACCGTGGGCGACGCTCGGTGCCGCTCTGGTCGACGTCATCGCGCAGATCCCTCCGACCGTCGTCTTGCCCGCCCTCGCCGGCGGGGAGGGGTCGCTGAACCTGTTCGTCGCCGCCGTCGGCGCCTCGGGTGCGGGCAAGGGTGCGGCGGAACGCGCCGCCCGCAGTGCCCTGGCTACCAGCCCGGTGTCCCGCTGGCCGATCGGCACCGGCGAAGGCGTGGTGAAGCACTTTGTCCACTACGAGAAGGACCCCGAGGGCGAGGGCAGCATCGTCCAGCACGAGACGTCGGTGGTGATCTCCGATCCGGAGATCGACAAGGTGGCGGCGGTCGCTGGCCGCCGCGGCGCGACGCTGCTGTCCATCCTGCGCGCGGCATGGATGGGCGAGGAGATCGGTTTCGGCAACGCCGAAGCGGAACGTCGGCTGAAGGTGAGCGAGCACGCCTACCGGCTCGGCCTGTTCGTCGGGGTGCAGCCCGGCCGCGGCGAGGCCCTGCTCAGCCCGCAGGAAGTCGCGGGCGGAACGCCGCAGCGGCTGCTGTGGATGCCCGCGTCCGACCCGGACGCGCCCCGGGTTCGCCCGGAGCATCCCGGCGTGCTGGGCTGGCGACCCCCGCCCGGCGCGGCCGCGCCGCCCGCCGGGTTCGTCGCCCCGTTGCACCCTCTGCCCGTGTGCCAGACCGCGGTCGACGTCATCGACGCCGACCGGTACGCGCGGCTGACCGGCGCCGAGGTCGACCCGCTCGACTCCCACCAGTACCTCGCCCGACTCAAGGTCGCCGCCGCCCTCGGCATCCTCCACGGGCAGCTGGCGGTCACCGAGGAGGACTGGCAGCTGGCCGAGGTCGTCATGACCATCTCCACCCGCACCCGCGGCGGCATCGAGCAGGTCCTGCGGGACACGGCGTCCGAGCAGAACCTGGCGAAGGGCCGTGCCGAGGCCGAACGGGCGGTGGTCGTACAGGAGTCCGTCGACAGCGCCGCCGTGGTCCGGGTCGCCGCCGGCGTACGCAAGAAGCTCGCCGCCGCCGGCGCGGCCGGGGTGCACCGGGGGGAACTCAGCCGCACCGTGCGCTCCACCGACCGCCGTTACCTCGACGACGCCCTGGCCCTGCTGTTCGACGCCCGGGAGGCCACCGAGCACGCGGCCACCGGACCGAACGGCAAGCCCGCCACCCTGTACCGCGCGATATAGCTGCCCAACGTCGTTGGACGGTGGACATGTCCAACGACGTTGGACACACAAACAAGATCAAGATGAAGATCGCTGCAAATGATCAGCCTGGTACATATGAAAGATCAACATAGAAGTGTGACTCGCGTACCGCGCGAGACATCCACGTTGGACATCGCGTCCAACGTCCAACCTCCTGTCCGCCATCGAGCGCCGCCGGCCCCTCGGCGACACCGTGCTCCACATGCGGGCGGGCGCGAGACCCATGGACCCGTACCGATCCATCACCAGCAGGAGGAGCGATGCCCAGGACGCGGTGGGCGGTGCACTGCCGGGCCCGGCGCAGCGACGGCCGGCCCTGCGGGGCGTGGGCGATCCGCGGCGGCCGGGTGTGTCGGACCCACGGCGGGGCCAGCCCGAACGCGCGGGCGACGGCGCGGGAGCGGCTGCTGGTCGACGACCTCCACCGCGCCTACGAGGGGGAGCGGGCCGCGCACGAGCAGCGGCTGCGGCAGTGGTGGATCGGCCGGATCCTCGCGGCCGCCGACCTGCTCGACGTCGACCCGGCCGAGCTGGCCCGCAACCGGGTGATGGTCGCCTTCGCCGAGCGCTGGTATGACGCCCCACCGCCCCCGGAACCGCAGATGCGCCGTGATGGTCGGTACCGGATCCGCCGGCCGGGCGCCCTGGTGCAGCCGGACATCCCCGGGGTGCGGATGCGCCCGCCCGCGGCCGGCCGGCACCTGCCGGGCTGTTCCGGCTGGCCCGCCGTCAGCACCGGCCGGATGTGCCTCGAGGAGATCCGCGTCGCCCTGAGACCACCGGCATGACCGGCCCATTTACTGCCAACTCCAGTAAATGGAGGCTCCGACCGGCCCGCCACAACCGGCCCGTGCCGCTGTACGGGCTCGCACCACAGCCCCCGACCAGTACCGGCCGGGCTGAGGGGGCGCGCCCGCCGCCATCCGCACCACCCCCCGAACCCGAGAGGACCCGTTCCGATGACGACCACCGGGCGCCCGCCGGCGTCCTGCGGGAGCTGCCCCGCCCGCTGGTCCGGCCTGGCCGCCGCGCACTGCCCGACCTGCCACGCCACCTTCGCCGCCGCGTCGTGGTTCGACGCCCACCGCCGCGGCGGTGCCTGTTTGCCCCCGGCCGGTCTGCTCGGCCCGGACGGACGGCTGCGGCTGCGCCTGGACGACACCGGGATGTGGCGCGGCGCCGACCCGTACCCGATCCGCGAGGCCGCATGATCGCCGAGGTCGATGGTCGGGCCGGTGGTTCACAGGGGGGCGTCGCGCACGCGCGCGTTGCTGTGGGATCCGGACGCCCCGATGTGCACGAACGGAACGTGCTCGCGGGCGGGTTCGGCGCGGTGCTGCGCGAGGCCCGCCGGGAACGGCGGCTGTCCGCGGCCGCGCTGGCCCGGCGCTGCGGCTGTTCGACGTCGCTGGTCGAGCAGTTGGAGCGGGGTACGTGCCGGCTGCGGGTGCGCACGGTGACGGTGCTGGCCTATGCCCTCGACCCCGACGCCCCCGACCCGCTCGCCGAGCGGCTGCGCGCCGCGGCCGGGCAGTCGCTGCGCCCGGACACCGCCCGCTCGGAGCGGGCCTGGTCCCGGCGGACCGTCGGGGCGTTCGTCGCCGGCGCCCGCCCGCTGCCCAGCGAGATCGCCCGGTCGATCGCCCTGCACACCGAGGCGGCGGCCTGCCGGCGCACCGCGCTGGCACTGCTCGACCAGCCCGACGCGATGCACAACGCCGCCGTCCTCGCCCGGGCCAGGGCGCTGCTCGAGCGGGGCCGGACCGCCGACGCCGCGGCCGGCCCGCCCGTCGAGCTGCGGTTCGGGTCGCACCCGCCGCGGCGGTACGGCTTCGGCTTCTGACCGGTTTCATAAATTGGCCCGACGCCGAGGCTGCCGGCCACGTGTCCGCGTACCGGCGCGACTGGATCGGTTTAGCCCGTGGGGCCGGTGCGACGGCGGGCGAGTTCGAGGATCTTCTGCTGGTGGTGTGGTGCTGGAGTGCGGCCGCCGATGTCGGTGAGGTCGAAGCTGTGTCGGCCGGGATGGTCGATCGGCAGGTTGCACACCGTGTCGCCGTCGGTGGTCTCCGCGGGGCAGGGCTCGAGGATCATCAGGTCTCGGCGGGCGTGCTGCCAGAGCATCCACCACTCCAGGTCGCGGGAGGCCTGGGCCTGGGCCAGGTGCGGGCCGGGATGGCCGGCCTCCAGCTCGCAGGGCAGCTCGGACTCCAGCTCGGTGTCCGGGTCGGGAATCGCGGCCAGCTCCGCGAGTTCGGCCTCGGTCAGCACGAGGACGTCCCCGCAGACGGGAGAAAATGTAGTCATCTCGCGACCGTACGGAGTGGATCCGACAGTAATCATCCGTGCCGGCCAGGTCCGCCGGTGTCCGCTGGGGGCCGTCCGGATCCGGTGTTACTCGCGATAAGATGCTCTGCCGATCATCGTCAATGATCGTTTTGACTCCTGGTTTCAGGGTGGTCACGGCTTGTTCGGTACGGTGCTCCCGCTTGTCGGCTTCGGGGAGAGGTGGCACCGGTGGGGCTGGACGCGACCGACGCTGTGCGAACGCACGTTCGGAAGATTCTGCGTGCTCATGACGCGTACCACGCGGGGATCGCTGCGCGGGCGCGGGAGATCGAGGCGAAGGGGATGCGGCTGGTTGCGGGTGGCCAGACCGGCGGGTACGACGAGCAGGGCAACGCGCCGTGGGAGATCACCGACTGGCGTCGGGGTGTGCTGCTGGCGTCCGGGAATCGGCTCGAGGCGTACGAGCAGGCGATGGAGACTGCCGCGGACGGCGAGGTCTGGTGCGACATCGAGGCGGTGCACGACGAGGACAGCCTGTCCGAAGCGGAGCCGACCGAGGGTGTTCCCGCAGGGCTGGCGGAGGCGTTGGAGGCCTGGGTGGATGGCAGCTCGGACCTTGAGGAGATCGCCGGCTTCGTCGGCTGGTCCCTCGAGGAGGTTGAGAGCTGCTTCGTCCCGGCCCAAAGCCGGTGACGGACGTGCCCAACGGCCGTCCCGCGAGCGTGGACGATCAGCCCGGGGAACTTACCCGCCAGATGCTGGTCGACAGCGCGCCAGTGAACACCCGCCGGGCCTACGGGCGGCTGCTGGCCGAGCTGTGGCCCGAATTGTCACGGATTATTGGGTAAGTGATGGTGAACCTGGCGTCTGATCCGCTACCCTGCGCGTTCTAGTCATTCTGCATCGGGGGTAGTGCATCAATGTATCGATCAGCTCCGGCACGGGTGGCTCGGCAGTTGCTGACGCGACGCGTCGCAAAGGTCGGGCCGGGGGTCGCCTGCGTTGCCCTGATCCTGGGCCTTGTCGTCGGTGCTTGTTCCAGTTCGAGCGCCCAGCCGTCGCCGTGCTCCAAGGCGGTAGTCACTATAGACCAGCCTCAGAACGGCGACAGTATCAGCGGGGTCGTCACCATTAGCGGAACAGTCAACCTTGGCTGCGCCCAGAACAACCTCTGGCTCTTCGATCACCCGACCGACACACATAGCTACTACACCGCTGTCCAGACGCCCATGCCAGTCACCGCCGGCCATTGGACACGAAAGAACCTGTGCACGGGGAGTGGAAGCAAGGGCGATCTCGGCGTGCAGCATCAGTTCGTGGCGGCGGTCCTCGATTCGGCGACGTCGAAAAAGTTGGAAGATCAATCCCGTGCCGCCTATGCCGGTGGAAACCCCGCTTTTTTCGTACAAGAGCAGGAGTTCCCTCCTTCCGTAGCGATGGTGTCCGCCACGCTCACCATCACGAAGCTGGTCTCTGACCGGCACTGCTGACCGCTACACCCTCCCGGAGGACGTCTAGCAGTGCCTGTTCGTGGCGAGGTGGCGGATGGTTCCGGTGACGGAAGCGCGCGCCACGGATGCCGGAGGGACCACAACGGAAAAAGGGAGCTCCCCGGCCGCTTTCTGCTGCTCCTCCTTCACAAGCTGGTCGTACGACTCCTGTGTCACGACCATCGCTACAAGCTCGTGGACCGCCGCCACATCGCTGGGATCTCCATTCCCGATGCATAGGTTCGGCTCGCTCCATGAGCCACGGTCGCCAACATGCAACGGGTTTCGGCCGTTCGTGTAATAGCGATCTTTGAAATGATCCAGAACTATTACTATGTTATTTTTGCAGCCAATCTTGGAGTGTCCGGAGATCGATACCACGTCACTGATATCGGACTTCGCCAGCGGCGTGTCAATGGATATCTGGGCGGCGCCGCATCCATCATGGGACCACACCACGTTCTGCGTGAGCAGCCAGACCGCGGCGGCACCCACGCTCAGGGTCAGGGTGGTGCCGATCGCGAAGAATCGGCGACCTGGTCCTCGGCGGGGTGAGTGCGCAGTGGAGGCGGCCGGGAGCTTCTCGACCGGGGCAGGTGAAAGCGACGACAGGGAGGTGGGCTCGATCTCGACGGGTGCTGGCAGGAGGACTGCGTCCTCGGCGTCCACCGAGGCGTCAGGGGACACTGCCACGGCGGGGGGTGGGGGTAGCGCGGGCTGAGTAGGCGGCTGGGATTTCGCCCACCGCTTCTGCCGCTTGTAGCCGGCGATGAGCTCGCGGTACTCCTGCAGCCAGGCCTCCGCTTCCGCCTTGTTCCGGGCGCACGCGTAAGCCCAGAGAGTAGCCCGGTTCTCCGACGGAGGGGTGCGCACCTGCCCATTCAAGATCGTGTAGACCTGAGTGTCGCTGCGGTACCCGCATGCTGCAGCGACAGTCTGGACGCTCTTGCCCGACTGCTGAAGCAGCCGGGCCATGCCGGCGCAGATCTCCGCGACGGCTGGGTCTTGGGGCCTGTCACCGCTCACCCGACTACACCTCCCCCTGCCCGGTACTGGTCCGGAACCGGAAAACCGGAGAGCACCCCTGAGCAGGAACGTCTACACCATCCGTCCAGTTTCCTTCCGGCGTGTCGGTGATCTTCCTGTTCGGGCGATCGACTGGGTTTCTCGCCCGTGTTCAAGCGCAGGGGCGAACCAGGGAGGAGCCCCCGACATGCAGATCCAATCCGTTGTGATCAAACTGCTGGCCCTGGCGTTGGCCGCGATGGTCGCGCTGTGCGTCGCGATCGTCGCCGGCGTGCTCACCCGGCTGACCGGCGTCCCCGTCGCACAGGCCGTCCTCGACGGCGGCACGGCCTTCGGGGGCACACTCGCCCTCGCGCTTGCGGTACTCACCACACTCAAGATCTTGTAGAGGTGCCTTGCTCGCCCCCGATGTCGCCGCCCGGGTCAGAGCGCAAGCCGCGACCGGCGACGAGGGCCAGCCCTCGAGGCTTGTTCACCGAGAACACCATCGGGCCCGGTCATGGCCGTCCCGGCTCGTTCCGCCTACAACAGAAGGGGCATTCTGATGTAGTTCGCCGTCCCCGTGCCCGGTCACCTTCCTTCGAGCGTTGTGGCGACGGAAAGAGTGACTGGCAACCCCAGCAGGAACGCACTGCCGGCAGCGAGCATGGCCCCGGCCAGGCGGGTGCCGTTGGCGAACGCGAGGATGCCCGCGAGCAGGCCAATGATCATCGAGAGTGATAGGCACAGCGCCACGACGAGCCCCTGGATCATGTCGCGTCCACGGCCCGGCTCGCCGGAGGCCTTGTGGAGGCCTGTCCGCTGGCCCAGATCGAGCCCTTCGTACTCACCGTCCCGTCTGCGTGACGGTTCGGCCAGTACTCAGTCGGGTCCTGGCCCACCGGCCGCCCGGAAGACCTGTTCGTCATATCGGCTCCTCTCTTCAGCCTCCTAAGAACAAAGACGACGTCGGCGGCCTGTTTTTCTTCTGACACGCAGAAGGTCCCGGTGCCGACCCCCACACGGCACCGGGACCTCTCGACTTATCCGGGATACATCCCCCCTGTCATGTATCCCGTCGCCCTAGTAGATCGCTCTTCGTACTCCTTTCTGTCGTCGCGAGTCTTCGACCAGTGCGTCTTCTCAATCAACCAATCCATGGATATGGAGCATTGTCGAGCAGCCCTATGCGCCTCTTCGGGATCATCTGAAACGTCCGGACATTCCCTGAAGCTGCAGCAGTGGGGGTAGCGGGTGGCCTTGGGGTAGGCGCGCCGACGACCCTGAAGAGTTGGACTAGGGCAGAGAATATCCTTGCCAGGGAAAATATATCCCCTGAAGTTGGAGATGGTGGCGGGCTTGAACTTCCCACCCCATACTTGTTTAGATGCATCTTCACCTCCGACAAAAGAGATATGATTTTGATGTTTTTGTTACTAGGTCTGGTGGAGCGGTTCCCGGTGGGTCTGCTGGAGGACTTCGCCGGGGGTGCTGCAAGCTGCTTGAAGTGCGACATGACGGGTCGGATCGCTACCTCCGAACCGGCAGGCCGAGTGGGGTCATCCGGCTCGAAGCGCCCCACCCCCTTCCCCTTTGTCTTTGTCCTGGTCGTGTCCCGCGCGGAGTTCAGCACCGGCCCGGCCGGCCGCCGTGGGGCGGCCGGCCGGCGAAGCGGCACCGAGCGAGGGCGCGTCGTCCTGAACGGGAATCCCCAGGGTCACAAGAACCCGAGCGAGGAAACCCTTCGTGTCGAACGCGGCGACTTCCTCCGCGAAGGATTCGGCGTCTCGGTGAAGCCGCTTCTCAAGGTCCACCTAGCCCTCCTCCTCCGAACCTTCAAGGTAGATCTTCAACTTCTTCAAGGCCCGTGCGTGCACCCGATAAGGCTGCTGCGCTTCCAGGCCGATCATCGCGCCCGCCTTTCCGATCGAGTGACCCTCGTAGTGCACGAGGTAGACCATCTGACTCTCCGTCTCATCGAGTGCGTTAAGGATCGCCTCCCGTACCGAAGGAACCAGGGACTCCGGATCGCCCGCACCGCCCGTCAAGATGTTCTCGGTGGCATCCAGGGCTTGCTCGTTCCGGTTGGACCGAGACGGCACCTTGTGATAGTCGCTGTGTGCATTCCGGATAATCGCCGAGACGTATCCCCGGCTCTGCTGAATCGTGTTGCGCTTCTCGTCGTCAGGCCACGCCTTGAAAATTTTTTCGAAGGCGTTCTGCGCGGCGTCCTCGGCGAGGCTGCGGCTGCCCGTCAGGAAGTAGGACTCCCGGAGAATCCAGTTGGTGTTCTCCGCCGCCCAGACGGCGAACCCCACTGCCAACTCCTTGGGGTTCATCGCTCCGTCGTCGTGCTCACCACGCATGCGCACGGCCCGTCGCCCGTCCGGAACCGACGACCCGCCCAGGCTTTGGACTCTCGGCGACCGGGTAGCGACCGGGCGCGTGGAGAACCGGGAGGATCAACATCATCCCGGCTCACCTCCTCGCAATCGGGCTCCCCCTCCAGCGGGGGAGCGGGGAAGCAGGAGCAGGTGCTCCCACACCCCGAACAGACGACGGACGATCCCCCGTTTTCGCCAACCGACCCACAATCGATGATCCCGGCCACCGCCGGCACCGCCCGTGTCTGGTCTGGGTACCGATTTTCCTTATAATCGGTACCCAGACGACGTCGATCCGGAGGAGGTCTCCACCTGTGAGCCTGGTGCCCGCCGCGCACGACCCCGTTCTCGTCCTGCCGGCCGAGGCCGACCGGAGCGTGAGCGACGCGACCCGGGCGAAGCTCGCCGACGCGATCCCCGCCAACACCGCCCGCTCCTACCGCACCCAGTCGACGGCGTTTCGCACCTGGTGCGCGACCGCCGGGCGCAGCCCGCTGCCGGCGACCGGCGAGACGATCACCGAGTACGCCGCCCACCTCATCGACGCCGGCCGCGCCCCCGGCTCCATCGAGGTCGCCCTGTCCGTCATCCGCTCGATGCACCGCCTCGCCGGCACCGAACTCCCCGACACCCGCGCCGCCCGCCTGCTCGTGCGCGCCTACCGGCGCCGCCGCGCCGACGACGGCCACCGCGACCGCCAGGCCCCACCCGCCGTCGCCCCCGTCATCCGCGCCCTGCTCGACACCTGCCCCACCGACACCACCCGCGGCCTACGCGACCGGCTGCTGCTCCTGCTCGGCTTCGGGCTCATGGCCCGGCGCTCCGAGCTGTCCCGCCTGAACCTCGCCGACGTCGTCGAGACCGACAAGGGGCTGGTCGTCCACATCAGCCGGTCCAAAACCGACCAGAGCGCCACCGGCCGCCAGGGCGCCGTCCCCTTCGCCGCCCGCCCCGACGCCTGCCCGGTGCGCGCGGTCCGCGCCTGGCG
>NZ_JAMQQG010000300.1 GCF_023716925.1 Frankia sp. R82
GCACCGCGCGGCGGGTCACGGCGGCGAACACCGCCATGCCGCCGAGCAGCAGCAGCGCCGCCGCGATGGCGCCCGCGGACCAGCCCCGGGCCGCCTGGGTCGCCCGCGCGGTCTCCCGGGCCGTGCGGGCGTCGACGAGCGTCAGCACCTGACCGATCGGCGCCATGATCTCGTCCTTGGCCCGCAGGTAGGAGCCGTCGAAGAGCATGTTCGTCGCCTGCTGACGGTTGGCCGCACCGCCGGCGGCGACCCGGGCGAACGCCTGCTGCTCGACGGTGGCCAGGGCGTCCGAGCGCGCCTTGGCCGTGGCCAGCAGGCCCAGCTCCCGATCGGTGAACCCGGCCCGTGCGGCCAGCGTGGCGAAGGCGACCGGGGGACCGGACGGCGTGGGCCGCCGGCCGGTATCGGTGACGACGTCCCAGTAGATGTTGTCGTAGTTCGCCGGCCGCGGCGCCGTGCCGTCCCGGATGGCGAGGATCTCTCGGAACCAGGTGCGGTAGCGGGTCTGCCCGGTGACCACGTAGGTGCGCGCCATCCGGGTCAGGTCGTCCGAGGTCTGGCGCAGCTCGTAGGCCAGCCGCAGCGACTGCGACCGCCGGGCCTCGGCCGCCGCCGTCTGCCGCGTGCTGCTCTCGGCCTTCAGACTGACCAGCAACAGCGCGGCCAGCACGAACACGCCGATGCCGACACCACCCCGCACCAGCCCGCGCAGCGACATCGGTCGCCGGTTCACGGGCGATCGGTTCCGGTCCCGATCCGCGCCCGGGACACCTCGGCGCGAAGCGTGGCGATCTCGGCCTGCAGGGCCTTCTCCCGGGCCGCGGCCGACCGCCGGGCCTGCAGGGAGGCGCCGAGGCGGGCCCGGAGCATCGTCGCGCTGTAGGGCTTCGGGAGGTAGTCGACGGCGCCCAGCTCGATGCAGCGCACCACGCTTTCCAGCTCCGGCACCGCCGACACCATGATGACCGGGATGGCCGCCAGGGCCGGGTCCGCCTTGATCGCGGTCAGCGTCGCGTAGCCGTCCAGCCCGGGCATCAGCAGGTCCAGCAGGACGAGGTCGAACCCCCGCGGACCGTCCGGGGCGGCCCGCAGCAGCTCGAGCGCCCGGTGGCCGTCGTCGGCCGTCTCCACCTCGTGACCGAGCCGGGTGACCGCCGCCGCCAGAATCGTGCGGTTGATGGCCGTGTCATCGACCACCAGAACCCGGCCAGGTCGATCCACGGACGGCGACGTGTGGTCGGCCACCGTGCCCACGGGCGGCACGGGCGGCACGGGCGGCACGGGCGGCACGGGCGGCACGGGCGGCACGGTTGCCGCTGGCGTCGCGGCCGCTGGCGTGGATGGCGTCGGTGTGGGTGGTGACCAGGCCAGGGTGGGGTCGTGACGCAGGACCGCCGCTTCCAGGTGCTGCAGCCGGACGTCGGGCTCCAGCCCCAGCTCGTCGAGCAGGACCCGGCGGGCCTCGCGGTAGGCGGCCAGCGCGTCCGCCTGCCGCCCACACCGGTACAGCCCGAGCATCAGCTGGGCGAGCAGCCGTTCGCGCAGCGGATGCCGGCGGACCTGCTGCTCCAGCTCGGCGACCAGGGCCACGTGCCGGCCCAGGGCGAGTTCGGCGTCGATCCGGTCCTCGACCGCGCCCAGGTGCAGCTCGGTCAGCCGGGCCGCCGCAGCCCCGACGAACGGCGTGGACGGAACATCGGCCAGCGCCGGGCCGCGCACCATCCCCTCGGTGCGCAGCAGCAGCCGCGCCGCCCGCTCGGGGTCGGCGGCCTCGAGCGCCGCCCGGCCGGCAGCGACCAGATCGGCGAAGGCATGCGCGTCCACCGTCTGGGGCTCGATGTCGAGCAGGTAGCCGGGAGACGCCGTGACCAGGACGGTTGCCGCTGTCCCGCGGCAGCGTTGCGGTTCCAGCGCCCGGCGCAGCTGGGAGACGAAGACCTGCACCGTGGCAGCCGCCCGGGTCGGCGGTTGCTGCGGCCACAGATCGTCGATGAGCTGGTCGACCGATACCACCCGGCCGGCGCGCAGCAGCAGTGAGGCGAGGACGGCGCGATGCTTCGGGCCGCCGACGTCCACCGGTGCTCCGTCCCGATACACCTCGACGCGGCCGAGCAGCCGGAACTCAAGGCACGCCATCGGTTGATAGTCACCAGCGGGTGTTCACAACACGTAAGCTTCGGATGACGTTCCCGTGGCGGCGCTGGTCAGCGCGCCGCGCGGCGGTCGCCACGCCGCCCTGGTCACGGCTTTCGAAAACCGTGGCGTGGGCGCGCTGGATGACGCTGCTCATACCGCCGCACCGTGCGATGGGGCACTCCCGGCCTGATCCGCCGGTGGCGGCGACACGGACACCTCCGCCCCGAACATCACCGCCACGTCTTCGGCTGGCATCCCCGATCCACCGCCCCAAACGCGCGAAAACGAGTTTCCTCGGAAAAATCGAGAAATTATTCACGGCAGCTATTTCGCCGGGGCGCCGGTGTGCCTGGATTCGCCCCGCGAAAGAAATTTAACCCCCCGGGGGCCGTGCTCCGACCGGTGGACCTCGGGGCCCTCCATCTCGTTCGGTGGGGTAGATGCGGTGGGATAGATGAAAATCTGTGCGGACTCGGCGCGCCTTTCGCGATGGTTCCTTGGGGTGTGAGAGGATCGAGCGATGTTGCTGTTATCGATGCCATAAAACCAAGGAAAATCGAGCACCGGATGTTCGGACGGGACTGGAAGGAAACCATTGAAATGCTTGTGGACTGTGCAGGAGCGCGAATCGGTGGCGCTAAGCGTCTACTGAATGAATTCGACTCGTACGTGCGTGATCGATCCATTTCGAACTTGCGGGTGGTGGGCCGCGATCGGCGTCTGACGGCGCCGTGGATTGCTCGCCGTGAATACCAGCGTCAGCGATTCGAGTGTGCGGTGGCACTGAACAACGTGGGATTCACCATTGCCGGCTGTGAGCGCCGGGTCCTAATGCATGGTGCGCAGCATTTCCTGTGGCCAGAGGAGGCGCAGAATCTCGGTTGGAGGATCAGCCCCGCCGTGCATGTGCAGGCACAGGTCGTACGCACGGCGGCACTGCGGTCACACCGGATTTTTGTCCCTTCGACATCGATGGCGGAGAGGGTCGCCAGCGCGCTGCCCTCCACGGCCGATCGAATCACCGTCACGTACAACCCGGTCACCGTGCCGGACATGGCCACGACGCCGCGCCGCAGGTTCGGTTCTCCGCATATCCTGTGCCCCGTCATCATCACTCCCCGGAAGATGATGACCGCCCGGCTCCGTGCCGCCCTTGCCGCCCTTGATCTGCTCGCCGCTTCGCCGGAGCAGATCGACGTAACTCTTCTCGTGACGGCCAGGGTCGGCACTCTGGAGGATCCTCTTCTGTCCGGCCATCCCAGGCTTGCGCTGATCGGTGAGCGCTCGGCGGAGGGGATCACTGACCTGATGCTCCGCTGCGACGCAATCTACTTTCCCACCGAGCTGGAATCGTTCGGTTATCCCCTCGCCGAGGGCCGGATGATGGGTGTCCCCGTGGTCGCCCGGCGCTCGGCGCACAATATCGAGATCGCCGGACCCGCCTTGGTGGGCTACGACCGGGAGTGCCCGGAGGACATCGCTGCCGCTTTGCACACGGCGCTCACCACGAAATTCTCTCCCGACCAGACCAAAAAATTCGACCGGAACTCCTATTTTGATCAGCTTCTCGGAGTGTCGAGAAACTGAGTGGGCACGTGGTCCGGCACCAACCATTCGGCACCAACCATTCGGCACCGATCGTCGTGAGCCGTTCCCGGTGACGTCTCGTGGTGGTGGGTGTCAGTAGTGCTGTGATTCTATGTCGGGTGTCAGGTGGTCTGAGGCGAGCTTTATTTTCCGGACACCTGCACTGTGGGAAAGTCGTCTGATCCGTGCGACCCCGGGCCAGGACACTCACCTGATGCCGGCCTCGTAGGCAGTGATGACCGCCTGGGTGCGGTCGCGTGCGCCGAGTTTTGCCAGCACGCTGCCGACATGGGTCTTGACGGTCTCGACGCCGAGGTACAGGCGGCCGGCGATCTCCTTGTTGGACATCCCCGCACAGATCAGTCGGAGTACCTCCGACTCCCGCTCGGTGAGCATGGCCCGCCGCACCGTCGCCCGAGCTTCCGGGTTCGATCGAGTGCTCGCCATCTGTCGGATCGCCTCGGGGAAAAGCAGCGTCTCACTGCCGACGATCATCTGGACGGCCTGCACGATCTGCGCCGGCCGGGCTCGTTTGAGCAGAAACCCGTGCGCCCCGCAGCGCAGCGCCTCGTGGACGTAGTCATCCAGCTCGAAGGTGGTGAGAACGAGAATTTTCGGTGGTTCGGCGATGTCCGCGAGGACCGCCCGGATGGCCGCCAGCCCGTCGACCCTCGGCATGCGGACGTCCATGAGCACGACGTCCGGGGATTTCTCCCGGACCAGCGGCACGACCTGCGCGCCGTCGGAGGCCTCCCCGACGACGCTGATCTCGCCGCCTGCCTCCAGGATCGCCCGCAGCCCCACGCGCACCAGTTCGTCGTCATCGACGAGCAGCGCCGAAATCGTCACCTGGCAGGCTCCATCCACGTCATTGTCTGGGCATCGCAGTGTCTCTACCGGTGTGGACGTCTCCTCCGAAGCGGACGGCGGCAGGGCGTGCGGACGGAACCCCGAACCGCACACCCAGCGGCAGCCGGGCCTCGACGATCCAGTGGCTCTCCTGGGATGTCACCTCGAACTCGCCGCCGAGCAGAACCGCACGCTCCTTCGCTCCCCGCAGGCCCTTGCCGTCGTGGCGGGCTGGGCGGACCGACCCGGTGGGCAACGGGTTGACGGCCCGCAGTCTCAGCAGGGGGCCCTCGACCGCGACGTCGATGGTCATCGGGCAGCCCGGTGCATGTCGCAGGGCGTTGGTCACGGCCTCCTGCAGGATCCGGTAGGCCTCCCGGGACACGACCGCGGAGATGCCGGCGACCCGCACTGCGACGTCGGCGACGATCGGAGTGCCGGCGATCCGCGCGACGTCCAGCAGCGCGTCAAGCTCGCCCAGGGTGGGCCGGGCCCGAGGTTCTGGGGCGTCACGGAGTATCGCCAGGGTCCGTTCGAGATCGTCCATGGCACGCCGTCCGACCTCCTCGATGGCGGTGAGGGCGCGGTGGACGAACGCGGGATCGGTGGTCGCGACCTGCCTGGCGGCGGCTGCCTGCAGGACGGTCACGGTGAGCGCGTGGCCGAGCGAGTCGTGCAGCTCGGCGGCGAGACGGTTGCGTTCCAACAGCTGCTCGGCCCGTTGCTCGGCCTGCGCCAGTCGCTCGGTCGGCGACGGACCGAGCAGTGCCTGAGCCACCCGCAACTGGAGTGCGCCGGCGCCGAGCATCGCCCACAGCAGGACGAGGACGAGCGGCGCAACCAGGACCGGGCCCAGCAGCAGACGGTCGCCGGCCAGCAGCCGGGTCCCGGCGAACCGCAGCGGCCCCGGCCGGAACGGGGCGGATCCGAGCCGGCCGGCGAGGGCCGCGATGTTCACGGTCAGGGTCAGGACGGCGACTCCGAACCACGTCCGGCACAGCAGCCAGAGCGCGGTGCGCCACCGGTCGGCCAGGGTACGCGAGGGAGCAAGGCCGATCTCGGCGCTGTCCGGCGGTCGTAGCAGCCACCGGGCCTGGACGCCTTCCGCCCGGCGGGTTGCGGGCACGAGGGCGGCGAGTGCCAGTACCGGCAGCGGGGAGAGGAAACAGGCGAGCAGGGTACGTGGAAGGGACTCGCTGAAGCCGGGTACCACCATGACACAGATGCCGGCGAAGACCCCGCCCGTGGCCATATGCAGCCAGCGGGTGTAGACGGCGGCTCGGAACAGGCCGGAGACGAGAACCGGCATTACACGACGATGCTCATGTGATCCGACCTTCCTCCCGACGGCTACGCGTCACGGCTGCGCAGCACCTGCCAGCCGCCGATGACCGCGGCGGCGGTCCACACGGCCATGATCGGCATGCCCAGCCATGCGCTGTAGACGATATCGGTGTTCGGGTGCAGACTCATGGCCGCGTACAGCCCGGCGCGATCCGGAAGAAACTGGACGAAGGTCCGCAGGCTCGGTACCTCCATACCCAGGGGTGACAGCAGGAACAGAAAAGAGAGAAGCAGGCCCATCGTCGTGGGCAGTGAGCGGAAAATCGCGGTGATTCCCACGCACAGAAGAGTCAGGAGCGGGAAGTAGAGGGCAAGTGACATCACCCCGCGCGCGACGCCGGGACTGTCGAGGGACACCCCGTGCTCTGCCAGCAGGCCCTGGGTCAGAAAGAACGTCAGGAGCGCGGCCGGAACCGCCATGACCACGGACAGACCACCGACTGTCAGTATCTTGCCCAGGTAGAGGCGACCGCGTTGCGGGACCGCGGTGAGCGAGGAGACCATCGTCCCCTTCTCGTATTCCCCACCCATGGCCAGCATGGCGAAGACCGCCGCCGCGACCTGGGCAAAATTCGCCCCCCAGAATCCCAGTGCCAGTGGGTTGAAATCATCGTGGGAGGCCTCGCCGCCGCCGTAGGCCCCGCAGGCGAAGGAGCCGGCCCCGATGAGCAGGACGGGGGTCAGCAGCAGCGAGCCGACAATCGATCGGACCGACCGGATCTTGGTCCATTCCGAGTACAGGACAGACCGCACGGTCATGTCAGGGCGTCCCTTGTCCAGGCGCGGCGGCGAACTCGGTGGAACGCGCCGTCATACGGAGAAACGCCTCCTCGAGAGAGTCCTGGCGCAGGGCGAGTTCCTGGAGCGGTATGCCCTCGCGCGCCGCGACCGCACCGACCTGATCGGGGCGGGCCGCGGGCACCTCCCATGCCCCGTCGTCGGCCGGTGTGAGGGCGAACCCGTCCGCTGCCAGCGCCCTGCCCAGTCGTTGCGGCCCCGTCGTGCGCAGGAACACCCGCCCGCGGCCGTACCGGGCGCTGAACTCGGTCATGCTGACGTCGGCCAGGAGTCGACCTCTGCCAACAACGACCAGGTGGTCGGCGGTCACGGCCATCTCGTTCATGAGATGGCTGGCGACCAGGACAACCCTGCCCTCGCCGGCGAGATTCCGCAGCAGCCCCCTGATCCACTGGATGCCCTCGGCATCAAGGCCGTTGAGCGGCTCGTCCAGGATGAGCACCCGGGGATCGCCCAGCAGCGCGGTCGCGAGCCCGAGTCGCTGGCGCATTCCCAGCGAGAAGCCGCCGATCCGGCGTCCGGCCACGGTGCCCAGCCCCACCAGGTCGAGCGCTGCGTCAACCCGTGCCTCCGGGATGCGGTTGCTCCTGGCGAGGATCAACAGCTGGTCGCGAGCCCGTCGTCCAGGGTGTACGGCGGACGGATCAAGAAGAGCGCCGACCAGCCGCAACGGCTCATCGAGCTGTACGTACGGACGGCCGCCGACAAGCACCTCACCGCTCGTCGGCCGATCGAGGCCGAGCATCATCCGCATGGTGGTCGTCTTGCCCGCCCCGTTGGGACCGAGGAAACCGGTGACCCGACCTGGCTCCACCTGAAAGGTGAGCTGATCGACCGCAACGGTCGATCCAAAACGTTTGGTGACGTTCCGAACGTCGATGTGCACCCCGGATGGTCGTCGCTGCCTGGTCTTCACTGCTCCAGGAAACGACACGGCTGCGGTGAGCGGATCCCCCAACCGTTGGTGCTGCTCTCCCCCCGGTGGGGGAGGCGTTCGACCAGCCTGGGTGAGCGTCAGGGCGCCGGCGGCGGGAAGACTCCGCCCGGCGAGGTCCTGGTGAACGTGTACTGGAGCCGGCGGCTGGTGAACAGCCAGCGGCCGTCGCGCTTCTCGTAGGTCTCGAAGTAGTGGCCGAAGGCGGTGAACCAGTGTTCCTCCCCGCCCTGGTCCCACAGGGAGACACCGGTCATCGCCCAGATTCCGCTGGCCCGCACGGGTGACTCGAAAGTGATTTCCGGGGTGTGCGAGTGGTGCGCGGTCCGGAGTCGGTCCATGATGAACCGCACATTGCGAATCATCTCGGCGGCGGTCGTCCACGGCGGGTAGTCGCCGTTGTACGAGTGATGCTCCGGAGCGTGCAGTGCCTCCAGCGCGTCCCAGTCCTTCGTATCGACGAACCGGTCACGCCGGGCTTTCAACAGCTTGATGTCCTCGAGTGCGATCAGACGGTCGAGGTCCGATAACGCTACCATGGGTGATCTACGCCTTCTGCTGAGGGACTACCGGGAGTTTCGGTTCCACTCTCGCATGCGACGGGGTAGCCGAGGATCGCGGCGTCGTGGATCGGGAGCCCGAGGTCGCGGGCGGGAGCCCGAGGTCGCGGGCCAGCCCGTGGGCGACCTTCGGGCCGCCCACCGGCCACGCCTGCCCACCTCGGCAGGGCGGCGGTGCGGCTGCGGGGCGTAGCCCGGTCGGGGCGGGGGTGGCACCCCCGGTGGAGCCGGCGAACTGGACTTGTAGGGTCGCAAGTGGCGACCGGCGGTGAGCTGGTCATCCCGGGGGATTCCGCTCGTTTCGGAGAGGTTTCCCGCCGGCCAGGGGGGTAGATCCCGCGGGTCGTCGTCCCATCGCGCCGCAAGACGGGAGCCTGACCGTGCCGAGCCCCAGGGTCCTCGGCCTGGTACTGGCCGGGGGAGCCGGTAAGCGGCTGGCGCCGCTCACGGCCGACCGGGCAAAACCCGCCGTTCCTTTCGGCGGGCTGTACCGGTTGATTGACTTTGTCCTGTCCAACCTGGTCAACGCCGGCTATCTGCGGATCGCCGTACTCACCCAGTACAAGAGCCACAGCCTCGACCGGCACATCACCACCACCTGGCGGATGAGCAACCTGCTGGGCAACTACATCACCCCGGTGCCGGCACAGCAGCGGCTCGGGCCGCGCTGGTTCGCCGGCAGCGCCGACGCCATCCACCAGTCGCTGAACCTCGTCTACGACGACGACCCGGACATCGTGGTCGTCTTCGGTGCCGATCACGTGTACCGGATGGACCCCCGTCAGATGGTCGCCCAGCATCTCGCGTCCGGCGCCGGGGTGACGGTGGCCGGGCTGCGGGTGCCGCGTGCCGAGGCCGGCGGCTTCGGTGTCATCCAGACCGGGGCGGACGGGCAGACCATCGAGGCGTTCCTCGAGAAGCCCACCGACCCGCCAGGCCTGCCCGACAGCCCGGACGAGGTGTTCGCGTCCATGGGCAACTACGTCTTCTCCACGAACGTCCTCATCGACGCGCTCCGCAAGGACGCCGCCGACGAGGACAGCCACCACGACATGGGCGGCGACATCATCCCGATGCTCGTCGCGCAGCGCACCGCCGCCGTCTACGACTTCGCCGCCAACGACGTGCCCGGCACCACCGGACGCGACCACGGCTACTGGCGTGACGTCGGCACCCTGGACTCCTACTTCGAGGCGCACATGGATCTGTGCGCTCTCGATCCGGTGTTCAACCTGTACAACCGGGAGTGGCCGATCTTCACGAGCGTGCCGTCGCTGCCGCCGGCGAAGTTCGTCCACGATGATCCGCTGCGCACCGGCAGTGCGGTGAACAGCATCGTCAGCAACGGGGTGATCGTCTCCGGTGGGTCGGTGCGCTCCTCGGTGCTCTCGCCCGGGGCGCGGGTGCACTCCTGGTCGGAGATCGACCGGGCGGTGCTGCTCGACAACGCGGTCGTCGGCCGCGGCGCGGTCGTGCGTGACGCCATCCTGGACAAGAGCGTGCAGGTCTCGCCGGGTGCGCAGGTCGGCGTCGACAAGGACCGCGACCGCGCTCGCGGCTTCACGGTCAGCCCGGGCGGCATCACCGTCGTCGGCAAGGGCCTGACCGTCACCGACTGACCGGCCAGGCCGACTGACCGACCAGGCCGACTGCTGCGGCCGGGGTTCCGCGGAACCGCCTCGTCGGGGTTCCGCGGAACCGGCCTGCCGATACGGTCTGGTCTGATGTTTCGTCCTGCCCGGTGTTCCGCGGAACCGCCCGGGCCATTCGCGCCATCCGCGCCATCCGCACCGCCCGTCCGCGGCTGTGCCATCACGTTGAGGAGACAGGTAGTCCATGCGCGTCGCGCTGCTCACCCGCGAGTTCCCTCCGGACGTCTACGGCGGGGCGGGGGTGCACGTCGAGTACCTGGCCCGTGAGCTCGCCCGACTGGTCGACCTCAGCGTCCACCGGGAGGCACGTGGTCCTGCACCGCTGGACGTCCCGGTGGTCGAGATCGCCGGCAGGCCGGGGACGGTGGGCGTCACCGCGCACCGGCCGTGGGCGGCGCTCGACGGGGTGAACGACGCGCTGCGCACGGTGTCGATGGACGTGTCGATGGCGGCCGCGGCGGCCGGGGCGGACGTCATCCACTCGCACACCTGGTACGCCAACCTCGGCGGCCATCTCGCGTCCCTGCTCGGCGGCGTGCCGCACGTCATGACGTCGCACTCGCTCGAGCCTCAGCGGCCGTGGAAGGCCGAACAGCTCGGTGGAGGCTACCGGTTGTCGTCCTGGTGCGAGCGGGTGGCGATCGAGTCGGCCGCGGCTGTCGTCGCGGTCAGCGCCGGGATGCGCACCGACATCCTTGCTGCCTACCCGGCGGTTGACCCCGTCCGGGTGCACGTCATCCGCAACGGCATCGACACCGAGGAGTACCAGCCCGACCCGGCCACCGACGTCCTCGAGAAGTACGGCATCGACCCGGAACGTCCCACGGTGATCTTCGTCGGACGGATCACCCGGCAGAAGGGTCTGCCGGTGCTGCTGCGGGCCGCCGCGGCGCTGGACCGGCGTGCCCAGCTCGTCCTGTGCGCCGGCGCGCCGGACACGCCCGAGCTGCTGGCGGAGACGACCAAGCTGGTCGACGGGCTACAGGCCGACCGGGACGGGGTGGTGTGGCTGTCCGGGATGCTGCCCAAGCCCGAGGTCGTCCAGCTGCTGTCGCACGCCACCGTGTTCGCCTGCCCCTCCGTGTACGAGCCGCTGGGCATCGTCAACCTGGAGGCGATGGCCTGCAGCACGGCCGTGGTCGCCTCCCGGGTCGGCGGCATCCCCGAGGTCGTCGACGACGGCGTGACCGGCCTGCTCGTCGAGCCGGACGACCCGTCGGCCCTCGCCGACGCGCTCAACGCCGTGCTTGCCGACCCGATGAAGGCTGCGGCCATGGGCCGCGCCGGCCGAGACAGGGCCGTCACCGAGTTCGGCTGGGCCGCCGTCGCCGACCGCACCGCGGCCCTTTACGCCTCCGTCACTGGCGGCTAATGCGCTGTCCGCGAATGTTCACGGGCAGCGCGCTGGTAGCTGTCTGCGCTGTGGCTGTGGCTGACTGGCCGGGCTGTCGCTGGCTGGCGTTCACTGTCGTCCGTTGGCACTCTCCGGTGTTGACCGGGCACCATCCGAGGTCGCGCGGCCCCGCGGGGCTGGTTGCGACGGCCGATCCCGCCGCCGTCACGGGCTGTTGTCGGCGTCGGCGGGCCTGGCGGGGCGGATGGGTCCTTCTGTAGGGATGAAACGGACAAAATTTCGGTTTGACCCCTACGGAAGGACCAGGTTGATCGATACGCCCGGAATTGTTTCGACCTGCCGAGCCAATCTGGTCACGGTGTGTCCCGATGGTCGCCGGGTGCGGGTCACCGGTGCCGGGTGGCTGCCTCTGGCTCCGGAGGATGCGCCCGCAGTCACCCCGGCACCCGGCGCCCCGGCCACAACCGGAAACGTTCATGGACGGCGCCCTGGCAGCGTGAGTGGGCCCGGCGTCCGCGGGTCAGCTGCCCTGATCCGTGGACTCGCCGAGCACGTCCTCGACGGACGTGGCGGTGGCCGCCCGGAGCAGCCACTGATCGCGTTGGTCGGTGTCCAGGCACTCCTGGATCCGCTGTCGCTCGGTGTAGTAGCGCCGTCCGACGGATGTTGACACCAGGAACTCCTTCCATCGGCGGTGAGCCGCGGGCGGAAGCTGGTCCATGGCCCTGCCATCGTAGATGATCTTGCCTTCGGGTGCCGGCGCGCCCAGTGCGGCGAGCAGCGCCGGGTACATCACGCCGATGCCCTCGTCGTGGAGGTGGCGTCCGGCGGCGAACAACACCGCCGCCGGGACGGGCCACGTCCTGATCAACACCCGTGAGCAACGGTGGCTGACGTGGTCAGCTCTTCCAGGCGGTTTCGGAGACGGGGGAGCGGTCGAGCAGGGGGCGCCACCACGACTCGTTCTCCTTGTACCAGGCGATGGTGGAGCGCATGCCCTCGCTGAAACCGATCAGCGGGGACCAGCCGAGCTCGGAGCGCAGCTTGGTGGAGTCGAGCAGGTAGCGGCGGTCGTGCGACGGGCGGTCGGGCACGATGGTCTTCAGGGACGCGGGCAGGCCGAGCTCGGCGAGCACCGTGTCGGCGATCGTCTCGATGTCGGCCTCGACCCCGGAACCGACGTGGTAGGTCTCGCCGACCCGGCCACGGTCGAGCACCGCGTCGATCGCCCGGCAGTGGTCCATCACGTGCAGCCATTCGCGCCGGTTCGTCGTGGACGCGTAGAGCGGCAGCTGCTCGCCCTGCAGCGCGCGGGTGACGAACAGCGGGATGACCTTCTCCGGGAACTGGTACGGGCCGTAGTTGTTCGAGCAGTTGGTGATGGTGACCGGCAGGTCGTAGGTGAGGCCGTAGGCACGCACGGCGTGGTCGCCGCCGGCCTTCGCCGCGTTGTACGGGGTGCGCGGCAGGTACGGGGAGTTCTCGGTGAACGCACCGGGGTCGTTGAGGTCCATGTCGCCGTAGACCTCGCAGGTGGAGATCTGGTGGAAGCGGGCGACGCCGACGGTGCGGGCGGCCTCGAGCAGGGCCTGGGTGCCCATCACGTTGGTGGAGAAGAAGTCGCCGGGGCGCAGGATCGCGAGACTGTTGTGCGACTCGGCGGCGAAGTTCACGATGATGTCGACGGAGTGCTCGCGCAGTGTGGCCTCGATGAGATCACTGTCGCGGATGTCGCCGTGCACGAACGTGATCCGGTCGGCCAGGTCGGCCAGGTTCTCCCGGCAGCCTGCGTAGGTCAGCGCGTCGAGAGCGATCACCGTGTCCCCGGGATGCCGTTCGCGCCAGTAGCGGACGAAGTTCGATCCGATGAACCCAGCGGCTCCGGTCACCAGCAACGTCGACATCGTGCGGCCTTTCGGTCAGCGCGCGTGCTTCGGTGCACGCGGCGGGGATGCATGGTCGTGTGGACGGGCCGGCCGCAGGGGGCGGGGTTGAACGGGAATGTGGCCGGACGGGCTCCATCGTCTCGTGTCCGGCCCGGACGGCTATGGTCCCCCCACCGCGAGTCGTCCGACTCCGGTCTCTCTCCCGGGCGGGCGGGCCACGACCGGTGGGCGCCGTCGCCGTGGTCGGCCGGTGTCACCTTCGTGGCCCGACGCCGCCACCTTGGGGCGGTGGTGAGCATCCGATCGTCATGCCGTGACGTCATGCGGAGGTAACACGAAGACCATACGCTCGGGCCCGTGGCGGACCTGTTCGAGGGCTATCCGGCGGAAGCGGCGGCCACGGCGGCCTGGGACGAGGTGTTCGAGGCGTCGAACACCCCCCGGGAGGTGTATGCCGCGCTGTACGACGCGTTGCAGCCGTTGACCAGCGCGGATCTCGCCGCGCGCAAGGCGGCGCTGGACCGTGCGTTCCGCGACGCCGGGATCACCTTCAACCTGTTCGGCGAGGAGCGGCCGTTCCCGCTGGACCTGGTGCCGCGGCTGATCGCCGACGACGAGTGGTCCGTCATCGAACGGGGGGTCACCCAGCGGGTCCTCGCCCTGGAGGCGTTCCTGGCCGATGTCTACGGTTCGGCCGAGGTGCTCGCGGACGGCGTCCTGCCGCGCCGACTGGTGCTGACCAGCGCGCACTACCACCGGGCGGCGCACGGCATCGACCCGCCGAACGGGGTGCGGGCGCATGTGTCCGGCATCGACCTGATCCGCGACGAGGCCGGGCGCTTCCGGGTGCTCGAGGACAACGTCCGGGTGCCGTCCGGGGTCAGCTATGTGATCGAGAACCGGCGGGCGATGACCCGGGTGTTCCCCGAGCTGTTCGCCACCCACCGGGTCCGCCCGGTCGCCGACTACGCCACCCACCTCCTGCATGCGCTGCGCGCCGCGGCACCGCCCGAGGTCGCCGACCCGACGGTCGTCGTGCTCACCCCCGGCGTCTACAACTCGGCCTACTTCGAGCATGCGCTGCTCGCCCGGCAGATGGGGGTGGAACTCGTCGAAGGCCGCGATCTGTCCGTGCGGGACAACAAGGTGACGATGCGCACGACCGAGGGCGAGCAGCCGGTGCACGTCGTCTACCGGCGGGTCGACGACGACTGGCTCGACCCGGTGCACTTTCGGCCCGAGTCGATGGTGGGCTGCGCCGGGCTGGTCAACGCCGCCCGCGCCGGGCACGTCACGATCGCCAACGCGATCGGCAACGGAGTCGCCGACGACAAGCTCATGTACACCTACGTACCCGAGCTGATCCGCTACTATCTGGGCGAGGAGCCGATCCTCGCCAACGTCGACACCTACCGCCTGGAGGACCCCGCCCAACGGGCGCACGTCCTGGACCATCTCGACTCGCTCGTCGTGAAACCGGTGGACGGCTCGGGTGGCAAGGGCATCGTCATCGGCCCGCAGGCCAGCGACGCCGAGCTTGCCGCGCTGCGGGAGCGGGTCAGCGAGGACCCTCGCGGTTGGATCGCCCAGCGGGTGGTGCGGCTGTCCACGTCGCCGACCCTGGCGGACGAGCGGCTCGGTCCCCGCCACGTCGACCTGCGGCCGTTCGCGGTCAACGACGGCAACCGGGTGTGGGTGCTGCCCGGCGGGCTGACCCGGGTGGCGCTGCCCCGGGGCAGCCTGGTGGTGAACTCCAGCCAGGGCGGCGGGTCGAAGGACACCTGGGTGCTCGCCGGTGAACCCGGCCGCGGCGAGCTGCCGGTGCTGTCCGGACGTGTCCCCGGGGCCACCACCCGCGCGGCAGCCGGGCCGGACCTCGGCCCCGTCGCGCCGTCCGACCAGCAGCAACAACAGCAACAGAACCAGCAGCGGGACCAGCACCAGGATGTCCAGCTTCGGGCCGGCCGCACGGGTGGGGGCGCACCATGCTGAGCCGGATCGCCGAGTCGTTGTTCTGGATCGGCCGGTATGTCGAACGGGCCGAGTCGACCGCCCGCATCCTCGACGTCCATGTGCACCGGGTGCTCGAGGATCCGTGGCTGGACGGGTCGTCCGCCGGGCGGGAACTGCTCGCCGCGATGGGCCAGCCGGTCGAGTTCAGCCAGTCGGTGGACTCACGGCGGGTCACTGAGACGCTCGCCTACGACGCCGAGCGGCCGTTCAGCATCACCGGGGCGATCTCCGCGGCCCGGGAGAACGCCCGAGCGGCCCGCGTGGTCGTCTCCAGCGACGTCTGGGAATGCCTCAACGCCACCTGGAACGATCTGCCGCACACCGAGGAACTGGCCCGCCGGATGGGCCCGCACGTGTTCTTCCGCTACGTCCGCGAGCGCACCGCGATGCTCGCCGGCCTGGTCGATGCGACCCTCGCCCGCGACGACGGCTGGCGGTTCCTCGTGCTGGGCCGCAGCCTGGAACGGGTGGACATGACCTCGCGGCTGCTGTCGTCGAGCATCAGTGACCATCCGCACTCACAAAGCTGGATCAGCCTGCTGCGCTCCTGCGGCGCCCACGAGGCCTACCTGCGTACCTACCGCCGGGCGGTGGACGCCTCCCGGGTGTCCGAGTTCCTGCTGCTCGACCGGTTGTTCCCCCGCTCGGTGTACTGGTCGCTGGCGCTGGCCGAGCAGATCCTCGCCGAGCTGGACGGCGGGCGTGGCCGGGGCAGCCCGCGGTCCACCGTCGACGACACCGCCCGGCGCCTGGTCGGCCGGACGCGCACCGAGCTCGAGTTCCACAGCGTCGACGACCTGGTCGCCGATATGCCCGACCTGCTCACATCCCTGCAGAGCACCTGTTCGACGGTCAGCGCGGAGGTGACCGCCCGCTACTTCGCCCGGGAGGCGCCCCGCTCGTGGGCAATGGAGGTGCCGGCGTGAACCGACCATCCCGACCGAACCGGCTGACGCGGCTGGCCAGCCCCACCCGCATCGCCCGGCCACCGCGACGGGGGACGGGTGTCCGCGCGTCGCGGCGCCGGGCCGTCCCGGCGACCCGTCGCGGCCGGCCGGTGAGCACCCGCTGGTCGGTCAGCCCCACCCGGCCGAGTCGATCAGCCCGGGGGAGCGCCCGGTGAGCTGGCAGATCCGGATCGAGCACTCCACCGGCTACCGGTACGCAAGCGCCGTGCTGTCCTCGTACAACGAGGTGCGGATCATCCCGCAGACCGCCGCCGCGCAGCTCACCCTCGAGGCGACGGTGCGCACCGAACCCGCGGCGACCACCTACCGCTACTGGGACTACTGGGGCACCCAGGTCACCGCCTTCGACCTGCACACCCCGCACACCGAGCTGGTCGTCACCGGCCGGTCCATCGTGCAGACCGCCAGCGCGCCGGTCCGCCCGACGGACACGCCCACCTGGGACCAGCTCGCCTCCGACCCGGTCGCCGACGAGTTCGTCGAGTACCTGCGCCCGTCCGCCTCCACCGGGGACGACCCGGCGCTGGTCGAGGCCGCCCGCGACCTCGCCGCCCGGCACAGTCCGTCGGAGTTCATCCCCGCCGTCGGCGACTGGGTGCGCGAACGGCTCACCTATCGCCCCGGCACCACCGGCGTGCACACCGCCGCGGTCGAGGCCTGGCAGCAGGGCGAGGGCGTCTGCCAGGACTTCGCCCACCTGGCCCTGGTGCTGATGCGCGCCGCCGGAATGCCGGCTCGCTACGTCTCCGGCTACCAGCACCCGTCCGCCTCGGCCGAGGTCGGCGAGACGGTGGCCGGTCAGTCGCACGCCTGGGTCGAGGGCTGGATCGGCGAATGGTGGGGCTTCGACCCGACCAACGCCGTGCCCGCCGGCCAGCAGCACGTCGTCGTCGCCCGCGGCCGTGACTACAACGACGTCCCCCCCATGCGCGGCGTCTACTCCGGCGGCGCCTCCACCTCCCTCGGCGTCACCGTCAACGTCACCCGCCTCGCCTGACAGGCGCCTGCACGGACCACGCAAAATCCGTCTACGTGGTCTGGTCGCCGGCGGGCTGGGCGCTGATGGGCCTGGTCAGGTCGTAGATGGTCTGGCTATCAACTGTGATCGGGGTGTAGTGCTGTTGCACCCAGGAGGTGATCGCGGTAGTCGACCCCCCGCGTCGTCCCGCTCTGCCCTGCTGGCCGAAGCCTGCGCCCGGCTGGCCTGCGGTTGTGCCGCCGACGTTGCCGGGGGCCGGCCGAACGGTGCCCTGTCCGCCGCGGGCCGAGGCCGTGCCAGGGCCCATGCCACCGGTGCCCGTGCCGCCACCGAGGAAGTAGTGAACCTGACGGGTGCGCACGTCCTGCTCGAACTGGGTCAGCGTCGGCGCCGGGTCGCGACCGCCGAAGCCACCCATCGCCATGACGGACGTGTTCGAGGCGAGTTCGAGCGTCGCGGCCTCCGATGAGCCCGAGACGGCCGCGGCCCACCGATAGCCCTGGCTGCCGTTCTTCAGCAGCGTGGTGAGCTGGGCGCTCGCGGCCCCACCGCCACCGAAGCCACCGCCCCTGCCGAAGCCGCCACCAGCACCGGCGGTCCCGCCGATGCCAGCGAAGCGCCCGGTCGTACCCGTCGTGCCAACGCGACCGGCGACCGTCCTGGTGGTGCGCAACCGTGCGGCCTGGCCGGCACCGGCGAAGGCGCCGCGGAACCCGCCCTGCCCGCCCTGCCCGGACGGACCAGCCGTGGGATTCCCCCCGGACTGCGCGGTGGTCACGGTCGCCGCGGTGTAGGCGGCCGGGCCGCCGAGCACGGCTACGACACCGGCCACGGCCACGGCGAGCGCGCCGCGTCCGGCCAGAGCACGGCGGGCGAACAGGGCCACCCCGGCGACCACCGCGGCGACGAGGACCACCACCCGCAGCCACGGATACCACGATGAGGTGCGGTTGAGCAGCACGAATGCCCAGAGTCCACTGACCACAACGGCGGCGGCCAGCGCCGCCCGGGGCAGTACGACCTGCCGCTCCCGCCAGGCGATGGCGGTGCCGGAGGCGACCAGCCCCGCGATGCCCGGTGCGATCGACGCGGTGTAGTACGGGTGGAACGTTCCCTGCGCGAGACTCAGGGTGATCGACGTGATGAGCGTCCAGGCGCCCCAGAACAACAGGGCCGCTCGGGACCGGTCGGTCAGCGGGGCCCGTCGGGTCACCCACAGACCACCAAGCAGAAGCACCAGCGACCCGGGAACCAGCCAGCTCACCTGCCCGCCGATCTGATCACCGAACAGTCGCAGCCAGCCTGCCTGCTGGCCGCCAAAAGCACCCCCGCCGCCTCTGCCGCCCCGGCCCCCGCCCCCGCCGTTGCCACTGCCGCCGAAGACACGGCCCAGCCCGTTGTAGCCAAACGTCAGGTTGAGCACGCTGTTGTCGGTCGAGCCGCCGACGTAGGGCCGGGAGTCCTTCGGCCACAGCTCCACCGTCGCCACCCACCAGCCGGCGGCGACCACGACGGCGGCGCCCCCGACCAGCAGTTGCCATACCCGCCGCCACAGCCCGGTGGGCGCGGCGACCAGGTAGGCCAGGACGAAGGCCGGCAGGACGATGAAGCCCTGCAGCATCTTCGTCAGGAACGCCAGGCCCAACGCCGCCCCGGCGGCCGCCAGCCACCCGGTGGACGCCCGGTCCAGTGCCCGCACCAGGCAGTATGCCGCGAGGACCAGGACGAACGTCAGCACGCCGTCGGGGTTGTTGAACCGGAACATCAGCGCCGCGACCGGGGTGAGCGCCAGCACCACGCCGGCGAGCAGCCCGGCCGCCGGGCCGAACCAGCGACGCACCATCGCGTACATCAGCCCGACCGCGACGACGCCGCCGAGGGCGGACGGCACGAGCATGCTCCAGCTGGAGAACCCGAAGATCCGCCCGGACAGGGCCATCGCCCACAGCGAGGCCGGTGGTTTGTCGACCGTGATGAAGGTGCCCGGGTCGAGCGCGCCGAACAGCAGGGCCTTCCAGCTCTTCGTCCCGGACTGCACGGCCGCTGCATAAAAGCTGTTCCCGTTGCCTGTGGCACCGAGGTCCCACAGGTAGAGCAGTGCGGTGGCGGCCAGCAGCGCGACCAGCGCCGGGCGGGCCCAGACCGGGTCGTCTGCCGACCCGCTCACCCACCGACGCCAGGGCACCGCGCCGGCGTCAACGGCAGGTGCGCTCGGGGACGGCGCCGGCTCGTTCGCGGCCGGCTCGGTCGTCGGCGGCTCGGTCGTCGGCGGCTCGGATGTGACGGGCGGCGTCGCCGGGGCTGCCTGCGCAGGCACCACGGGGACGGCTGGTCCCGGCCGGGAGGTGGGTACCGAGCCGTCGGCTGTACTGGCCGGCGACGAGCCGGTGGGTCCGGACGGCTCCGGAGGCTGCGTCATGGGCCCGATACTTCAGTCGCAACCTGTGAGGAGGCTGAGTCCGAGCGCCATTCTCGGCCCGTTAAGGAAGTCATACGGAACACTTCAGGCTGTGAAAAGGCTGTGTGACCAGCGATCCAGGATGGGCCGACCTGGCTCACCCCGGTGTCGACCGGTCGGGTCCGATCCCGTGGGGCCAGCCCTGACAGCGATGCCCCGTAGGCTGGACGGCATGCGCGTCCCGGCATGGTGAACCCGCGGCAGGTTCCGCCGAATCGGGGGTGCGCCCGCCGACCATGGCTGTCCGGCCGGCGGCTGTCCGACCGGTAGCCGTTCGACGCCGACCTGGCGTCGCCGCAAGTCCGAAGCGTCCCCGGCAAGCCCGAAAGAGGCCCCACCTCGATGATCATTGCGTCCGAGCTCGAACTGCGTGCCGGAGCCCGAACCCTGATCGAGCCCGTCTCCTTCCGGGTCCAGGCGGGGGACCGGATCGGTCTGGTCGGGCGCAACGGCGCCGGCAAGACGACCCTGCTGAAGGTGCTGGCCCGCGAGGGCATCCCGTTCGCGGGCTCCGTGGACGTCCGCGGCGAGCTTGGCTACCTGCCGCAGGACCCGCGCGCCGGCGACCCGACGGACTCCGCCCGCGACCGGGTGCTGTCCGCCCGCGGGCTGGACGTGATCCTGCGTGACATGGAGAAGCTCCAGGTCGAGATGGCCGAGCTGGTCGACGGTCGCGAACGCGACGCGGCGATCCGTCGCTACGGCAACCTGGAGGATCGGTTCGGCACGCTCGGTGGCTACTCCGCGGAGGCCGAGGCCGCGCGGATCTGCTCGTCGCTGGGTCTGGCCGACCGGGTGCTCGGCCAGCAGCTGGCCACCCTGTCCGGTGGGCAGCGCCGGCGGGTGGAACTCGCCCGCATCCTGTTCGCCGGGTCCGGCAACGCGGATGCCACGCTGCTGCTCGACGAGCCGACCAACCACCTCGACGCCGACTCGATCGTCTGGCTGCGTGACTACCTGCGGGCCCATTCCGGCGGGCTGATCGTCGTCAGCCACGACGTCGACCTGCTCGACCGGTGCGTGAACAAGGTCTTCCACCTGGACGCCAACCGTGCCGCCCTGGACGTCTACAACGTCAACTGGAAGACCTACCTCGCCCAGCGTGAGCAGGACGAGCGCCGCCGCAAGCGGGAACGGGCCAACGCCGAGAAGAAGATCGACGCGTTGAAGGTCCAGGCCGACAAGATGCGGGCGAAGGCGACCAAGGCCCGCGCCGCCCACCAGATGGACCGCCGGGCCGAACGGCTCGCCGCCGGGCTCGCCGAGATCCGCGTCTCCGACCGGGTCGCGAAGCTCCGTTTCCCCGACCCCGCACCGTGCGGGCGCACCCCGCTGACCGCCAGCGGCCTGTCGAAGTCGTACGGGTCGCTGGAGGTGTTCACCGGCGTCGATCTCGCGATCGACCGCGGGTCGCGGGTCGTCATCCTCGGCCTCAACGGCGCCGGCAAGACAACGCTGCTGCGGATGCTCGCCGGGCAGGAGCAGCCGGACACCGGGCAGGTTCATCCTGGCCACGGGCTGCGCCTGGGCTACTACGCTCAGGAACACGAGACGCTGGATGCCGACCGTTCGGTGATCGACAACATGCGGGCCGCGGCCCCGAACACGTCCGACGTGGAGCTGCGCCGCATCCTCGGCGCGTTCCTGTTCAGCGGGGACGTGGTGGAGCAGCGGGCGAAGACGCTGTCGGGCGGTGAGAAGACCCGCCTCGCGCTCGCCGGGCTGGTCTGCAGCTCGGCGAACGTGCTGCTGCTCGACGAGCCCACCAACAACCTCGACCCGGCGTCGCGTGACGAGGTGCTCGCCGCGCTGGCCACCTACAAGGGATCGGTCGTGCTGGTCACCCACGATCCGGGCGCGGTCGAGGCGCTCGACCCGCAGAAGGTGCTCATGCTGCCGGACGGCGTCGAGGACAACTGGTCCCCCGATCTGATGGAACTCATCACCCTGGCATGATCGCTGGAGCTGGGCGCGAGGCCCGGGGCATGGGGCATGGGGCATGGGGCGCGGGGCGCGTCGTCGGACGACACGGGAGAGCGGTTTGTGAGTACGCAGGGCGGCACGAAGGCGGTTCTGGCGGCGCTGGCCGCGAACCTCGGCATCGCGGTCACGAAGTTCGTGGCATTCCTGTTCACCCAGTCATCGTCGATGCTGGCCGAGTCCATCCACTCGGTCGCCGACTCGGGTAACCAGGGCCTGCTGCTGCTCGGCCAGCGCCAGTCCGCCCGCCCCGCCGACGAGGAGCATCCCTTCGGCTTCGGGCGGGCCCGCTACATCGCGGCGTTCCTGGTCGGCATCGTGCTGTTCAGCGTCGGCGGGCTGTTCTCCGTCTACGAGGGCATCGAGAAACTGCGGCACCCGCACGAGCTGGAAAGCGGGCTGATCGCCATCGTCGTGCTGGTGGTCGCCGTCGGGATGGAGACCTTCTCGTTCACCACGGCGATCCGGGAGTCCAACCACACCCGCGGCGGACGTTCCTGGTGGCAGTTCATCCGCGAGGCGCGGGCACCCGAGCTGCCGATCGTCCTGCTCGAGGACCTCGCCGCCGAACTCGGCCTGCTGTTCGCGCTCGGCGGGGTCGGCCTCACCCTGCTGCTCGACGACCCCATCTGGGACGGCGCGGGCACCCTCGCCATCGGCATCCTGCTGCTCGTCGTAGCGATACTGGTCGCCATCGAGGCCTACGGCATGCTGGTCGGCGAGGCGGCCACCCCCGCCACGGTCGCCACCATCCGCACCACCCTCGCCGCCGCACCGGGTGTGTCCGCGCTCATCCACCTGCGAACACTGCACCTGGGTCCGGACGAGCTGCTCGTCGCCGCGAAGATCGGCATCCCGCCCGCGGCCACGATGCGCGAGGTCGCCGCGACCATCGACGGTGCCGAGGTGGCCCTGCGGGCCGCGGTGCCGACCCGGCTGCGCATCTTTCTCGAGCCCGACATCCCCCGCGATCCCCAGCCGGCCCCGACCGGTTTCACCGAGCCCGTGCCGGCGGTGCCGTCCGCCTGAGTCCATCTCGCCCGCGCCGCGCTCGTCCGGGCGCCGAGCAGGTTACGACGGGCCGCCCATGAACAGGCGCAGGACGATCGCTCCGGCCGCTCCCAGTGACATCAGCATGACAGGCAGTGCTCCGGCGCGCACGCGGTCACCGGGGCCGGCGGGTCGGGGGCGGGGGGCGACCGCGGCGACCAGCAGCCAGGGGAGCAGCGGCAGCCAGGTGCGTTGGGTGCCGCCTTCGGCCAGTCGGGCGAGGGCGGCGAACAGGGCGGCCGCGGTGGCGCCGAGCAGGAACGGCCAACCGGGGGTAAGGCGCAGTCGGCGTGCCGCCCGGACGGCCACCGGGCCGGCACCCAGCAGGGCGACGGTCAGGTCGAGGAACGCCCAGGCCAGGGTCGCGGCCAGCGGCTGGTGGGGGACCCGGGCCAGGGCGAGTCCGTCCGGCCAGGAGAAACCCCAGGCCGCGAACAGGAACAAGGGGAGCAGCGCGCCGAGACCGGTCACCGCGTTGAGGAGCGGGCGGCGCCGGACGAAGTAGGCGGCCGCCACGGCCACGCCGAGCCAGACCGGCGCATAGCCGAACAGTGCGGCGAGGCCGAGTAGCAGTCCGCTGGCCAGTGCCCACCACGCCGAGTAGCGACGGCCCGGCTCGCACCCGACCACGCCCACCGCGACCGCGAGGGCGGCCAGCAGGGCGGTCACCGCATCGGGCGAGGCGGCCATCCAGCCGCTCCACGGGGCGAGCACCAGGATGGGGACCAGCCGGCGGGCGGCGGTCTCATGGCACAGCGAGCGCACCGCCACGCACACGACCGGAACGGTCAGCGCGCCGATCAGGGTGAACGCGATCCCGAGCGGTACGGCGCCGGAAAGACCCAGCCGGGCGAGCGTCCAGGCGGCCAGCAGGGGACCCGGTGGGTGCGCGGGCAGAACGTCCACGGAACCCGCGGTGGCGGGTGGCACGTGATCGGTGTAGGCGGCCACCATGGCGAGCGGGTCGTTGCCGATGGCGTGCGCGGCCGTGACCAGGTCGGCCGGCGCACGCAGTCCCGCCCGGATCCCGCCCGGGGCGACCAGTGCCAGGGCGAAGGTCCAGGCCAGTGACCCGACGTAGCCCACCAGCAGCAGCACCGGCCACGACAGCCGGAACACCCCCGACCCCGACTCCGCCGGCCCCGACTCCGGCGCCGTTGGCACCGCGGCCCCGCGCGTACGGGGTGGGGCGGGATGGACGGTGGCCGCCCACCGTCCGATCAGGACGAGGATGATCGCGGCGACGACGGCGGGTACCACGATCAGCGGGTCGAACCGGGCCTGCCAGCCATCGTGCCAGGGCGGCTCGCGCAGGCCGAGCGCAACGTGGGAGCTCGCGAGAATGACGGTGCCGACCAGGCCGAAGGCCACCAGCGTCAGCCAGATCCCGGCCTCGACGAGCTCGGCCCGGATCGATGATCCGGGTGCCGACGATCGGGCGTCGGGCGGTCCGGAGTCCAGGGCGCGGGGTGTCGGTGGTTCGGCGGCAGCGGGGGGAGGGGTGTCCTCGGTGACGCTCACCGGGCTTCCGTCGCCATGTGCGGTACCGCGCCCACGGCGAGGCTGGTTGTGATCGGGCATGCCCGGGTTGTCCTCCGAGGAGTCGCCACCACTGCACAGACCACAGCTGAACCGTAACGAGTCCTGCAGCCGGACCGGTCCGGGGCCGCCGTCGGACCGGGGAGCGCAGGGGTAGACGGATACAGGCGAGGAAGTGAACACGGTGTGTACAGGGCGGGCGGACTACATGTGTTGGCTGGGTTTCGGTGGGTGTTGATGGCTGAGGGTGGTGGCCGTGTGTGGATCGGTGGTGGTGATGGGGGGTGGTGTGGCGGGATGCCTCCATGGTTGCGTGCTCTGGGCGTCGATGTGAGGAATCAGTCGGTTTGATCTGCGCCGTTCGCCGTTTCCGGATCGGCTCGGTACAGTGATCGACTGTTGGCTGTACCTGCGGTATCACGTCGCTGGAAGATCGCCGTGAGCTCGATGGCGATGTTCGTGGCGACGCGCCGTTGCCGTTGTTAGGCCGGGCGTAGGGGATTGGGGACACTGGTCCTCGTGCATGCTCCCCGTGCCCGGCCGGCGGTGTGCCGGTACGTGCATGGGCAGATCTGTCCCTGAGTCACGGCCAGCGAGGAACAAGTGGAGGGAGCGGTGTGTCGGAGCGGTCACGCTGCGATGTGCCGCGTGTGATGGATCACATCTGCTTCGAGTGGCGCGATTACTCGGGCTGAGTGAAGATCGGTTCGCAGATCATCGAGCACGGAGGGGGCCACGTTGGCCGAGCTTAGGAAAGGAACCCGGATCACCGGCGCCGAGCGGGACAAGCTGGCTGCCGATCTTCGGAAGAAGTACGAAGGAGGGCAGAGCATCCGTCTGCTTGCCGAGTCCTCTGGCCGTTCGTACGGGTTTGTCCACCGGATCCTTTCGGAGTCCGGTACCACCCTGCGTGGCCGTGGTGGTGCAACCCGGGGCACCAAGAAGAAAACTCCCTGACCATGGCGGTACCGGCCGCCGCCAGATCGGCGGCGGCCGGGCTTCAGGTCGAGGTGGTCGGTCCCGTCGCGAGGGTCCGGCTGCACGGCCGAGGCCACCCCGATCAGCTTGGGGCGTTCGGCGTCACCCTGGGTGATGCTCTCCGGCAGATGACGGGCGACGTTCGTCTCGCTGTCATGCTGATCGACGGTTCTTCCCCGGTCGCGATCGACACCGCGGCCACCCGAACCCGGATGGCCGACTCGGGCCGTCCCGCGATGAACGAGCTTCGTGGTTGGCGGCAGGCACTGGATCGACTCGCCACCGCCACCGATCTGATCAGTATCGCCGCCGTCTCCGGCTGGGCCGATGACCTGGGCACGTCCCTGGCGGCGGTCTGTGACCTGCGGATCTTTGCCGCGGATGCCGGCCTGCGCCTCGACTGGGCGGCCCGGCTGGGCCTGCTTCCCGCCGCCGGCGCCCTGGCCGATCTCGTCCGTCTGACCGGCGCGCCGACCGCCCTCGATCTGAGTCTCACCGCCCGTCCGCTCGGCGCCACGGAGGCCCTGCGGATCGGGCTGGCCCAGCGGGTGGTGCCACCGCCTCGGCTCGAAACCGAGCTCGCCGCCCTGGCGGCCGGTCTGCTTGCCGTCCCGGCCGGCATCGCCGCAGAGGTCAAGGCGCTGCTGCGGGCCACCGAACCGGGCGGTGCGGAACTGCTCGCCTGGGAGCGCCTGGTGGGCACAGCCCCTGACCTCGCTGCCGGTTGACATGATCTCCCGGCCGCACACCGGATCTGTGCTGGACGTCGGGCCTGTGCTGGACGTCGGGCCTGTGCTGGACGTCGGGCCTGTGCTGGACGTCGGGCCTGTGCTGGACGTCGGGCCTGTGCTGGACGTCGGACCGGGGCGGGACGTCCACGGTGCGACTGGAGGGCAGGGCACCGGTGGCGGCGCGGGGCTCTGGGCTGGAATGTTGAGGCGGCGACCGCGCTTACCTGATTACAGTGCAAGCAACGAGCGCTGGGAGTCGAATGAGCGCCGGAAGTCGGGCGATGATGCGCAGTGCCACCCGGGACCGTTCGGTGGTCAAGGTGTCGCTGCGACCGGGGACGGTGCGCCGCATCGCGGCCTTCGCTGCGCCATGGCGCTGGCAGCTGACCTGTTTCCTGCTGTTGATCGCGGCCAGCGCCGCGCTGGGGGCTGCGGTTCCACTGCTGCTGCGGGAGATCATCGATGGTGGGATCATGCGGCATCGCACCGGCTACGTGGAGCTGCTCGCCGGGATCGCCGTCGCGGTCGCGTTCGCCGACGCGGCCCTGGCGCTGGGCCAGCGCTGGTACTCGGCCCGCATCGGCGAGGGGCTGGTCTACGAGCTGCGCAGCCAGATCTTCCGTCACGTCCAGCGGCAGCCGCTGGCGTTCTTCACCCGTACCCAGACCGGCGCGCTGACGAGCCGGCTCAACAGCGACGTCCTCGGTGCTCAGTCGGCGTTCACCAACACGTTGTCGTCCGTTTTGTCAAACGTGCTGTCCGCGGTGTTCACGCTGGCCGCGATGGCGGCGCTGTCGTGGCAGATCACCCTGGTTTCCCTGGTGTTGCTGCCCGTTCTGCTTGTTCCCGCGCGGGCGCTCGGTCCGCGTCTGGCCGGGCTCACCCGAGAACGCTATGAAGTGAACGCGCAGATGCACAGCACAATGACCGAGCACTTCAACGTTTCCGGCGCGATGCTGATGCATCTCTACGGCTCCCCGGCACGGGAAGAGGCCAACTTTCGCCGTCGGGCGGCACAGGTACGTGACATCGGCGTTTCGCAGGCCATGTATGGCCGAATCTTTTTCGTCTCGTTGAGCCTGGTGGGCGCACTCGCCACCGCGGTGGTGTACGGCGTCGGTGGCCGGCTGGCCATCTCGGGGGATCTGCAGGTCGGCACGCTGGTGGCCCTCACCGCCTATCTCTCCCGGCTCTACGGGCCGCTCAGCGGCCTGTCCAGCGTGCACGTCGACGTGATGACGGCACTGGTGTCGTTCGAACGGGTGCTGGAGGTGCTCGACCTCGAGCCCGCGATCGTCGACCGGCCCGGCGCCGTCGCGCTGCCGGCCGGCCCCCTCGCCGTCGAGTTCGACCGGGTGGGGTTCCGGTATCCGGCGGCCAGCGAGGTGTCCCTGGCCTCGCTGGAGTCGGTGGCGGTGCTCGAGACCCGGATTCCCACCCCGGTGCTGCACGAGGTGAGCTTCCGGGCCGAGCCCGGCCAGATGATCGCGATCGTCGGCCCGTCCGGCGCGGGCAAGACGACGATCGGTCAGCTCGTCCCCCGGCTCTACGACGTCGGGTCGGGCGCGGTGCGCCTGGCCGGCCTCGATGTGCGTGACATCGGGCTGGAGTCGCTGCGTGCCGGGGTTGGTGTCGTCACCCAGGATGCGCACCTGTTCCATGACACGATCCGGGCCAACCTGGGTTTCGCGCATCCTGCGGCCACCGACGACCAGATGTGGACGGCACTGGCCGCGGCGCAGATCGACGCGCTGATCCGAGCGTTGCCGGACGGGCTGGACACCGTGGTCGGCGACCGCGGCCAGCGACTGTCCGGCGGAGAGAAGCAGCGGCTGGCGATCGCCCGCCTGCTGCTGCGCGACCCCGGGGTGGTGATCCTCGACGAGGCGACCGCACATCTGGACAGCGAGTCGGAGGCGGCTGTGCAGGCCGCCCTGCAGGCAGCGCTGGCCGGGCGCACCTCGCTGGTGATCGCGCACAGGCTGTCCACGGTGCGCGACGCCGACCTGATCCTCGTCGTCGACGGTGGACGGATCATCGAGCGCGGCAGCCACGTCGATCTGCTCGCCGCGCAGGGCCTCTACGCCGAGTTGTACCGCACCCAGTTTCTTTCCGTTACAGAGTCGGCGCCTTCAGTTCTCACCTGACGGGTCGCGCCGATCCGCATCGCTGTGGCGGATCGGCGCGACTCTGGCACGGCCGTGTCGCCGTAACCGACGTCGTGAGGAAGGTCTCGGCCGGGTCCAGGCGCCGGCCGGGGGTCCTCGCCGCCCGGTCGATCCGTGACCGGCGTCTCCAGGTGGGGCGCCGGGCCACTGCGGACGGTCTGCGGGAGCCGGTGGCCGACGGGGCCGCGCGGGACCGGGGCTGCGTCCGGGCCGGCGTGTCCTGGCCCGATGGTGACGACCCGTGGCACACGGGGCTTCGGGGCGCGGCGGGCCCGTGGGCCGCAGAGATCGGACGGTGACCGGCCTACGGACCGCCGGGGCCGGCGGTCACGGCGCCGTCCACGAGATCGCCACCGGTCTCGATGACGCCGGCCAGGCCAGCGCCGGCCGCACCGGCGCCGACGGACGCGGTGCGCGCCACCCCGGAACCCGTGGCGGCGGGGTCGGGCTCGGCGAGCGCGATGTCGATGTCGCCGGAGGGACGGCGGTGAATTGCAGGATTTCGATTCATGCCGGACTCCGGTTGCTCGACGGCGTCGCGAAGATGTGTCCTGTATGGTGCGTCACCGGACACGCGTCGCGTGGGCGACGATACGGACGGTACGCCGTCTGGCGGCCACACGCAGCATGTACCTGATTGCCCTGATGTGACTACTGCTTGGTGCGCCACTCGCAGCATCCGGTGGCCCCCGTGCGCAATGACCGACGATCATTACTTAGGCTTTGTGTGTGCCTCGTAGAGCCAAGATTGTCTGTACCCTCGGCCCGGCGACCAGCTCGCCGGAGAACGTCCGGGCCCTCATCGACGCGGGAATGGACATCGCCCGCCTGAACTTCTCCCATGGAACACACGAACAGCACGCCGCCGTCTACGCCCGGGTGCGTGAGGCTGCGGAGGCCGCCGGCCGCAACGTCGGCATCCTCGCCGACCTGCAGGGCCCGAAGATCCGGCTGGGCACCTTCGCCGACGGCAAGGTCACTCTCACCCCGGGTCAGCGGTTCACCGTCACCGTGCGGGACGTGCCCGGCGATGCCGAGCAGGTCGGTACCACCTACTCCGACCTGCCCGCGGACGTCTCCGCCGGCGACCGCATCCTCGTCGACGACGGCCGGCTCGTCCTGCAGATCGAGGGCGTCACCGAAACCGACGTCCACACCACCGTGATCATCGGCGGTCCGGTCAGCAACAACAAGGGCATGAACATCCCCGGTGCCGCCCTGACGGTGCCGGCGCTGAGCGACAAGGACGGCGAGGACCTGCGGTTCGCCCTCCAGCTCGGGGTCGACATGATCGCGCTGTCGTTCGTGCGTGGCGCAGCCGACATCAAGCCGGTGCACGCGATCATGGACGAGCTCGGCATCCGCCTCCCGGTCCATGCCAAGATCGAGAAGCCGCAGGCCGTCGAGGCCCTGGACGGCATCATCGAGGCCTTCGACGGCCTGATGATCGCCCGCGGTGACCTTGGCGTCGAGCTGCCGCTGGAGGACGTCCCGCTGGTGCAGAAGCGGGCCGTGAGCCAGGCGCGGGAGCGGGCCAAGCCCGTCATCGTCGCCACCCAGGTGCTTGAGTCCATGGTCAGCGCGCCGCGGCCGACCCGGGCCGAGGCCAGCGACTGCGCCAATGCCGTCCTCGACGGCGCTGACGCGATCATGCTGTCGGCGGAGACGAGCGTCGGGGCGTACCCGATCGAGTCGGTCGCCACGATGGCGCGGATCATCGAGACCGCAGAGGCGGACCTGGCGCGCATCCCGCTGCTGCGCACGGAGCCACGCACGCTCGGCGGGGCGCTCGCCCAGGCGGCGGCGTCCGTCGGCAACGCTGTCGGGGCGCGGTACCTCGTGGCGCACACCCTGTCCGGCGACACCGCCCGCCGGCTCGCCCGCTACCGCAGCGAGGTGCCGGTCCTCGCCTTCACGCCCATCCCCGCCGTCCGCAACCAGATGGCGTTGTTCTGGGGCGTGGAGACCTTCGTGGTCCCGTTCGCCGAGAACACCGACGAGATGGTCCGTCAGGTGGACACCGCGTTGCTGCAGATCGGCCGGTGCCGGCCGGGCGAGCTTGTCGTCGTTGTCGCCGGAACCCCGCCGGGCGTCGCCGGCATGACCAACACGATGCGTGTGCACCGGATCGGTGAGGCGATCTGACCGACACCCTGACCTGGGGCGTGTAGCACCAAATCGGATGTACCCGTCCCATCCCACGAACATGTGGCTGTCATGATGTGACCCGTCGCATCCGCCTGTGCCGGTGTTCCGCCCGCGGCGGACAGCGCCCCGCGGGGACCGGTGGCGTCCCCCGTCGGGAGGGGACGCCACGCGCCAGGCGGATGTCAGGGAGTGGTCGGATGGTGGCACAGGGGTCAGATCCGGACGGTCAGCAGTCGGCCGACCGGTCAGCGCACTCCGGGGACCGGTCGGATCAGCCCACCGACCGATCGGTGCAGTCCGAGGACCGATCGGTGCAGTCCACCGACCGATCGGTGCAGTCCGCGGGCGCCGGCAGGGGGGGAGACGTCGGCTCGCCGGCCCCCCGCGCCGGTCAGAACACGCCGCGATCGGCCCAGTCGCGGCCAGGTGAGCCGCGACCGGCTCAACGGGATCCGGCCTCATCGCGGCCGGCCCCGCAACAGCCGGCCCCGCAACAGCCGGCCCCATCGAGGCCGACCGAGTCGCGATCGGCCGAGCCATCAGCGGGATCTCCCCAGAGCGGGCAGTCGGTGCCAGCGGGGTCACCGCCGCGTTCCGCCGGCTCGGGCGGTCCCGGTGGTCGGCCATATCCGTTCGGACCCGTCCGCTCCGAAGAGCGGAGGATCTTTCCGGGGACCGCCCGCCCGCCCGGCCGCCCGCCAGCCGCCGCCGCATCGACATCGACATCGACATCGACATCGACACCACCCGCCCGCACGCCACCCGTGCGGACCCCACCCGCACCAGCGGCGCGCTCTGGTTCGCCGGCCGCGCCCGGCTCGGCGGCACCACCTGCTTCCGGCACACCGGCTGGCCCAGCTGCAGCACCGGCCGCAGCACCGGCCGCAGCACCGGCGGTGCCTACCTCCGGGACGTCCGCTCCGGGGGAACCCGTGCGGGGGGCGCCAGGCTCCGCGTCCCCGAGCTCCGCGTCCCCGAGCTCCGCGTCCCCGAGCTCGGGGACGCCGGGCCAAGGAGCGCCAGGCGCGGGGTCCGCCAACCCGAGACCGTCGGCCTCGGGACCGTCCGACGCGCGGCCTGCGGCGCCAGCCGGGCCAGGGGCGGGCACGTCCCGCTCAGCGC